>JANYIU010000294.1 GCA_025361955.1 Holophagaceae bacterium
CCAGCGGAGCTGGATTCGCGTGCCCAGCCAGTGGCGCGGCGCGGAGCGAATCCCGACATGCGGCTCCATTCAATAGCCATCAAGCCCCAATACTGGTGGGGCTTGAAGACACCTATCTATCCTGGAGCAGAGCACCATCGCTCCCTACCGGATGTCCCGACTTGCGCACGCAAGTATTGAAAAGAATGCCCAGGCACGGACGATTCTGCACGTAATGCACGCACCCCCCATCCTTGATGTTCAGCCCCGAGGAGATGGTAAGCCGGCAAGATTAGGGGCGTACACCAGGTATCTCGGGAATCCGCGGTGATCCTCGACGACTTGTGGCTTCCAATTCCTGTCCAAATAGAGGTGCTTGCGAGGAAACAATACTCCAGATCAACAGGGATTGCCAGGTCCGGCAAACTCTGTTTCCGTATGCGTTATGGTTGACCCACATTTTTGGCAATCCACTCGATGAGGATGAGAGATGACCAAGGGCGAATCCAATCGCAAAAATGCCATACGTTCCACCGGGCCCAAGACCCCTGAGGGGAAGGCCATCGTTTCCGGGAATGCACTGAAGCATGGTGCCTACTCGCAAGCCGTCATCGTCAAAGGTGAAGACCCTGCGGCTATTGCGACCCTTCGGGCTGAGATGTTGGAATCCTTGCGTCCAGTTGGGCTTCTGGAGGAAGTTTTGGTGGATCGCTTGTCTGCTCTTTTCTGGAGGCTGCAAAGGGCCGGGAGGGCAGAGAGAGAGGGGCTCATGCTCAACAATTCCTCTTCGTCAGATCCGGATCGCATGGCATCCGCCTTTCACGCCATAGCAACCCCAGGCATCGGTGAGTGTATGGAACGCCTCCAACGATATGAGGGCCAACTGGAGCGAAGCTTCTTCCGCGTCCTCCATGAACTGGAGCGCATCCAGGCCCGCCGGAAGGGGGAAGCCGTCATTCCACCTGTGGTCGCGGATGTGAGTATCCACGGGGTTGGGTCTGGGGGCTGATTTGGCTTTGTTTCGTCAAATTCTGGAAAGCACTCCGATCGCAGCGATAGTCCCTTCGTGGCAACTGGACCCTGTGGCGAATCCAGTGTCATGGCTTCGGCTACACGATCAAGATAAGGCCGGAGATCGAAGGCATTCTGTTGGAGAGGCCTTGGAGTGGGGTAGAAGCTGGCGAAGGTCTCTTCCTCAACCATCGGACATCATCTGCCACCTCACTTTGAAGAATAGGCGGATCTTGCACTATACCGGCAACAGACAACCACCTCTCAATGATGGTGGTAGTTTCAGGTCGTGGTGCAGGAGTGATTCGAACGCTCAATCCTCAACACTGTAGACATAAAATGTCCAGTTCTAGGCTCTCGGCTTGACGGCTATCGGGCAGGGCATAGACTTGGAATTGCATGATGAGAACCCCGCAAGGGGTCGGCAACCGAGCAAGCGCCACGGTGCCACGGATCGCAAGATCCCATGCACAGGACACAACCTGAAAGGAACAACCATGAACCAGCCAGACGAGGCGTTCCACGATCCATGGCTTCCGGTCTTCCGTCCCATTGGAGGCTACAGGGGGGAACGTTGCCAGGGAGATCCTGCAAGGGGCTTTATCTGGGGTCGATCACGTATAGCGATTGCGGCGTGCGGGATGTGGAATTGCGCTACTACATGTCCACGGCAGGGAAGGGGCCTTGCACGTATCATCTGTTTGAGGTCAGCGACTACGGCAGCGGACTTCAGCATTTAGGTTACGTGGAGGGAGACGCGCCGGATCATATCACTGCGGGGCTGGCCCTATGGGAAGCCATGCTTACCGGACGGGATCCACGTTTTCTGAACCCGAAGGCGATCGTGCCAGGCCCGATCTTTTCTTCAGAGCAGGCGAAGGAGATGTTGGAGCGGGTGGAGACCTCTCACATGCGCGCCCTGCACCCTGAATCCTTCCCCGATCTGCGAGAGCAGATGCTCATCTCTGCCCAGAACCTGCTTGCACGGGCAGAAACGCTCGTCATGGATCTCCTTCCCGCCGTGGACGCCTCGGAAGCTGAGCCCCAAGGGTTGAAAGTGGTGGGCCTTCTCTGGGAGGAAAAGCTTCTCAAGGTGCGATATCTCGCGCGAATGGAACCGAAGAGGCTGGTACTCGTGCAGGATCGCTCCCGAATGGAGCATTTCACCGGGAATCTGCCTCTCTTCCGTCCCATCAGCCATGAGGTTCGTGATGTGGCCGCATGCCCCTTGGATTCGGATATGAGCGCAATGGGACTGGCCGTCTTCATGCTGCTGAAGTATCGGCCTGACCACAGGCTCCGGGATCTGGAAGGGATCGATGGACTCACCGAAAGGGGAATGCGGTTGCTGTTGGAGACACCAGGGCTTTCGCCGGAAAGCTGAAACGGAAACAGAATAAAATATATTAATAAATAAATTATGAGATTTTTGCCAGAGAGCATTCGTCTTGATAGACTTGCCATGGCTCTTGTTGAATTATTGTAAAAAATGAAAATAAATAAGATATATCAATTAAAGGAAACCTATTGACACCTAGGGAACCATGCCTAACGTTGTCCTTGCATGATGAATACCCCTTCATGGGTTGGCAACCGAGCAAGTGCCACGGTGCCCTGGATCGCAAGATCCCATGTGCTGGATGCAACCAGAAAAAGGAGAAGCCATGGCCAACGCGGTCGCCCTTTCCACCCTCCCTGGTCCCGGACGTGTGGGGCATCCTCAAGTGCGCCTGAACGGTCGCACCAAGGCCACCCTGCAAAGGCATTCCGCAGGCAATTTCACGAAGCTTACTTGGGCATGAGGAAGTGACATTCTTTGTCGTGTCGTTCCGCTTAACCTTTCACAAGCAGGACCGCTTCACCGTCGTCATTTAGCCCCACTTGCCGCGACGCTAAACAAGGCAGCTAAACGGGGCGCAGACCTTGGAGGCTGCGAATGCCCGCCACACCCTGCAAGACCATCCATCTGCTGGAGTCCCTCAACCTCTTCGGCCTCACCCACCTGGATTCGGTGATCCTGGCGGCCTTGGCCGACGAGCGCCCCCTCCTGCTCATCGCGCCCCATGGCACCGCCAAGTCGGAGCTGCTGAACCGTCTCGCGGAGTGCCTCGGACTCGAGCATCGGCACTACAACGCCAGCCTGATCGCCTTCGACGATCTGCTGGGATTCCCGGTGCCCAACGCTGCCCGCACCGGACTGGACTATCTCCCGACTCCTGGCAACCTCTGGAACGCGGAGTCCGTGTTCCTGGACGAGATCTCCCGCTGCCGTCCGGAGAGCCAGAACAAGCTCTTCTCGGTGATCCATGAAAAGCGGATCCAGGGGCTGGCCCTGCCGCGGCTCCGCTACCGGTGGTCAGCGATGAATCCTCCCCTCACCGGGGATGAGGAGGAGAGCGAGGAGGTCTACGAGGGCTCCCTGCCCTTGGATCCGGCCTTGTCCGACCGTTTCGCCTACGTTGTCACGCTGCCGGCTCTGCAGGATCTGGATGGCCCTGTGCGGCGCCGGATCATCCTGCAGGGGGGAGATCCGCCTGCCACGCGTCCTGATCTTGCTGGGCTGATCAAGCAGGCCCAACGCCATGCCAATGTGGATCGGAAGTTCCGGCACGACTGGGCGGCGCGGTATGTGGACGCCCTGGTGGGACCTCTCCAGGAGGCGCGCCTTGCCATCAGCGGGCGGCGAGCCGTGGGTCTGGCCAGGAGCATTCTCGCCATCGCGGGCGCCGGCCAGGCCTTGAAGCTGGATCTCGGTCTGGAGGGGGCGGCCTTCCTCGCGCTCAAGTGGGGCCTTCCCCAGCGCGGGCAGGGGCGCCGCATAGAGGAGAGCAAGCTCCGCGCCCTCCACGCGCTGGCACTCCAGGTGGTCGGAGAAGGCTCGAGCGGTCTGTGGTCGCGCATCCGGGGAGAGCGGGACCCGGTCCGGAGAGTGGCCCTCGGCCTGGCGCACCACCCGAAGGAGATCTCCAAGCTGGAGCTTTCCAACCTCGTCAGCGACGCCTTCGCCTCCCTCACGGTTCCGCGCCGCCACCTGCTGGCCCTGGTGCTGGCTCCCCACCTCCTGCGCAGGCCCTGTGTGAACGTGCCCACCCTGGAACTGCTCACCACGATCCTGGACAAGCTCCGCACGTTCAGTGAAGCGAATGCCCACACTGTCACAGCCGCCATCGGGCAGGTCCGCAGCCTCAACGCCAAGCTCGCGAGGATCGCGAAGCTCGGCACCGGAGACACCGCTCTAGGAAACCTGCTGATGTATCTCCTGGTGGTGGAGAAAGAGGACTTCGAGCCCGAAGCCCTCCTCGAGCTGGCCCGGGAATGGCGAGACCTCTTCGCTGGGCCAGCCAATGAGGGGGCAGCATGACGACCGCCGCTCGTTCTGGGGAAGGGGGGCAGACACTGCGCAACATGAGTGCCCCTCCGCGGAGCACCCTGACTCTACATCCCTTCCAGGTCCCTGCCGAGACAGGCTCGGTGGTCACCCAAGGCGTTCTCAGCAACTGGGGGTTGGCGTGGTATGCGCGAGTGAACTTTGACTCGGTTCTTGCGGCCCAGTGGCCGCGATGGTCTGGAAAACTGCGTAATCAATCCGTCAGCCCGGGCCAGCGAAGCCACTTCCGGCTGTGCGGGGCCCTGGCCTTGGCCCGCATCCAGGACGGTATCGCAGCCCATCCCCAGAAGCTGGAGGATGGACTGGGTGAGGAACTGGGGGACGAGCTGCTGCGGCGGGCGATGGGGTTTGAGTGGGCGCTGACCCTGCCTCCGCTGATGCTGGCCACCCTTGCCTCGCTGGCGCCCAAGACTGCCGACCAGGATCCCGCCCGGACTCTAGCCATCCTCACTCACCTGAGCGGGCAGACCTGCGACCCCGCCGGTTCGCCCCTCCTGAGCGAAGCCCTGCGCGAGGGCCATGCCCTCGATCTCTGGATCGCCGAGGCTGCCCATGCCTGACGCGGCTTCCCTTCAGCTCCGGGAGCGGGTGTGGAACGCCTTCCCCGTGACCCAGCCGGCCTTCGCCAAGCTGCTTGCACTCCTCGAGATCGAGGCCTCCCGCGAAGTGCCCACCGCAGCAGTGAGCCTGGGAGCGCGCTCGCGCCTGAAGATCAACCCCGACTTCGCGGCAGCGCATTGTGCCGAGGATCCCGCCCTGGTGATGCTTGTCCTGCATGAACTCTTCCATGTGGTGCTGGGGCATACGCGCCTCTACGAGCGTTCCACCCCGGCCCTGAACTTCGCCTTCGATGCGGTCATCAATGCCCAACTCTGCCTGCTCTTCCCGGGCCCGGAGTCGACGCGGCTGTTCCGGGAACTCTACGAGGCCCGGGAGTCGCCCTGGTGCCTCCTCCGCCCCCCGGAGGGCTGGAGGACTGCGGCGGAGCGATGGCTCCCGGGAGCCGTTGGCGCTCTCCACCGCAAACTCTACACGGACGAATCCCTCAGTTATGAAGACCTCTTCCGCCTGTTGGCCGAGGAGGCCGAGCAGGGGCGTGGGATGACCTGGGACGTGGGTGCACTGCTGGGGAGCCATGGAGAGGGGTCGAGTGAAGCCCTGGATCCCGACCTGTTGGCCGAGATCCGGGACATCATCGCCGGCTGGCCCATGGTTGAGCTCCGCTCGGGGCGGGACCAGGGCGGGACGGAACGCGACTTCAGGCTGGAACATCGGGAGCGGAGGCGAACTGCTGCGGGGATCCTGCGCCAGGCCCTCCGCAACCTGGGGGATCAGAACGGAGACGGCACTGGACGTCCCAGGATTTCGGCCTCGAGCGCAGCAGGAATCTTCCCCCACCGGGTCGGGGGGGATCGGCGGGCCGCCGTCCTCGCAGCCTGCGGAACCGAACCTCTGCTCTACTCCGGAGAGTTGCCGCACCGCGCTTTCCGCCGGGGTGAGCGGGTCCATGTCTATCTGGACGTCTCGGGGAGCATGAGCGCAGCCATTGCCCCGCTCTACGCAGCCCTCACCCCGCTCACGACCTGGCTGACCCCGGCGCTGCACCTCTTCTCCACCACGGTGAAGGACATCACCCACGAGGAGTTGCGAAGGGGCAAGGGCGCTACTACCGGAGGCACGGACATTTCGGTGGTCACCGCGCACATGCTGAAGAACGGCGTCCGCCGGGCGCTGGTGGTGACGGATGGATGGGTCGGCCAGGTGCCCACGGAACATGCCCGCGAGCTTTCCCGGCGGAAGGGGCGTTTCGCGGTTGCCCTGAGCGCTGGAGGGGATCCTGCCTTCGCCCTGGGCCTCGGAGCCCGTGTCTGGAAACTGCCCGACCTCGACAAGGAGACGCCATGACGCTATCTGAACGGACCCATGCCATCGAACACGCGGAGTTCATCCTCCCGGCCCACCCCGACAAGCTCTGCGATGCGGTGGTGGACGCCATCGTCGAACGGGTCCAGCGGGTGGACCCCTTCGGCAAGGTAGGCCTGGAGGCGGCCTGCGTCTTCCACCACCTCGTCCTCACAGGACGGGTGGCGGTCCGGGACGAGGGGATGCTCGATGCCGTTCGGGGGGAGGCCCTGCTGGAACTGATACGGGAGGTCTACACCAGCGCAGGCTACGGAACGGATGCCGCAGGCTGCCAGTGGGATCCCCTTCCCGAGGACATCCAGGTCACCGACCTCCGGCGCCTGGGGGTCTTCGACCCCGACGAGCGCGAAGTGCGGGCCTTCTCGGACGACCAGGCGGTCTGTGTCGGCTACGCCTCGGCGGATCCGCTCACCGGTCACCTTCCCCCGGCCCACTGGCTGAGCCGCCGCATCGGCCGGGAGCTGTTCCGTCTTCGCATCGAGAAGGGCGCCGGCCAGGTGGGACCCGACGGCAAGGTGCTCGTTCGCATCGCACGCAGTGCCTCAGGCTGGCGCCCCCTGCATGTCTCCATCTCGCTCAATCACCACCCGGGCTCCGACTGGATGCTGCTGAACCGTCTGGCTGCCGAGGCCGTGGAGACGGCCTGCATGGGACTGCCGCTACCGGAGCTCGAACTGAACGGCGCGGGGGAGTTCACCTGCAGTGGGCCCATGGGCGACAACGGCCTCTCCGGCAAGAAGCTGGTGGTGGATGCCTACGGCCCCGCAGTGCCCATCGGGGGCGGGGCCTGGTCGGGCAAGGACTTCAACAAGGTGGACCGCCTCGGTGGCCTTCTGGCCCGCCGAATGGCTTGCTGCGCCGTGGCCGAAGCGGGGGCAGGGGAAGCCCTCGTCACCCTCGCCTACATTCCCGGATGCACGGAGCCCGTGGATGTCCGGGTCCGCCTCGATGGGCAGGAGAGCCCCCTGGAGAGGCTGCACCACGTTTCGCCTGCCCCGGGGCAACGCCGCCTGCGCCGCCCTCTTCCGGGAAACGATGCTTCCGCTCACGGAACTGGCACGATGGGGACATCAGCAGCCTGGCATGCCCTGGGAGCAGGTCCCCGATGTCCTCTCCTGACCATGCAACCTTCCACGGAGTTTCCATGACCTCGAATCACCTGTTCACTTCCGAATCCGTCTCCGAGGGCCATCCCGACAAGGTGGCCGACCAGATCTCGGACGCCATCCTGGATGCCGTTCTGGCCCAGGATCCTAAAGGGAGGGTGGCCGCCGAGACGCTGGTCACCACCAATCTGGTGGTCCTGGCCGGGGAGATCACGACGACTGCGATCGTTGACTATGAGGCCGTGGCCCGCGAAACCATCCGCCGCATCGGCTACGACGAGCCTGGGCTCGGCTTCGATCAGCGCAGCTGCGAGGTCATGGTCCGCTACGGTAACCAGGCCCTCGACATCGCCCAGGGGGTGGACGAGGGGCAGGGGTTGTTCCAGGAGCAAGGCGCCGGCGACCAAGGGTTGATGTTCGGTTATGCCTGTGACGAGACGCCGGTACTGATGCCTGCCGCGATCCACTACGCCCACCGGCTCATGGAACGCCATGCCGCGCTTCGCCGCTCCGGCCGCCTCCCCTGGCTGCGTCCCGATGCCAAGTCCCAGGTGACGCTCCGCTACGAGAACGGACGGCCCGTGAGGGCGGAAACCGTTGTCATCTCCACCCAGCATGCCCCGGACATCTCGCATCCCGAGATTTGCGAAGCCGTGGTGGAAGAGATCATCCGGCCCGTGCTGCCACCCGAGTGGCTGTCCTCCACCCGCTTCCTGGTCAACCCGACGGGGCGGTTCGTCGAGGGCGGGCCCAGTGGGGACTGTGGTGTCACGGGGCGGAAGATCGTCGTGGACACCTATGGCGGAGCGGCACCCCACGGGGGTGGGGCCTTCTCTGGCAAGGATCCCACCAAGGTGGACCGTTCTGCCGCTTACGCGGCCCGCTGGGTGGCCAAGCACTTGGTGGCCGCCGGATTGGCTCGGCGCTGTCAGGTGCAGGTGGCCTATGCCATCGGTGTGGCCGAGCCCGTGTCCATCCTGGTGCAGACCTTCGGGACTGGGAAAGTCACTGATGAGCAGTTGGAGAGACTTGTCCGGGTTCATTTCGACCTGCGCCCCAAGGCCATCATCGAGGCCCTTGATCTCCGCCGTCCCATCTTCGGACCCACCGCCGCCTACGGGCATTTCGGGCGGGAGTTGCCGGAGTTCACCTGGGAGCGCCTGGACCGGCTAGGCCGGTTCGCAGGAGAGCTCACGGCACCCATGACCTGATTCGCTGGCCTGAGCCGGGCCTCCGGACAACCACTGTCGTTCCACTTGACCGATCCTGAGCGTGAGGAGGTGTCCATGACCCAAGAGATCCTCGACGAACTGATTCATCGCTATGAAGAGGGGGATCGCAGCCCAGAATTGATTCATCAACTGAACGAAGCGGCCTGGACGGGTTTCCATGATCCCTGGGAGCCAACCCCTCAGGTCCAGACCGAGGCTCAGCCGGAGGAAAGTCCCATGGAAGAAGAACCCTTCGACCTGGAGGTCGTGCAGCCCAGCACTCTGGAGACCATCGAACGCTTCCTGAAGACGATGTCACTCTGGAGAGTCCCTGCCCGGAAGGCGGCACCTGGAAGTCGCTGCGCCCTCACATCGTCTGGTTCGGGGAGATGCCGTTGGGGCTCGGGCCGATCCAGGAGGCCCTGTCGGGCTGCTGGCTGTTTGCTGCCATCGGCACTTCCGGAGTGGTCTACCCGGCCGCCGGGTTCATCGAACAAGTCAGCCCCTTCGCCTATACGATCGAAATCAACAAGGAGGCGACCGGAGTGAGCTCGGGGTTCTTCGACCGGAGAACCGGCAACGCCACCGAATGCGTTCCAGCCCTGGTCGAGGAACTGCTGGCGGGGAGTCTGGTATAGGCCAGACTGTGCTGCTGGTGGCCATGCGGATGCAAATACGAATGGCCCGAAATCTAGCGGGCCGAAAAACCCTGTTCAAGGCTTGCCACCTGCTCTCGCAGCTCAGCCAGGAGAGGCGTTTCCCAGCCGGTTCCAAGGGCTTCCACGACCCGCTTGTAGTACCAGATCTGGTCCTCGCGTCCTGCGTTGAATCGGTCCCAGACGGCCTCGCCATGGTGTTTCAAGTCCCTCAGCAGGCTCGTCAGGTTGTGGAACTTGTCCGCAGCGGAGACCAACTTCACGGCGGGATCCTCATGGGCTAGATGGGCGAGATAGCGGGTCTTGCGCTCCATCCAGGCAGGCTTGGGGTGCCCGGTGGCATCACTCAAGGCTTCCACCATCCTTGTGACGGGCTCTCCAAAGCGGACCGCCAGATCCTCACGGGTGGCATCCTCCACATCCTCCAGGACGTCGTGGAGCAAGGCCGCGATCATCTGCTCCTCAGTTCCCCCGTGCTCGCCCACGAGGGCAGCCACGGCGAGCAGGTGCGTGAGATAGGGGATGTCCGTGCTCTTGCGCGTCTTCTGCCGAAAGGCTTCGGCGGCATAGACCAGGGCTTTGCTCATGGCTTCGCCATAGCAGGGCGTCGGTTCCGGTCGAGCCTGGGGAGAAGGAGCATCAGGGCCGTTGGTTGCAGTCGGGCGCGGTTCCAGTCGCATGGTGGGATCCTTGTTCATCCAGAGTAGCCAGGATGGGTGGGAGATGATCCTCAGCGCCCGGCAGACAATCCACCCTGGCCCCCACCAGGTGACAGTAAATGTCCTGTGGTGGGACGGACGATGAACCAGGAACACAGGGGACGCGATGCGAGAATACCTTCCGACCGAGGCTCAGATCTCCAGGGTGGCTGAGCTTTCAGGGGCAGCCTCCACGGTGGTGGAGGCAGTCCTGTCCGAGAACAATCGCTACACCAGGCTCATCCGTCCTGGCCTGGAGGGGCCAGCGGAAACAGCTTCGCGCCAGCAGGAGATTGCGCAGTTCCACTCCTGCCTGCCTCGCATTCCTTCGGCCTATGCGGAACGATCCCAATGGCGAATGCAGTTCCTGGTGAATCGCCTGGATCTGGATCCTGAATTGATTATTGGCATTCTCAACGCTTTCTTGGCCGATCTGGTTGCAGCCAGGCGGATGTCCGCCACGGAATCAGGGTCGCTTTCGGGATCCTTGACGTCCTGTTCCAAGGGTCGAGAGCACTATTATCCGGCAGACCTGGGGGCCGTCGATCGCGCTGGGATCCTGGCGCGCCACCTGGAACGCTTCGCGCCCTTGGACCGGGACCGGAAGGCGGCCATCCTCTTGGGTCCATTGTGTTCGGGGAAAACCACCACGCGGAGGGAAAATTACGGCAAGGGCTACCTTCATCTGGATTCAGCGGACCTCTTTGTCGCGCTGGCGGGCTCCGCCGAACCTCGCTTCTCCGGTCCCTACCTGGCTGAACTGGATGCCATCGGACGCAGGCTTTTCGTGGTCGGGGTCGAAAACGGCTTCAATCTGGTGATCGAAGTGATCGGGTCGGAAGCCAATATTCTCATCGCTATGATGGCCAAGCTGCGGAGCTGCGATTACAGGGTTGAAGTGGTGTACATCCACGCTCCGATTGAAGAATGTGTCCGACGCCATGGGGCTTCGTCTGCGCCCTACCATGCAGGGAGACCCAGCACCCAGGCCTGGTGGAAGCCTTCCGTGTAGTAGGCCGAAAGGTTGTCGTCCCCGCGCACCTCCTGGCGTCGGACACATTCTTCAATCGGAGCGTGGATGTACACCACTTCAACCCTGTAATCGCAGCTCCGCAGCTTGGCCATCATAGCGATGAGAATATTGGCTTCCGACCCG
>JANYIU010000302.1 GCA_025361955.1 Holophagaceae bacterium
CAGCAGATTGCCATAGGGCGCCAGGGCGCTGGCTTTCAGCGAGTAGGGCAGCATGAAACCCACGAAGGCCCCCATGCACATGATCCCATCGCATCCGAGGTTGAAGACCCCGGCGCGCTGGTTGAAATTCTCCCCCAGCGCGGCGATGAGGATGGCCACGGAAAAGGGCACAGCCAAACTGAGGACGTTGAAGAGCATGACGCCGGCGCTCAAGGCTGGCCTCCTTTCTTCGGCCTGAGCGCAGCGGGCACGAGGCCCTCCAGCCACCGCAACAGCCGTTCCTGGGCATAGGGATTCCGCAGGAAGCTCTGGGCGGAAACGATGGAGAGGATGATCACGCCTTGCAGCACCAGCACCATGTTCGCGGGCACGCCCGCGGAGCGCTGGGTCATGTCCGCCCCGATGAGCAGGATGCCAAAAAAGATGGATGAAGGGACAATGCCCCCAGGATGCAGCATGCCGAAGAGGGCCACGACGATGCCGGCGAAACCATAGCCTGAAGAGATGCCTTCAATGGCGCGGTGATGGACACCCGTCACCTCCACGGCCCCGGCCAGACCCGCGAAGCCACCCGCCAGGAGCATGGCGACGATGAGGTACCGCTCCACGGGAATGCCCGCGTAGCGGGCGGCCTTGGCACCCGCCCCGGCGGCCCGCATGCGGTAGCCGAGGGTGGTCTTCCAGAGCAGGATCCAGACCAGCACTGCCGCCACCAGGGCGAGGATGAGCCCCGTGTGCAGGCGGGTGCCCGGCACGATCTGATCCAGGAAGGCCGCTTCGGGCAGGCGCATGGATTGCGGTGTGCCGGAGCCTGTTTCCAGTTCGTTGGGGTCCAGCATGGGACCACGCAGCAGGAAGGTGTGCACCTGCGCGGCGATGTAGTTGAGCATCACCGTGCTGAGGATCTCATTTACCTGGAGTCGGGCGCGGAGCCAGCCCGCGATGCCACCCCACAGGGCACCGCCCAGGGCGCCGGCCATGAGCGCCAGGGGCAGGAGGATGCCCTTGGGCAGACCCGGCAGGGCCAGGGCCACGGCCGTGGAGGCGAGGACCCCCATCTGGATCTGGCCTTCGGCGCCAATGTTGAGGATCCCGCTCCGGAAGGAGATGGCAATGCCCAGGCCCACCAGGAGCAGGGGCACGGAACGCACCAGCACTTCCGTCACTCCGAACATGTCGGAGAGGGGGCCGGTGAGGATGGTCTTGTAGGTGGCGAGGGGACTGGCGCCGATGGCGTAGAGCACCAGGGCCACCAGCAGCGCGGCGATGAGGGCGACCGCCAAGATGACGACCCCGCTGTAGACGACCTTCTGCTTATTCATGGGCTGCTCCGGCCGCGGGAAGGGAGGACGCCGCAGCCGCAGGCGGCGCCTCGGTGTCCGTCAACCCCGCCATGAGGATGCCCAGCCGCTCCCGGGTCGCTTCCACGGACGGCAGGATCTTCAGGATCTTTCCCTTGTAGATCACGGCGATGCGATCCGAAAGGTTCATGACCTCTTCCAGTTCCTCGGAAATGAGCACGATGCCGATGCCTTCCCGGCGGCGGTCCAGCAGCTGGGAATGGATGAACTCCTGGGCGCCCATGTCGATGCCCCGGGTGGGGTAGACGGCCACCAGGGCCTTGGGCCCCCGGGCAATCTCCCGGGCCAGGATGACCTTCTGGATGTTCCCACCGGATAGGGCGCCCGTGGCGGTGCTGGTGGAGGGACAGCGGATGTCAAAACGCCCTTTCAGCTGCTCGGCGTTATGGTCGATCACGCCACGCCTGAGGAAGGATATGCGGCTGAACTTCTTGGCGGCGAAGTCCTTGAGGATGAGGTTGTCCTTCACGGAGAAGGAGGGGACGATGCCCTCGGTCTGCCGATCCTCGGGAACATAACCCATGCCTGCATCAATGATTTGGCGGGGGGAGCGGTTGGCCAGGTTCCCGCCCTCGAAGAGAATCTCGCCGGATTCCACCGGACGCAGGCCCGCCAGGGCGTCGGCGAATTCCCGTTGGCCGTTGCCGGATACACCCGCCACGCCGAGGATCTCCCCGGCCCGGAGTTCCAGGTTCAGGCCATCGAGGACCAGGTTGCCCCGATCCCCACGCACGCAGAGGTTCTTCACGGAAAGGAGGGGTTGGCCCTGGAGGCCACTGCCTTCGTTGCGGGGCAAGGTCACATCGTGCCCCGTCATGAGGGCGGCCAGCTCCGAGGGCTCGTGGTTCGCGGTCTGGCCGTTGAAGACCACCGCCCCATGACGCAGGATGGACACCCGGTCCGAGAGGGCCTTCACCTCGTTGAGTTTGTGGCTGATGAAGATGATGGCGAGCTCAGAGGCCATGCGCTGCAGGCGCTCGATGAGGTCGTCCGTCTCCTGCGGCGTGAGGGCCGACGTGGGCTCGTCGAGGATGAGCAGCCGGGCCCCCAGACAGAGGGTCTTCACCAGCTCCACGCGCTGCTGCTCACCCACGGAGAGCTGCCAGATGTAGGCGTCGGGATTCACGGGCAGCTCATAGCGTTCGGAGACTTCCCGGATCCGCTGGGCCGCACCCTTGATGTCCAGGCGCATGAAGTGATGAAGCTGCTTGAGGCCCAGGGCCAGGTTTTCGGCCACGGTCATGTTGGGCACGAGCATGAAATGTTGATGCACCATGCCGATGCCGCGGGCATAGGCATCCCCGGGTGCGCGGAACTGAGCCGGTTCGCCATTCACGAAGATGGTGCCGGAGTCGGGCCGGTAGAGGCCCATGATGATGTTCATGAGGGTGGTCTTGCCGGCGCCGTTCTCCCCCACCAGGGCCAGAACTTCTCCCCGGCGCACCTGCAGGGAGATGCCATCGCAGGCCAGGACGCCCGGAAAGCGCTTGGTGATGCCTTCCAGCCTGAGTTCAGAGATGGGCTCAAGGGACGTCATGCGTGATCCTGATCGAAAAAACCTCCCGCTGGGGACCCAGACACGCCGAGCCCACAGCGGGAGCCTTAAAGGGAACTACAGTTTGATGCTCTTCCAATCCAGCTTGAGCTTGCCGGAGGTCAGATCAGCCTTGGCCTTGTCGACGGCCTTCCGGATGGCGGGGGTGAGCACCTTGGGATCCATCTTAGGATTGAACTCGAAGTGGAAGCCGCCGTTCGAGAACTGCAGCGGCAGGTTCTCGCCGCCCTTGATGCCCGCGGCACGCTTGTCGATCAGGGTTTCCACCACGGCCGCATAGTTGTAGCTGGAGGCGGCGATAACGCGAGTGCCTTCCGGAATGCGCTCGCAGCAGGGCTGCGATGACG
>JANYIU010000071.1 GCA_025361955.1 Holophagaceae bacterium
CTTGGCCAGGGCCGCCCGGACCTGATCCTGGGCGATATCGCCCTTGAAGCGGACGTTCATATCGATGCCGCCCACGAACTGCATGCCCAGCTTCACGTGGCTCTTGGAACCCTTCCAGGGCTGCGCGGCCAGGATGCAGACCACGATGATGCTCCAGGAAATGGCCAGGGCCAGCCCCTTCCAGCGCATGAAATCGAACTTGGAGTGTTCGAAGAAGGAATGTTTCCCCACGCTGAGGGTCTGGATGTCTGGATGGCGCTCCAGCACCCAGTCGAAGATGAAGTGACTGATGTAGATGCTGGTGAAGAGCGAGGCGACGATGCCCACGGTCAAAGTGACGGCAAAGCCCTTGACCGGGCCGGTGCCGAAGATGAAGAGGAGCAGGGCGCTGAAGAGCTGGGTTACGTGACTATCCACGATGGTCCAGAACACCCGGTCGAAGCCCGCCTGGATGGCCCCCGCGACGCTCTTGCCGTTGCGCATCTCCTCCTTGATCCGCTCATAGATCAGGATATTGGCATCCACGGCCATGCCGATGGTGAGGGCGAAACCCGCAATGCCAGGCAGAGTGATGACCGCATGGAAGCTGCCCATGAGCCCAAGCATCACGATGAGATTCACCGACAGCGCAATGAGGGCGTTCAGCCCAGACCAGCGGTAGAAGAAGAGCATGAAGGCGATGACGACCCCGAAACCAATGAGGGACGCCCGGACACCCGCAGAGATGGAGTCGGCACCGAGGCTCGGGCCCATGGCCCGCTCTTCCAAAAACTTCATGGAGGCCCGGAGGGCACCGCTCTTGAGCTTCAGGGAGAAGTCTTCGGTTTCCTCCTTCGTGAAGGAGCCAGTGATTCTTACGGACCCGCCGGGAATGGGTTCCCGGACACTCAATACACTCACGATCTTGCGATCGAGCACGATGGCGATGAGGCGGTTCTCTTGAGAGCCGATGACGGAAAGATTGTAGAAGTCGTCAGCGCCCTTCTTGTTTAGCGTGTAGTGGATCTCCTGGCGGTCGGTGTTGGGGTCCACAGAGGGGTTGGAATTCGTGATATCAGCCCCGTCCACATAGACTTTATTCTCCACCAGATGCCAGGCCTTGATCTTTTCTTCGGCCTTGCCACGCGCGGCGACGACGGCTCCCGCCCTGCGGAGATCCCGCTCGGATTCAAGCTCAGGCAAAAGCTCAGTGTTGGGCGGCAATTGTCCGCCCAAAGCCGCCAGGGCCTCCTCTCGAGTCTTGAACCCCTGGTAGCCGGACGGATCCATTTTCGCCTTGATCCGCTGCTCCAAACGGCCTGGGGTGGCCAGCAGGTTCTTGATGCGCTCGCGTTCGGCCTCGCCGACGCCCGGCAGTTCCACGACGATGCGATTACCTTCGGACCCAGTGGCCGTGATCTCGGGTTCTGCTACACCGAACTGGTTGATGCGGCTCTCGATGATCTGAAGGGCCCGCTTGCTGGCGTCCGTCTTCAGATACTTCTGATAGGAGTCCTTCTGGGTGATGCGGAAGATCTTCCCGTCGAACGCCGTGTCGTAATTCCCGCTGTAGGTCTCAAGGATCTTGTCGACACTGGATTTCTGGTCCGCAGGTATGCCGTCGATCTTCACGGCAGAGCCTTCCACGCTCACTGCTGCGGCAGGGAAGCCCTTTTCCGCCAGTTGACCCTGGACGCGGTCACGGGTATCCCGCAGATCGGCTTCCAGGGCTTCCTGGACCTGGACTTCTAGTTCGAAGTGGACGCCGCCCTTGAGATCCAGGCCCAACCGGACCTTCGACAGGGGAACGAAGAAATAGGCACAGACGCCGCAGATCAGTAAGGTCGCGATCAGGCGCCAGAGACTCCGCTTGCTCACTCGAGGCTCCAACGTAGGAAGAGCGGGGCCTAGCCCCGCCCTTGGTTAGTAAAGTGGACGGAAGTTCAATTCTTCTGTTCGGGGGCGGGCTCGGAAGCCAGTGCCACCACAGCGTTTCGGCGAGCCTTGACGACCGAGTTGCCGAGCTTCAGGTAGAGATTCTTTTCCTCAACCCGGTCGATGGTGGCGTAGAAGCCTGAGGACAGAAGCACCTCGTCCCCCGCCTTGAGCTTGGAGAGGCGATCTTCCATCGCTTTCCGGGCCTTGCTCTGGGGGCGGATCAACAGGAAGTAGAACAGCAGGCCCATGCCCGCGAAAAGCAGGAGTTGGGGAACCAGTTGGCTTCCGCCAGCTAGTTGGATCAGTGCGAAGTTCATTTATGGCTCCTCGGTGTTCCAGTTATTCCGCATCCGGCGCGCGAAGTCCGGAAACCGGTCTTCAAGCAGGGCTTGCCGTGCGGCGCGGGTCAGCCCAACAGTGTAGCTCAGGTTGTGGATACTGTTGAGCGTCAATGCCAGCAGCTCTCCCACCCGGAACAGATGGTGGAGGTAGGCACGAGTGAAAGTCGTGCAGGTGTAACAACTGCAATCCGGATCCACGGGTTCGGCGGACTCCCGGTGACGGGCGTTCTTGATGTTCAGCCTGCCCCGACTGGTGAGCAAACGTCCATGTCGGGCTTCCCGGGTAGGCAGGACGCAATCGAAGAGGTCCACCCCCTGCTCGATGCCATAGATCAAATCCTCGGGGGTGCCCACTCCCATCAGATAACGAGGCCGGTCAGAGGGAAGTTCCCGCACGAAAGCCATGAGCGTGGCGTTCATCTCTTCCTTGGGTTCGCCCACACTCAGCCCTCCCACTGCGAACCCTTGGAAGGGAATGCCCCGATCGATCTCCAGGATCTGTTCCAGGTGGTTCCGGCGGAGGTCCAGATGGGTGCCCCCTTGGATGATGGCAAAGAGCCCCTGGTGAGGATCCAGCGGAAAATCCCGGCAGCGCTTGAGCCAGCGGGTGGTGCGGGCGATGGAAAGCTCCAGTTTGTCCCGCTCTAATCGACCCGGAGGGCACTCATCCAGAGCCATCACCACATCCGAGCCCAGGTTCCGCTGGATCTCCATGCTCCGCTCGGGCGAAAGGAAGTGGCTGGAGCCGTCGATGTGGTCCTGGAAGGTTACGCCCTCCTCAGTGATCCGGCGCAGCCCCGCCAGGGAGAACACCTGGAAGCCCCCGGAATCCGTGAGGATCGGCCCCTTCCAATCCATGAACTTGTGCAATCCGCCGAGTCTTCGGACCAGCTCATCCCCAGGCCGCAGGCCCAGATGGTAGGTGTTGCCGAGGATCATCTGGGGACCGATCTCCACGAGCTGCTTCGGTGTCACGCTCTTCACGGTGCCCTGAGTTCCCACGGGCATGAAGGCCGGCGTCTGCACCGTGCCGTGGGCCGTGTGGAAGTGGCCCGCTCGGCTGGGATCCCTGCTGGGAGCGTGTTCTGGAGATGCTTGAGTGAAACAGCTGAGTTGGGATAGGGGCATGGTTTTTCTGTGAGTGCAGCAGCGCGTGTTTTTTTGACGAAAAATGCCTGGAG
Source organism: Holophagaceae bacterium (assembly GCA_025361955.1). GTDB lineage: Bacteria > Acidobacteriota > Holophagae > Holophagales > Holophagaceae > UBA1801. Next base: position 3,440 of record JANYIU010000071.1, read on the forward strand.
TGGAAGGATCCCGCAGTTCAGCGGCAGGCTTGGATTCCAGCGAGGGCTATTGCCTTGACGACCTTCCTGGTTCGTATCATCTTAACCCCCAAGCCCGCACTGGACCCTTCTCGATTGCTGGATATAACCGAATCGCCGTGCGAGTCTGGACGATCGTCCTACCTGGAAGCTGGAGCCGCATGCGCAGGGACACACGGAGGCCTGATGGCGAAAGGGACCCCGAGTCCCTCGAGGATCTGGTGTACCGCCCGCGGCTGGCCATGGGCAACAAGCAAGTCCGCGGCGCCAATCCCCTGATCGCCGTCCCCATGACCCTCCTGGGGTATCTCGTGCTGGGTTGCATCGGCTGGCAGGTCGTCCAGCATTCCAAGACGCTCTTGACAGCGATTCCGAAGAGCGTTGCGGTGGACCTATTGGATACCAGCGAAGGGGAGGCCCCCCAGCCGCCGACACCCGCGCCGGCACCGGCACCCGCACCGGCACCCGCACCGGGGGGCCCGCCCGTGGGAGCCATCATAAAGCCCAATGCGCCACCCCCATCGCTACCCACCCATACAGATCTGGTACCCGAGCAACAGCCCACTGAACTACCCACCCAGGATCTTTCCGGGACAGCTTTCCCCGCGCCGCCAGCGGGTGGATCTTCTGGCACGGGAACAGGAACTGGCAGCGGCTTGGGTCCGGGTACCGGAGGTACGGGCGAAGGGACGGGCAGCTCAACCTCAGGGCAGGGATCGGTTGTGATGCATTACGAGTACAGCCCGGTGAAAGAGAAATATCGGCCCCCTGACCCACCCTATCCGCCTATGGCGAAAATGGCTGGTATCCAGGGAACCGTTTTGGTTGAAATCACGGTGGGTGTGGATGGCGTTCCGATAGCTGCCCATGCCATCGAAGGGCCCATGCAACTTCGTTCCGCTTCGGAAGCCTCGGCCATGAAATGGCGGTTTGAACCCGTCAAGGAAAACGGAGTTCCCGTCATTGGGACCTGGCCCCTGAAATTCAAATGGCAGCTCAGGTGAGCTATCCATCCTGGTTTTCTCTCGACAAGGAATTCTCATGAATCTGTCTACCAGCCTTCCATTTGCCCTTGCCGAAGCTCCTTCAGATGCCTTCAATCCATTCGCCATCTGGCAGCAGGCCTCACTGTTCAACCAGGGGGTGATGATCCTCTTGGTGCTTCTTCTCATGCTCCAGATCTACATCGCCATCGAGCGGGGCGTGATGTATCTGCAGAGCCATGCAGCCTCCCAAAAGTTTCTGAAGCTCTTCATGGAAACCTTGCGAAAGGGTGATTTCGACGCGGCCAAGAACGCCGCTGCCGCCCATGGCAAGAGCCATGTGGCGCTCGTGCTGAAGCATGGGCTGGATATCTACCAATACGAAAAACAACTCCGGCTGCTCCATGCAGGGCACGATGTGATCCAACCCGTGGAAAGGGCCATCGCGCGAGGCATCTCCGAGGTCACCGAGATGCTCAAGAAGGGCATGCTCAGTCTGGCCACCATCGGGGCGCTGGCCCCCTTCATCGGGCTGCTCGGCACCGTGGTCGGCATCATTAAGGTGTTCTCCGACCTCAAAATGAAGGGCGCCGGAGATATCAATGCCTTGGCCGGTTCCATCGGCGAGGCCCTCGGCACCACGGCGCTGGGCCTGATCTGCGCCATTCCGGCAGTCTGGATCTACAACTTCTACACCACCAAGCAGGACCAAGTGGTCACCAGCATCAACAACGCCGCCTCCCAGATGATCGACGAGTTCATCCGCCGCGAGAGTCAGGGCTGAGCCCATGGCTACCGGCGACAGTGCCAATCGCGTGAGGGCGGATATCAACGTCACCCCCCTCGTGGACATCGTGCTGGTGCTGCTGATCATCTTCATTGTGATCACGCCCGCGGTGAACAACGCGGTGCGGCTGCCGCTCTCCAAGCACAGCCTCAAGCCGGAGAATGAGCCTGGGGTGAAGCTTCTGAACCTCATGTACCCCGCAGTGCGCGATCCGCTGACGGGCAAGGTGACGGGACCGGCCAAGGTGATGGTGGATGATGTGGCGGCCAGGGATGCCAGTGGCAACACCCAGTCGTTCAATCTGAGCGAACCTGCCAGCCGGAACCAGTTGCGAACCTTCATCGCCCATTCCGTGCAGGACCTCAACGACAAGCGCGTCTTCGTGAAGGCCGACGCGGATTTGCCCTTCAAGTATGTGAATGAGCTCTTGCAGGTTTGCCGGGAAGGGGGCGCCAGCGAGGCCTCCATCATCACCAGCGAAGACAAGCGAGGCGACTGATGGACGTCGGCGGCCGCAAACACAAAGCCAAATCGGAAATCAACGTTACCCCGCTCATCGATATCGTGCTGGTGCTCCTGATCGTATTCATCGTGATGGTGCCCAGCCTTTCCAAGGTGCTGCCCGTGTCGGTGCCAAGGACGGTTACCACGCCCAATCCACCGGCGAATGACCCGGCGAACCAGCCCGTGGTGATTTCGGTGCTCCGGTCCGAAAACGGCTACCAATACCTGCTCCAGAGCACGCCCCTGAAGCTGCCCGAGATCTCCGGCCAACTGACCCCTGTCTTGCTGCGGCAGATCCCGGGCCTGCGTAAGGTCTTCCTCAAGATCGACGGGGAAGTCCCCTATCAGGTGGCCGTGGATGTCATGGACCAGATCCGGCTGGCCTCCGATCAGGCCAAACGGGAGACTCGGGCTAAGGCCTCCGCGGATGGCGGCGACGCGAAGGTGATCATCTCTTTGAAGCAAGGTATTAGTGGCTAGTGGCGGGTCCCCATGGTCGCTGGCACGCCGTTCCGGGTTACTGGCGCCGCTGCTACCCTTTCGCTTGCTAAAATTGGGAACTCACCACAAGGACATGAAGACACAAAGAAAAAGATTCACAGAAACCGCAAGCGCTAAGTTTCCATGAAAGACGCTAAGACGAGGCTGGGTCAACGCATCGATCCCCCGAAGCAGCGCATGCTTCCCGTCTTTCGGGTGCAACTTTACGCCATTTTTGCTTTTTTTTGTGTCTTCGTTCTATCTTGTTGATCGCAACTTGGTATGCTGCTGCCACTGCTCTGTTTGGACTACCTAAACCGCGATGGGTTTTCGCCAATCCTCTGGCTTACACCCCCGCGCCCGTTTTGCATGCTCGACGAGGAGGGCGTGGAATTCCTGGTAGAGCAGCGGGTCCTCGGGAAGGTTCTCGAGGCAAAGCCGCTTCAGTACCTCATAAGGGCTGGGCGCGCCTACCCAGCCCAGGTGCTCGAAGACGCGGCGGGTATAAGCGTCGACCACCATTTCGAGCTGGCCGTAGGCATAGAGGCGGATGCTATC
>JANYIU010000072.1 GCA_025361955.1 Holophagaceae bacterium
AATGCCCAGCAGCCACTTCATCCCGGCGACCAGATTGGGGTGCGGGGTTTCGACCACCAAATGAAAGTGGTTGCTCATCAAGCACCAGGCATGCACCTGCCATTGCGCTTTCCCGCAGACCTCCTCCAAAGTGGACACGAACAGCCGCCGGTCATTATCGTTCTTGAAAATCTTTCCACGACGGTCACCCCGATTCATCACATGATAAATCGCGCCGCTATATTCAATGCGCAAAGGTCTAGGCATGGCCCACTCTCTCATCATGGCGCACTGGTGTCAATAGTTGGGACTGACGCAGCAGCCCGTGAAGGTGGTTGCGTTCGTGGGTGAGAGTCCCACCCGTCGAATTGGACGGTTCACGACGGAACGGCCCGGTGCCTGTCGCGCCGTAAGGCAGCGAGGGGAGTCAGCAGTCCGGGCATAGAACCGATGGGCCTGAATGAAGATGAACCACAGCTAATGAGCCTCGACACACTATACAACCGGAGACGCCGAACCCCTGTCAGTCGGGCGAAGGCCGATGCTGGGAGCGCGGATAATCGTCAGCCGCTCTCACCTCCGGCGGGGTTTGCGTGGCAGGCACGTCGGGAAGGCCAACCACAGATAAAGCGGGGAGATCGGAACCGGTGAGCCAGGAACAATCCAAAGCTCAACCTGACGCACAAGCCGGCAAGCCCGGTGAGGCGGCAGCGGTCGGCTCCGAAGTCGGAGGCGTCCGTAGTACCGACGACCCGAACTGGGCGGACCTCTGGGCGATGAGCCCGGAGTACCGCCGCCCGCTTCGGCAAGTCGCAAGGGACGCTGCTTGTTCGCACGCGTTGCCGCGGAGTAAAGGAGCGGGAGATGGCTCGCAAGAGATAACAACCCCGGAAAAGCTTCGGAAACTCCAACGCGCACTCTATCGCAAAGCCAAGGCCGAGCCGAGCTATCGGTTCTGGAGCCTCTACAGTGAACTCACACGCCGCGACCTGCTGGAGCACGCGCTTCAACTGGTAGTGGCCAACGGCGGTGCGCCGGGGGTCGATGGACAGTCCACCAAATCCATCACGGCGACACCGGAAACTCGCGACCGCTGGCTGACTCAGTTGCAGCAGGAGTTGCAGACCAAGACGTATCGGCCCAAGCCGGTGCGGCGGGTTTACATTCCCAAGAGCAATGGAGGTCAGCGGCCACTCCGCGAGATGGTCCGAGGGCACCTTAATCACTGGACAAAGCATCGGCGCACCGCTGACGTCGTGACCGAACTCAACCGCAGTGTGCGGGGGTGGAGTGGATATTTCCACCGCCTGCACAGCACGGGGGTGTTTGGCAAACTGCGTTGGTGGACGAATGACCGCATGCGACGGTGGCTATGGCGCAAACACCAATGCACGCGAGCACTCTGGACAGATTATCCGGATTCCTTGCTGCATGGCCGCTACGGACTCTGGCCATTGCCACTACGCGCTGCGTGGCGATAGCTGTGGACACCGAATGCTTGCGATGAAGCGACCCGGAAAGCCGGATACGGGAAATCCGTTCGTCCGGTTTGATGAGGGGTCGGAACCGAAATGAGAACTAACAACTACGGTTGGTTTAACCTCACTATTCGGTTCCGGCCTACTCTACACTTGCGCCTGTTCGCCAAGGAGGGTGGGGGGAGAAGAATCAGCGAACCGACACCCGAAAATTTTCAGGGACTATATACGGCACGATAGAATCTACCAGGGTGATTCGTGAACTCTGAATCCGTAAAGGCAAATGGGGCAACGTTCGTCAGCAGGGGAATCCAATCAGAGGAGGCAAGATTCGTGCTTGCCTGAACTACATAACTCAAGTTGCCGACTTCTGACACGATGACCTGAAATGAGTCTTTCGTCACAACTGGAGTGCTCAATGTTGCCCCCGATTGGAGAACGATTGGCCCTCGAATTTCGCCATCAGGATAGTTTGATGAACACAAATTGACATACCACAACCCGGACACCAGTGCCCTGACTTGCGGGACTGTGAGGAAAAGCCCCCCAGCATAGGTCACTGCTGGGGGATTTGAACTCAGATTGTAATTGCCTAAGTCGAAGGTCAACGCTCCGCTTCCTCCCGTTTGGGCTGGGCCATAAAGGACCGCCCTTGTGGGTAGAAAGTAGGGCGATTCCATTCGGACGGCGTAACTCAGAAAGCTACCGTCCAAACTGAACCGACCAGAGCCGATGTACGGACTACTATTCGGCATAGATTCATTTGTTCCGCTGAGCGTCGAATTGAACTGAAACCTTCCGGCTGTTTGAAAGAGAATCTGACCCCGCACTTGGCCCTTGGTCGATGCGTACGAAGTGACATTTGCGTAGTAAAGACCGCTCTCTAAATCCTGTAACTGTTGCTGAGTGAGTGCAAATGGGCCTGCCCCAAATGTGCCATTAAACGGGCTGAAAAAGATGTAGGCCGGAGGAACGCCGAAGTCTGGACTTCCCCCCTGAAACACCGGCCCGCCCAAATCAAAGAGCACCGGTCCGTTGGACCACGGCGATGTTGGACCTTGAATGTAAGCATTTGCCGACAGGAAATAAACCGCTGGCACATTAACAAAGAAACTCAGCGAATTTTCCGTGAGGGAAAAAGTGCCTATTGCGACAGTCGGGTCACTATTGGGCGGCACTTCATTTGCTCCCGTGAGCGTTGCTTGGAATTGGAACGTGCTTTGTGCCTGTGCTGTGAGAGCACAGGCGAACAAGGCAATGACAACTATCAGAATTCCTTTCACGGCTTGTAGATGGCACGGTAGAACCGCTGCGGATTATTCGTGAACGCCGTATCCGTGATTGTGAACGGTGCAGTATTCGTGACGATGGAAACCCAGTTGGTAGTGCTAAGATTCGTATTCGCCTGAACGATGTAGTTCAAGCCGCTCACCTGACCAATGGTGAACTTGAACGTGTTGTTGGTGACGGTCGAACCGCTCAGCGTCGCCTGACTCGTTGCCACGGTCAAAACCGCCACTACACTTGTGACCGAGCCTGACGTGTTGCTTGCAACCACGGTGTAGTTTCCAGCGTTATTCGTGTTGACAGGGTTTATCGTGTAGCTGGAACCGGTAGCCCCGCCGATATTCGCATTGTTGAACCGCCATTGATAGGAAGGGTTTGGCGTGCCGATTGCCGAGGAACTGAACGTGACGCTACTTCCCTGATAAACAGTTTGGCTCTGCGGCTGCAAAACGAATATGGGGGTGGTTGGTTGCACCCAGTTGAGAACAAGATTACCCATGTCCCCGTTATACCCATCTACTGCGATTCGATAAGTTGTCCCGCTTGTAGCCGTGAAAGTCACACGACTCGCTCCGTTTCCAGCGGAACCGTTGTCACTGGCAACCGTTGTGAGACTCCCGACGGACGAGCCGGTGTAAACCGCCAAGAGCGTATCGAATGTGCTTCCAATCGTATCAATGGTAACACTGCCGCTCGCCGGGGCCGTCCAGTTATACCAGACGGACGCACCGCCAGTGTTACCGGCGTGGTTTGGCTCGCCAGTTTGCTTTGTGGCCCTGATGTTTGTTCCGTTGGTGGTTCCTTGTGAACCGCTGATGGTTCTCACCGAGGCAAAGTTATCGTTCGGTGGGACAGCCACAGTTACATTGCCCCACCATACCGCCCAGCGTCCGGATAAGTTTGTGAGTGAACCAACGTGGGGCACACTGTATTCCTGAACCGTCCAAAAGTCACTGTCGTTCACTGGGTCAACCCATGTCGCACTGTAATCGCCCCATCGGTTGCGGAGTGGCGTTCCACTCTGCAGTTTCCAGTAGCTGTCTTCTCCGGCCTTGAATGCACGTTCTGTTTGCATTGTGTTCGCCGGGTCGTTGAACGCTTGGAAAGCGTAATTGGCACTCACATACTGGTTGGACGAGTAGCGGGAGAATCCGATAAGCACGTCGTCAAACCGATTCACGGCGATGCTTGGGAAAGCATAATAGTTTGTGCCGTTCGTGTCCTCGATGCGTCCCCGCTGAAGCACCCCGAATGTTGGACTCACCTGCCACCATTGGATTGCACTATGCGTTGGAGACCCGCCTGCCGGTAAGAAAACTGTGTGGGCGAACCACAAAGAGCCGTTCCGATAAATGACATTCCCGACTCTGGCGTCGTTGTTCTGCACTTTGACGGTTGAGAGACCCAACTGCGGGGCGAAGTCCGCTCCACTGTTGGGTTGCTGGTCACCCCATGTTGCACTAACCGCAAGATAAACCGGATTCCCGCCAGCGTTATTCAACACCGGGGAATTAACAGCCCCAGTAATACTTAACATCCGGATGTACCCTTGGCCCTGAAAATTACCATTAACGTTTTGCAGGATATGCAGCGTTGAAAGCGAGTTGTCGTAGGTAACGGCCGGAAATTCGGAGAACGCAACCGAACTGTTTGTATCGGCCAACAGTGTCGGACTCGTGAAATTTCCAGCATAGAGATTTGTTTTGTTGAAGACATAAAAGTGCGACCTGCTGAAAAGGACGGGGGAATTGGAAAACATATTGGCACTGACCACAATCCAATCCTTATTGAATCCGAGCATTGGAAAATCGGCGAATTTGGTGCTGGTCGAGTCCGCCTTGACCCGCCGCAAATTCCATCCCGCATCTCCGGTGTTCGTTGGACTGCTCGTTCGTGAGACACCGATGAGAATCCCGGCGTTGCCGCTGAAAGGTTCGACCGCAGCCGAGGCAATCCAGCGGTTGTTGTAGGGGTCATAAGCAATCCGTGGATCAAATACCTGTGTGAAACTCCCGATGTTTGTGCTGCTCCAAAAACTGCTCAATGACATTGTGGTTATTGTGGCTCCACTTCGGGTCGAAATGCGAACCTGACTGTTTAGCATCGTGACAACATGGTTCGTTCCGACTGCTCCGTGTGTGTCGGGCGGATAATAGGTGTTGTTGTCCGTTAGTCCTTGGAAATCAGTTGTTGTTCCCGGCGAAGCCGGCACCGGGCCATACCCTCCCGGTGGAGTGGGAAACTGGGAATAATCCGGGAGGAACGTTGCGTTGTTCGTGTTCACCGTCATAGAGGGCATTGGCTGGAATGGAACTTCCTGCGGAGTGCCCTGCCCGGAGGCTTCCTGTGCCAAGATGCTTGCGTACAGCACCGTGGCGATACCTGCGAACAAACACGTTTTCCGAAACGACAATTTCGATTGCTCTGGAGGTTTCATCTGTTGTGCTATTTTCCGTGCCGCACTCGTGTAATGCCCGAGTCCGACGGTGCCTTGATTGTTGGTTGTCTATGGCGGAAAGCAAGCGGAATTCGGTTACAAAATCGTCTTGGGCACGGAA
>JANYIU010000075.1 GCA_025361955.1 Holophagaceae bacterium
GCCTGGTGGAGGGCTTCACCGTCCAGGAGAATGGTCCCCTCATCGGGGCGATCGAGGCCCCCCAATAGGTTCAAGAAGGTCGTCTTTCCGCACCCTGAAGGGCCCAGAAGGGCCACTCGCTCGCCCGCGTCCAGATCCAAATCCAGGGACCTTAGCACCCAACGGGAAGCAAATCGCCTGCCCACGCCCTTAGCCTGAAGCATCACCATGGGCGCCCCTTCCCGCAGAACCTTCTGGCATTGCGCCACCTGCACCGCACAGGCTTGCGCAATCTGGTTGAGCGTCTGCTTTCCTTTGATCTCCTCCACGGCCACTTTGGCGTCGCAAGCCGTCGTGAGAATCCATCTCTTTCCGACCATCTTCCGATCCTCCAACGGGCGGTTTTGGCCCTCCCTTGGCCCCGGATCGAAACCTAACTACCTGTCCAAAAATGGCCGGCCTTACAGGCTTTTTTAATGTCACTAAGTTATACAATATCATCAATTATAAAACATTTTGGAGCCCACTAAAAATTCACTGGAAAGCCATGTCATTGGTCCATTCAGACTTCAGCGACCAAATGAAATGTCACCCCTTGCGGAGCCACATTTCATTTGGTGAAGCCGAAATCAATCCAGAACCGCAGGCCCAACCAAGTCACGTAAGTGAGGGATTCCGGTCACGCCGATGATTCAAAACCAGAGCCGTTAATCGGCTCCTCATCCTTTCCCTAGGAAGGAATAGGCGTCGGCAAGACACCGCTGTCATCGTGACCCTTCGTATCGCTCACATGCGTTCCCGACTTATCGGGGGAACCCTTCGCATCGTCACCACTCTCGTTTTCCACTTCCTTGCTTCCGCCCTTGTCATCGCTGGAACTGGCTCCAGTGGCACCAGGCTTGTCATTCTTGGAATCGGACTTGTCATTATGTTTGTCCATTCCAGCCTTATCGGAGGACTCATGCCCAGCAGACCGGGAGCTGCCCTCATGGCTTTCCGAACCCGCAGCATGATCCTCAGTGACGAGGGTGAAAGCAACTTGCGGGAGGTTTCCCAGATACCCCGTGGCGGGGGTTGAGGACGGCTGTGCGGCCATAAGCGAACCTGCAGCGGCAAACATCACCATTCCCAGCAGTTGTTTCGCCATAAATTCTCCTTGAGAACACACGAAGCCTATAGGTGTCAACACCTGTAATCGTGCAGTTGGTTGCGGGATGAACCTGCTATCAAACCAGCATCCCCGAGTGGTCTTTCGTTCGGTTCAACCCTTGGATGCTCGCTCTCGCAGCAAAGTTACATGAGTCTTATTCTCAATACCTATTGAAGCGGGCTGCAAAAACAAAACATGCGCTTCGATCCCTGGTTCGAACCTGGGGCCTTTCGGAAGAGAGTTCGATTCGAGGGATCATTCTTCGCCCAGCAGGTGATACAGCACAGCCATTTGTGCCCACATGCGGTTTTCAGCCTGGTCATAGATGATGCTCTGCGGACCATCGATGACTTCCGGCATCACCTCATACCCCCGATACGCAGGCAGGCAGTGCATGAACACAGCGCTCGACCCCGCCAATTCCATGACCTCCTGGGTCACGGAATAGCCGCGGAAGGCCTCGATGCGCTGCACCCGATCAGCCTCCTGGCCCATGGATACCCAGGTATCCGTGTAGATCACGTGGCTGCCCCGGGCCGCGTTCAGGTCGTCGGTGATGTGCAGTCGGGTGCCCTGTTGCTCGTGTTCCTCCCGAGCGCGCGCGACGACCCCGGGTAGGCACTGGTATTTCTCGGTTCGGGGCATGATGAGCGTGCAGTCCATCCCCGTCCGGGCAGTGGCATGGAGAAGGGCGTGGGCCATGTTGTTGCCGTCGCCGATGTAAGTGAGCTTGAGCCCCTCCAGCCGCCCGAATTTCTCTCGAAGGGTCTGGAGATCGGCCAGGGCTTGGCAGGGATTCTCCAGGTCCGTCAGGCCGTTGATGACGGGCACCGTTCCGGACTCGGCCAGATCAAGCACCGTCTGATGCTGGCGGGTCCGCACCATGATCCCGTCCACGTACCGGGACAGCACCGCAGCGGTGTCGGCGATGGGCTCATCCCAGTCCAGGCGGATATCCTCGCTGGCGAGGACCTGAGTGGTACCCCCCAGATGGCTCATCCCCGCCTCGAAGCTGATGCGGGTCCGGAGGAAAGGCGTCTCGAAGATCATGATCAGGATCTGACCCTTCAGCGCCTTTCGGAAGGGCTTCGGGTGCTTCTTCATCTCGTCCGCCGTGTCTAGCAGCAGCTTGATATCGAAGGACGAATAGTCACTCAGCGAAAGAAAGTGCCTCTGCTTCAACACGAGGAGCTCCTGGGACTGACGGTGAAACTCGATTCTAGGGCGGTTGAGAGCGCATCCCTAAATAGAAAAAGGGCGGGATCCGAGAATCCCACCCCCTTTGCGGCATGCATGAAAATTACAGCGTAGCCACCATGATGGCCTTGATCGTGTGCATGCGGTTCTCGGCCTCGTCGAAGACCACAGAGTGCTGGCTGCGGAATACTTCGTCGGTGACTTCGCGGATGTCAAAGCCCAGGGCCTTCTGCTCCTTGGCCATCTTGGTCTCGAAGTCGTGGAAGGCGGGCAGGCAGTGCAGGAAGAGCACATCGGGGTTGCCGGTCTTCTGAATCATCTCCAGGGTGATCTTGAAGGGGGTGAGCAGCTTCACCCGAGTGGGGATCTGGTCCTCTTCACCCATCGAGGCCCACACGTCGGTGTAGAGCACATCGGCACCCTTCACGGCCTGGTCGACGTTATCGCTCACTTCGATGGTGGCGCCGGTCTCCTTGGCCACTTCGCGGACGCGGGCCAGGATCTTCTCATCGGGGTTCAGGTCTTTGGGGCCGAGGGCGACGAAGTGCATGCCGGTCTTGGCCGCGCCAAACATCAGGGCGTAGCTCATGTTGTTGCGGATATCGCCGCAGAAGACGAGCTTCACTTTGTTGAGGGGCTTGCTGCAGTGCTCTTCGACGGTCAGGAAGTCCGCCAGGATTTGGGTCGGGTGATCCACATCCGTGAGGCCGTTCCAGACGGGCACGCCGGAGAACTTGGCCAGACACTCCACCACTTCCTGTTTGTAGCCGCGGTACTCAATGCCGTCGTAGAAGCGGCCCAGGACCTTGGCGCTGTCCTCCAGAGATTCCTTCTTGCCCATCTGGGAACTGTTGGAATCCAAGAAGGTGATATGGGCCCCTTCCTCCAGGGCGGCCACTTCAAAGGCGCAGCGGGTGCGCGTGGAGGCCTTCTCGAAGAGCAACACGACGTTCTTGCCCTTGAGCAGATAGTTGAATACCCCCTGGCGTTTCTTTGTCTTAAGATCGTGGCTGAGATCCAGCAGGTAGCGGACTTCCAGCGGCGTGAAGTCCATGAGGGTGAGGAAGCTGCGTCCTTTGAGGTTAACGGCCATGGGGCCCTCCTTTGAGTGTTCACTCAACCCGGTTGAGGATCTTTCTTGGAAGAGGAATGCGTTCAGCGGAGTCGCCAACTCCCCTGTACATCGAGAACCGTCGAACCCAAGCGGTCCCTGGAACCTTCTGATTGAGGATTTCGCGCTAACCCTCGCTTTTGGTCTTCATGCTAGCACACCATAACTGCTACCGATTATGTTCGGGGTTTTCGGTAGTGTCTCCGTATAAAATTGGATCCAGTTGCAGACCCGAATGGCTCATCATTCGATGTAGAGTTGGCGGCGAACTGCACTCAGATGGACACCCACCCATCCTCACTTCGGGAAGTTCAGCCGCGCCCTTGGGTCGAGCGTCTCTCTGGCGGCCTTGTCGTAGGCTCGTGCTGCTTCTTCGGGCGTGGCGTAGATACCCAGATAAACTCTCCTTCTGCGAGTAATTGTGGCAACCCACCGCTGACCATGGAAGACAACACCTCGATAGGAACATCTGCCTGCGCCGCGCCAAGCAAGGTTCTCCAAGGTGCAATTTCGGGGGTTCCCATCAAACCAGTGGTGGACCTTTTGCTTTCCCCCTCCATAACCGGGCGCGCCGAGAACCAGAAACGCCAAGGGGATCTGCAGGCGGCGACCCATCTTCGCCCAATAGCCATTCGGCTCTGATTGCCATTGATGGCGACCTAATACAGAAAGGTAATCGGGATCGACTTGGAGAAGGCTTCCATTCGTTGCTCTAAGATTTCCATTAAATGGGGGGAAATAGATACCTTCCGGAACGGGATCATCTGGGAGGGGAAAATTAACCCGAGCCCAACAGCCATAACGTTCCCGTGCGATTCGATCGTAAGCAAGGGCCGCTTTTTCGGCGGTGTCGTACAAGTTGCACCTACCCTTCTGATTGAGATTCCGAAAGGTCCAACGTCTGCATGCTGGCGGCAGAACGATGCCTCGGAATCCATGGACATTTTTCACGGCCGCAGTCCGATGACGAAGGGTGATGGCGTTCATCCAGGCAAGATTGGATTTCTCCATGCACAAGGAATCGCCGTTGATAACGTAGGCCAGCATGCCCGCCTGTGGGTTCCCATAATCAGCGCTCGAAGTCGAAGAGATTTCGATCCAAAGCGCGGTAAAGCCAGGGTGACCAAGTCCCGGTTCTGCTTTCCCCTTTTGGT
>JANYIU010000108.1 GCA_025361955.1 Holophagaceae bacterium
TGCGCGCTTCAATGAGGCCACCCTGGTGAAGGAGTTGGAGGAAGACGGCATTGGCCGACCTTCTACCTACGCCTCCATCATTTCCACCATCCTGGATCGCGATTACGTAAAGAAAATGGAGGGTCGCTTCAAGCCCACCGAAATCGGCATGGTGGTCACGGACCTGCTGGTACAGGGCTTCCACGAGCTGATGGAGCCCAAATACACGAGTGGCATGGAGACCCAGTTGGACCGCGTGGAAAACGGCGAGATCACCTTCCTCAAGGCCATGAAGGACTTTTTCGGGCCTTTCGAGAAGCTGCTGAAGAACGCCGGGCAGGAGATGGCCAACCTCAAGGCGGGCATCCCCTCGGACAAGAAGTGCAAGAAGTGCGGTGCCAAGATGCTCAAGCGCATCGGCAAGAACGGGCTCTTCCTAGGCTGCTCCAGGTATCCCGATTGCGATCACACCGAAGAACTGGAACCCCTGGATGAGCCCGAGGACGCCCCCGAGTGTCCCCTCTGCGGCACCACGCCCATGACGCTGCGCAAGGGTCAGTGGGGGCCCTTCTGGGCTTGCCCGAATTATCCGACCTGCAAGGGCATCGTGAAGGCGGATCCCAAGGGCATCCCCGTGCCTGCGGATGTAGCCCTGGACGAAAAGTGTCCCACTTGCGGGAAGAACTTCGTGAAGCGCCATGGCCGCTATGGGGAGTTTGTCTGCTGTGTGGACTATCCCAAGTGCAAGACCGTGAAGAAGGAGATCCTGGGCGTGCCCTGCCCCAAGTGCGGGGGTGACCTGAGTCCCCGGAAGACCCGTTTTGGCAAGGTCTTCTATGGCTGCACCAAGTATCCCAAGTGCGACTTTACCGCCTGGGACAAGCCCGTGCCGAGGACTTGCCCCAAGTGCAAGAACAACTACATGCTGGAGAAGACCCGCAAGCCCCGAGGCAAGGATCCCATCCAGGTGATCCTCTGTCCCAAGTGCGCGTTCGAAGAACCGCTGGGTTGACTGGCGGCCATGCTGAACGCCGCGATAAACCTGCAAGAGAAGCTGGCCTGTTTCGGCGACCAGTGGTCGCCGAAGGTGATCGCGGAACTGAATGACTACCAGTTCAAGCTGGTGAAGCTCCAGGGGGAGTTCGTCTGGCACCGACACGACCAGACCGACGAGGTCTTCCTGGTGCTGGCGGGCCGGATGTCCATGGCGTTCAGGGACAGGACGGTGGTGCTTGAATCGGGCGAGCTGTTCGTGGTTCCGAAGGGGATCGAGCACAAGCCCTTCGCGGAAGCCGAGTGCAGTGTCCTGCTGGTGGAGCCCCGGGGTGTGGTCAACACGGGCGAAGCGGGCGGCGCCTTGACGGCCGCCAACGATGTCTGGATCTGACCCAGAGCTTGTTTCCAACTGGTTTGGAATGGATTCACATGTTCGGCATCCAGCCCTATCCGAGCAGCGTAGCGGCGATCCTGCTCTGCCAGCTCCTGCCCAATCCGGGCACCGGCTCGCTCTGGACAATAAGTAGTCACTGGCTCCTGAACCTCAGCAGCGCGTACTTCTTCTTGCCGGATCGCAGCACCATCACGGTCTCGCTGGCCAAGGCATCGAGCCCCAGCCTTAACTCCGGGTTGTCCACACGGCGGTTGTTGAGGTAAGCGCCGCCCTGGGCAAGGGTACGCCGGGCCTCGCCCTTGCTCTTGGCCAGGCCCGATTCCACGAGGGCCTCGATGATCAGAAGCCCTGCACCCGCGAGCCGGTCCCTGGAGAGTTCGCTGCTGGGCACGTCGGCGAAAATATCCGTCAGCTCAGCGTCGTTGAGGTTCACGATCTCGGCACCGAAGAGGACGCTGGTGGCGCGCATCGCGGAGGTGAGCCCCTCCTCGCCATGGACGAGGCGAGTCAGCTCGGCGGCCATGCGTTTCTGGGCCTCGCGCTTCTCGGGCGCGATCGCGTGCTGGGCTTCGATTGCCTCGATGGCCTCGCGCTCGAGATCCGTGAGGTAGCGCAGGCACTTGCCCACATCAGCATCGGCGAGGTTGATCCAGTACTGGTAGAACTGGTACGGACTAGTCTTGGCGGGGTCCAGCCAGAGGGCACCGCTCTCAGTCTTGCCCATCTTGGTGCCATCGCTCTTGGTGAGGAGCGGGCAGGTGAGGCCGTGGAGCTGAACCGAGCGCATGCGCCGAGCCAGATCGATGCCCGCGGTGATATTCCCCCACTGGTCGCTGCCGCCCGCCTGGAGCTCACAGCCGTAGCTGTCGAACAGGTGCACGAAGTCGTAGGCTTGGAGGAGCATGTAGCTGAACTCGGTGTAGCTGAGGCCGCTGTCGGTTCGCTCCAGGCGGCTCTTTACCGAGTCTTTGCCGAGCATGACATTCACGGGAAAGTGCTTGCCGACGTCCCGCAGGAACTCCAGGTAGCTGAACTTTCCCATCCAGTCATAGTTGTTCACCAGTAACGCGGAGGTAGGGCCGCAATCGAAATCCAGGAAGCGTCCCAGCTGCTTCTCCATGGCGGCGACGTTCGAACGCAGCACCGACACGGACAATAGATTACGCTCGGCGCTCTTGCCGCTGGGATCGCCGATCATGCCCGTGGCGCCACCCACGAGGGGGATGGGGCGATGGCCCGCCCGCTGGAAGCGCCGCAGCGTCATCACCTGGAGCAGATGCCCCACGTGCAGACTATCCGCGGTGGGATCGAAGCCGATGTAGACCGACCTCGGTTTCTCCATGAGCCAGGCGCCCAGGTGCTGGTCGTCAGTGCTTTGGTTGAGGAGGCCGCGCCAAGTCAGCTCGGCGAAAATATCCTTCATGTCCATCTCCGCGAATCCTTGATTTTCCGCTGATTACGGCATTCCTTCTAGTTGAAATTCGGATTCGTAAACGCGGGCTCGCTCAGGATCGCTGCTGTAGGCGGACATGAGGGCTGGAGACGAGCCGCCCCAGGCTGGCCATAACTGGGTCGAGATCGACCGCAGCGCGCCCCCGCAGAGGTAGACTATCCCAGGAACCCAGCCATGAACCGCTACCCTCTCTTCCAGATCGACGCCTTCGCGGACCGTCCCTTCACGGGCAATCCCGCGGCAGTGATGCCTCTTCAGCAGTGGCTGCCCGACGAACTCATGCAGGCCATC
>JANYIU010000160.1 GCA_025361955.1 Holophagaceae bacterium
CGGCAAGCAGCAATGTTGAAACCGCGAATGACGCGAATGAACGCCAATGAAAGCAGGACAGGACTGCTTTGTGGGTGGCTTACATTCGCGCAGGCGCGAAGCGCCCATTCGCGTTATTCGCGGTTCTCAATGTAGTGTCTATTTGACGGCGCCCAGGGCCAGGCCCTTGACCAGGTAGCGCTGCAACCAGGCGAACAGCACGGACACCGGCAAGGTCGCAAGCACCGTGGCCGCCATCACCTGGTGCCATTCCACCGTGTAGCGCCCGGCCACCAGATCAGTGATCTGCACCGTCAAGGTCTTGTTCGCATCCGAGCGGATCAGGGTGTAGACCACGGCGAACTCGTTCCAGGCATTGATGAACGTGAAAATGGCGGTGACCACCATCGCGGGTACCGCCAGTGGCAGAAACACTTTCACGATCGCGCGAGCGCGGCCGCAGCCCTCCAGCCAGGCGGACTCTTCCAGATCGCGCGGAATGGTGGCGAAGTAGGAAGACAGCATCCACACCGCGAAGGCGATATTGAAGGCAGCGTAGGCCACGATGACGCTGATGTGCTTGTCGACCAGGTTGCCGTCGCCCCAGTGGATCATCGCCGCCAAGCGGAACAGGCCGATCACAAGCAGGATGGGCGACAACATCTGGGTCACCAGCAGGAACGACCGGTAGAGCCCTTTGCCCCTGAAGGGGAAGCGCGCCATGGCGTAGGCTGCGGGAATGCTGACCGAGATCGCCAGCAAGGTGGAACTGATGCTCACGTAAAGGCTGTTCTTCAATGCCACGCCGAACTTGGTGGCATCCCACATATCGGCGAAATTGGCCCAGCGGAAGGTGCTGGGCAGCCAGCGCGCAGGGTAGACGAACACCTCTTCGGCGGGTTTCACCGCGGTGAGGATCATCACCGCGAAGGGAAACAGGACGATCACCACCAGGGGCGAAAGCGCCAGCCAACAGATCAGACTGCGACGTAATTTACGAGCGTTGATGCGCATCAGGTCCCCTCCCCTTCCTTGGGCTGGATGCGAAGGTAGAGCGCGGTGAAGCCCATCAGCATCGCCAGCATAACGAGCGAAACGGCGGCCGCCTCACCCGGCTTGCCCAGACGGAAGCCCCGTTCGTACAAGTAGGTGACCAGAATGTGGGTTGAATTGCTCGGCCCGCCCTGGGTCATCACCCAGATGATGGGGAAGGAATTGAAGACGTAGATCACATTCAGCACGATGGCCATGTTTATGAACGGACGCAGCAAGGGGAGCGTCAGTTTCCGGAACTGTTGCCAGGCACTGGCACCGTCGATGCGCGCAGCCTCGTAGATGTCGCCCGGCACGGACGAAAGACCGCCGAGGAAGATGGTGACCGTGAACGGCACCGAAACCAGGATGCCCACCAGTATTTCGACCGGGAAAGCCCAGTTGGACGTTGCCAGCCAATGGATCGGGGCATGGATCACGCCCAGCCTCTGCAGCGTCACGTTCACCATGCCGTATTCGTCATTGAAGGCCCAGCGCCAAACGATGGCGGTCATCGTCAACGACACCGACCAGGGCAGCATCACGATGGTCCGGGCCACGCCGCGACCATAGAAATCCTGATGCAGGATCAGCGCCACGGGAACCGATACCAGCACGGTCCCGCCCACCACTCCCAGCGTCCACCATAGCGTGCGCCAGAGCGAGGCGATGAAGATGGGATCGGCGAACACCTTGCGGAAATTGTCCAGTCCACAAAAATCACGGATCAAGCCGAACCGTGACACCTCGTGTACGGATTGGAACACGATGTTGTAGAGCGGATAGCCGATGATGAACAACGCCAGCGCCAGACTGGGCACGATCAGGAGCCAGGGCGTCAAGGGTCGGCCGAATGCAGTCCGCGTCATGACAACAAACCTTTTTGGACGTTGCAACAATCCCACCGGGCGAAGCACCCGGTGGGGCGCAGAAATGATCATAGATTCGCTCATCCGCCAGCACAAGGATGGCGGCTGCCGCTCGCTTACTTGCCCAAAGCCTTGTCGGCTTCCCGGGCCGCGGCCTTCAGTGCCTCGGCCGGCTTGGCCTTGCCGAGATAGACTGCCTGCATCGCATCGCTCACGGCCTTGGCGGTGTCTTCCCAGCCGGTGATCGTAGGCGCGAAACGCGCGGTGGGCAGCAGCGCCACGAAAGCCTTGGTATCGGGATCGGCGAACTGCGGTGCGGTGGCTTCTTCCTTAGTGGTCGGCAGGAAACCTTCGCCGCTGGTGAAGGCAACGCGGGGTTCCTTGGTGAACAGGAAATCCAGGAACTTCCAAGCGGTCTTCTTCGCCTTGGAGTTCTTGAACATCACCATGGAGTCGGTCACGGCATAGGTCGCATTGGTCGTCCCCATCGGTACAGGGGCGATGCCATACTTCAGGGTCGGAGCTTCCTTCTTGATCTGCTTGGCCAGGAACGGTGCCGAAATCACCATGCTGACACGGCCCTGTTTGAACAGGTTCTGCACATCTTCACGGCTGTAGTTGGTCACGCCCGGCTGCGTCAAGCCTTGATCAATCATCGACTTGTAGAGAGTAGCTGCCTTGATGCCAGCCGGTGAAGCGAAGGCGGCCTTGCCGTCCTTGCCCACCACATCGCCACCGTTCGTCCAGAGACTGTAATACCAGTACACATCGGTCTCGATTTCCTTGCCCTGCAAACCAAAGCCATAGCCGCCACTCGCCTTGATCTTCTTCGAAGCCGCCACCACATCATCCCAAGTCTTCGGACCGTTCGCGAAACCCGCCTTGGTCAGCGTTTCCTTGTTGTAGTACAGCGCCCGGGCGGAGGCGGCAATCGGTAGTCCAAAGGTCTTGCCACTGATCTGGCCAGGGGCCAGAAAGGTACCGATGAAGCGGCCTTTGAAAGCTGGATCCATATAGCTGTCCAGCGGCTCCGCCATGTCATCCTTGACGAAATCCAGCAGCCAGCGGGTGCCGATGATCGCCAGATCGGCGTTGGTGCCGCCGGAGATATCCGTCTGCAGTTTCTGCTGCAAGGTGTCCCAATTGACCATCTCGATCTTGATGGTGTTGCCGGGATTCGCCTTCTCAAAGGCTTCGGCCATCTTTTTGAAGTATGGCTCTGTCTGGTCACTGTAGAAAGCCACAGTCACGCGGACCGTCTCCGCCTGGGCCGAGAAGCCGGCGAGACCCATCACGGTTAGTGCGACAGCCGCCCGAGTCAAACGTTGGGTAAGGCGTACCTGCATGGTTTCCTCCTGAGTGGTTTTTGAGTGGTTTTGGAGTGGTGCTTGAATGGCTTTCAAGTTAAGCTACCCAAAACGAAGTGTCAATGTTCAATCTGCGAAATCTTGCCAGCTCGGTCAAGCATTCCAAAGCCAGCAGCTAAAGTCTTACATTTAAACTATTTGTGTTGCGCCAAACCCTGCGGCTTTCCGCACCGTTTCTGGCCGGGTAGCATCAGCAGCAATCGAGGGGACGATCATGGCCGCAGTGCAATTAATCGGTATCTTC
Source organism: Holophagaceae bacterium (assembly GCA_025361955.1). GTDB lineage: Bacteria > Acidobacteriota > Holophagae > Holophagales > Holophagaceae > UBA1801. The sequence continues at coordinate 3,492 of JANYIU010000160.1, forward strand.
AAGCGCTTCGGCGATGTGCAAGTGGTACATGGCGTCGATCTCGAGATCGCGGATGGAGAATTCGTGGTCCTGGTGGGCCCCAGTGGCTGCGGTAAGACCACGTTGATGCGCATGGTGGCTGGTTTGGAGGAGATCAGTGGGGGTGAGCTGCTGATCGGGGGCCAGCATGCCAATCATTTGCCACCGCAGAAACGCAACATCGCCATGGTTTTCCAGAGCTATGCGCTCTATCCGCATCTTTCGGTATACGAGAACATCGCCTTCGGTCCGCGCCTGCGCAAGGAACCAGAGTCTGAATTCCGGCCCCGCATCCAGGCAGTTGCCAAGATGCTGGATTTAACCCCCTATCTGGCTCGGCTGCCGCGGGCCCTGTCAGGCGGACAGCGCCAGCGTGTCGCCATGGGCCGTGCTGTCGTGCGTGAGCCGGAACTGTTCCTGTTTGACGAGCCTTTGTCCAATCTGGACGCGAAACTGCGAGTCCAGATGCGGACGGAAATCAAGGCCCTGCATCAGCGCCTGAAGAACACGGTGATCTATGTGACCCACGATCAGATCGAGGCCATGACCCTGGCCGACCGGATCGTGGTGATGAACGCTGGCAACATCGAGCAGGTCGGCAGGCCGCTTGAGCTCTACGACCATCCCGCGAATCTCTTCGTGGCTGGCTTCATCGGTTCTCCCGCCATGAACTTCATCGATGGGACTGTCACAGCTGTTGAGAACAGCTTGGTATTGGAGACCGACAGCGGTGCTGCCTTCCCCTTGCCTGCAGAGAGCGCTGCCCTGGGGCAGCGAGTCACGCTTGGAATTCGCCCAGAGCATGTGGAACTGACCCAGCACGGCCCCATCGCCTTGCCCGTGGATGTGGTGGAGCCCACTGGCGCCGAGACGCATTTCTACAGCCGGATTGGTGATGCCCCGTTCTGTGTGGCCGTGCACCACAGATTGGACATCGCGCCGGGGCAACAAGTCCACCTGCGGTTCCCAGCGGACCGAGTGCATCTGTTCGATAGTCAGAGTGGCGCGCGCATCAACTGAACCTGCTCAGCGGAACTTTAACGAGGCAAGGAAAGCGCTCTGGGGTCGCTTGGATGCATTAGAATGGTATTAGTAGTCACCTTGACAGCAGGGAATACGGATGACATCCAAAAATGAGGGTGCTCGTGAGGGAGTCAACAACCTTGCTGACGCATTGCAGATTGACCCGCTCGATCAGACGCCGCTGTATCTCCAGGTTCGGAAAGTGCTCCTGAATGCCATCAAAAGAGGCGTATTCCAGGCGGAGGATGCCCTCCCCTCCGAGCGCACCCTTGCGGAAATGATCGGCATCTCCAGGGTGACCGCCCGGAAAGCCATCGACGCTCTCGCCAGTGAAGGCGTGATCGTTCGCAAGCACGGTTCCGGCAACTACATCGCACCCTTGCTCGAACAACCCCTGTCCCGTCTCACCAGCTTCACTGAGGAACTGAAACAGCGCGGCTTCAAGCCGGCTTCGCGCTGGCTGAGCCGAGTGGTCGCGCGAGCCCTTCCGGAGGAGCTGCTCACCTTCGGTCTTTCGCCTGGCACCAAGGTCGTGCGCTTGGAGCGGGTGCGCATGGCCAACGAGGTGCCCATGGCCTTCGAATACAGCGTATTGCCCTTGGCCTTCGTGCCCAAACCGGAGTCTCTGCAGGATTCTCTTTACGCCTACCTCGCGAAGCTCGGTTTCATGCCAACCCGCGCGCTGCAGCACATCCGTGCAAGCAATGCCTCCGCCCGCCATGCCGAGCTCCTGGCCATCGCCGAAGGCCTCGCCCTCATGGACGTGACCCGCATCAGCTATCTGGAAGATGGCCGTGTGGTCGAAGTCACCCAGACCCTCTGTCGGAACGACTACTACGACTTCGTGGTCGAATTGCGGCGCTAGGCCATCGTCACTGCGATGGTCAGTTCCTCGTCTCCCAGCCTGGTCGATGGCTCATGGGGAATGCCGGGAAACGCCTCATCCGGGGTAGAATAGGCGCCAATCACAGGAAACTCCGCATGACAGGTGCGATTCAGGAACGGCAAGGCACTCGGCTGGAGAAGCGGTTGGGGAAGCGCTACGCCTTTCTGAGCATCCTGGGCCAAGGTGCGGCCGGGACCGTCTACGAGGTGATGAATCTCCACCTCAATCGCAAGGAAGCCCTGAAGGTCCTCGCGGATACTCAACCCGAGAACTTTTCAACCCGATTTTCACACGAAGCCAAGGTGTCCGCCGCGATGGACCACCCGAACATCGTGAAGATCTTCGAGTTCGAGCAGGTGAAGGGTAGTTTCTGGTATTCCATGCAGTTCATCAATGGCCCCTCGCTCGCCCAGATCATGGCAGCCAAAAAGGACCTGGACGACACCGCCATGGCCTGCTTGGCCATTCCACTCCTGGATGCCCTCCACTACAGCCACACCCATGGCGTGATCCACCGGGATATCAAACCGGGGAACATCCTCATCAACGAATGGGGTAGACCCTTCCTCACCGACTTCGGCATCGCCAAGACCATGGATAACCTGATCAAGACCCGCACTGGAACCATGCTTGGGACTCCGGCGTATGTGGCTCCCGAGCAGGCCATGGGCCGGGCCGTGGACCACCGGGCGGATATCTATTCGTTGGGTGTGACGCTGTATGAATTGCTGGCCAAACGGCTCCCGTTCACGGCTGAGAACTCCCTCCAAACTGTCGTCATGCGCCTCCAGGAGGATCCTGAACCGCTGTTGTCACACTGCCCGACCGTGCGTCCCGCCTTAGCCGAGATCATCATGCGCGCCTTGGCCAGGGAAAAAGAAGCTCGCTGGGAGAGCGCCGCGCAGATGAAGGAAGCCCTTATCCGGGTCTGCGAAACCCTGGGGATCGCCTGGGACCGGCCCCTGATGCCGCCCAAGGAGGTGGTCAGTCTGCGCAGATCTCTGGCGACGGATGAGGGCACGATCGTGGATCTTGGAGGTGAAGGCCCCTGGCAGACCGTTGCCGAGCCACCTACCCGCAATCGCTACTGGCGCCGCATTTCCTGGCCCTGGCTGGCGGCTTCCGTAGTCTTTCTGCTTCTAGCCATTTCAGGATTCCTCTGGGGAACGCGGCAGGCTGCCGTTATCCCGGCACCCATTGCGCCAACGACCGTCGCACTCGCGCCCACGATGCCAGCCAGGCCTGCGATTCCAGTCACGCCCGCGATGCCAGCCACGCCAGTCAAACGGCCCAGCCCCCCCCTGCCGACCCGACCCCTGGTGCAACCGCCTGAACCCGCACCGCGCCGAGCCGTGAGCCCACCCATGCTCGAGGAGACCTTCCCCCCCGAGTGGAAGAACGCCTCAACCTGCGCGGGGGTCACGGTGAATCTCTCCCTCCGGGTGGGCGAAGATGGACGGGTCACGTCGAGCCGAGTCCTCTCAAAGGTACTTCCTGAATGCGCCAAAGCCGCTCAGGATGCTGGCATGCGCTACCGATTTAAACCAGCCCTGGACGCCCAGGGACAGCCCGTGGAAGGTGTGGTGGCCATCGCCGTCATCATCGCTGAGACGCCATGAAGGCTCCTCTAGCCGCTCCTGTGCTGGTCATCCTCGCTGTCGTGCTGCAGATGGGGTGCCCGCCTCGGCAACCGGTCATAGACAAACCCAGGGTGGAAGAAAAGAAAACCCTCCTTGCGGTGGACGTCTTCTCGACACCTCCTCAAGCCACGATTTCCCTGAAGAATCATCCCATTGGCATGACACCCCAATTCATCTCCGTGGACAACGCTGCGGACCTGCTCCAGCTCAAGGCAGTCATCGGCGCGAGCGAAGCCACGGAGAAGCGCATCCGTTTCCTATCTCCGGAACGAGCCGAAGTCCGCTTTCTGTTTGGGAAGAACCAATCGCCCCTGGCCCGGTCTTTAGGCCTGTCCAAGGTCCTCGTGTTCGACTATGGCGAGGGCATCACCTTCGCGGTGGATCAGCACGAGCTGCGGCCCGAATTCACAGTCCTGCTCGAGCGGCAGGCGGAGATGTTGAAGGCCTATTTCACGGGCCTCGATATCTACGTCTGCGGGCACACGGATAGTTCCGGGAACCCGAGCCACAACCTCGCGCTGTCCCTGGCCCGAGCCCAGACGGTAGCTGACTTCTTAGTCGCCCAAAGCGTCCCCCGATCCCGCATGAAGGTCCAGGGGTTTGGCAGCGCTTTCCCCTTGGCCGGTAACGACACGGTCGTAGGCAAGGCCTTGAACCGCCGCACGGAGATCGTGTTGCCGCAATAGGGAGAACGTTTGTTCAGTCAACGCTCGACCGCGCAGGCATTTCCTGGCACGTTTCTGGGCATTCCACATTCTATGGAGGCACCATGGCGGACAATAAGAAGGTCGTCCTCTGGGTCGCGCTGGGTTGCGGCGGCCTGCTTTTCCTCAGCCTCGCCACGTGCGTCGGTGTGGGCTACTACGCGAAGAGGAAGATCACCTACGAGATCGGCAAGGACAACCCTGGGCTAGCCGAAGCCATCAACAAAGGCGGCATCACCGGTGCCATCAAGGGCAGCGCGGGTCAGCTGGTGGCTGCGGGCGCCTCGATGTACGGGAGCATGGTCCTGTTGACGGCCCTGCCGAAGGAAGAACAGAAAGCGCACATGGCTGTCCTGGAGCGCCTCGTGAAGGTGGGTCCACAGCTCACCACGGAGGACATCGAAGCCATTGGCAAGGCTATGGAACACGTCCAGAAGCCCCACGAGGCGGAGAAGAGCCAGCCCACAGCCGACAAAGTCCGGGCCTTCTTCGCGGAGATTACGCCGATCGCCGAAAAATACGAACCGAAGTGAGCCCTGGCCCTCGGGGTATTCAGCCACCCCCGCGGTGGAAGTGGAGCTCGAAGCGGTTCACTAGGGCTTCGATCTCCGTTTCTGAGTAGCCAGAAAAACCCCATACGACCCCATGGCGTTCCAGCCGGAGGGTGCCCAAATTCAGCGCGGGGAGAGGGTTCAAGGTGATCTGCCAGCTCCGCCCCCCTTCAACATGAACGAAAGCGTTTCCTGTCTCTTGGAAGGGTGATCCTCCCACAGCCCTGGGCAGCAGGCGCAGGAACTCAGTTCTGGAGATGCTCATCTCGAAGGAGCGAGACCCTTCAGCCACAGGGTTCTATCCCCCGCCCACGGGCGGCCAGATAGCCACAGTATCTCCTTCGGACAGGATCCTGGTGACCCGATCCCCCGGAGGGATGAAGACCCCATTCACCAGCATGAGTGCACACAGATCCGGAGGGATCCGGTACTGAGCGATCAGCTCCAGCAAGGTGGTCCCGGTCGCGAGCTCCAGATCGATGCAGCTCGTCTTCCGCGCTTCCGCGGGAAGGTATTTCGAAAGGGTCGCGAAAAGCTTCAAAGTCGCCTTCATGCCACCTTCTGCGCCCCCGCGAGATAAGCCTGCATGAGCAGGGTCGGATCCTGGAGCAGTCGCTGCTTCCACGCGCCAAGGCGCACCTTGCCCTCGATGAGACCCCGGAGGACGCCGGCATGTTGCACAAATCCGACCATGTTGGCTCCCACGAGACGGTCCTCCAAAAATTCCAGCCTTAGATAGCGGAAACGAGGCTCGTCCACGAGCTCCACGGATTCCCCACCCGCCAGACCCTGCCAAGCCCCGAAGGAATACGACAGCAGTCCCAGGGTACCCAACACATTGAAGGCGAAGGTTCCGCGTGAAGTCGCAGCTTTTCCGGCCATGTTCAGGGCCGCGATCCGGCCTTGCTCAACCGCATTGGGCTGTATGGCGTTGACCATGCGCTCCCCGGTGATGCAATCCGTGAACTCCGCGACGTCCCCAGCGGCATATATTTCGGGAATGTTCGTGCGCATGGATGCGTCGACGAGGATTCCTTCTTTCATCGCCACCCCGCTCTCCGCGAGGAATCCGGTGTTGGGCTTCACGCCCACAAGGCAAAGGTACATGTCGGCTGGAAGTTCCTCGCCCCCGTCCAGCACCACGCGCAATTCCCCGCCTGCGGACCTGAGTTCCTTAGGCAGCGTGTTCACCCGGATGCGCACCCCCTTGGCTTCGCACCAGCGACGGATCATGCCGCTGGCGATGGGGTTCATCATCCTGGAGACCATGCGACCGCTGCGCACCAGGATGGTGAGATCCACGCCCATGGACACCAAGCCCTCCATGATGATGCAGCCTACGAAGCCGGCTCCCATCTGGACAATGCGGGTCCCAGGTTTAGCCTTTTCCGTGAAGGTGCGCACATCCTCGAGGGTCCAACAGGTATGGACGCCAGGCAGGTCGATGCCCGGTATCCTTTGCAGGGCGGGGGTCGCGCCGGAAGCGACCAGCAAGCGATCGTAAGGCAAAACTCGGCCGTCCTCCAGAACCACCTTCCTGGCAGCTGAATCCACCGTCCGGGCGAGACCGGCCATGAGCCGAATGTCGAGCCGATCGTAGTGATCAGGCTGCTGCCGCATGCGGGTACCGGCCATATCGATCTTCCCGGCCAGCAGATAGGGAATGGTCATGCGGGCATAGGGCACCCCGGCTTCGCCATGGAGAAGGGTGATAGCGCTGGTTGGATCCGTCTTGCGGAGGGTCTCCGCCGCGACCACACCTGCGGGTCCGCTTCCAATGATGACGTGTCTCATGGCTTTTCCGCGAATGAATCGCGGATGCGACCGGATCACCCTGCGCGACCCGGCCCCATCCGTGAGGTTGGTTCCTTACAGCCCTAGGCGGACTAGCGTCTCAGGCGTTGGCACGCCTTCCGGCGTCCAGCCCCGCACCTGATAATACTCAGGCAACATCTTGCCCAGCTCCGCGACTTTACCCTTGTGGGGTCCGGTCTTGGCGGGTTCCGTCAGCATCCGTGGAGGCAGGGTGTCATCCTTGGCGGTGAAGCCCGCCGCATTATTGTACTCGCGCTCCAGGTTCCAAATGCGCTCACCCATGAGCAGCAACTTTTCCAGAGACCAATCGCCTACGCAGGCGGCCTGGATTTGTGACTGAATGTCCGTGGCCGACCAGGCGAAGGTCGTGAACAGGCAGATGCCCGCAGAATCCACGACCGCGGTTAGGTCCTGGAAGGCCTTCAGCATCGGGGCTTTCCCCTCGGTGGCTTCAGGATCCATCTTGACGGGAATGCCCAGTACTTCTGGTGACACCATATAGCCGCGGACGTGGCAGGCGCCTCGGTTGGAGGTGGCATATTCCAGCGCCATGCCCTGCAAGCCCCGGCCATCGTAAGCGGGGAATTCCTGACCCTTCACCGACATGGACAGCTCAGGTCTGCCGTACTTCGCGCAAAGGCGCTTGGAGCCAAGCGCGATCACCTTACCGAAGCCTTCGCCCGTGGCTGTCCATTCCGCGAGCTTGACCACGGCCTCAGCGGAACCGAAAGGCATTTCCAGGCCGGTCTCCTCCTTGGTGAGGATACCGAGCTCGTAGAGCTCCATGGCCGCGCCGATGGTGGACCCGAGGGTGATCGGATCCATCCCATCTTCGTTGCAGAGGAAGTTGGCATAGGTCAGCGTCTCAAGGTCGGCGACCCCGGTAGCGGCTCCGAGGGCCCAGGCCGCTTCGTATTCAACCCCGGCCGAGGCTCCCCGGTACTGGGGCTTGTCCTTGATGGAGAAGTGGTTGGGATCCATCTTCGAGATTCGTCCACAACCGATGGTGCAGCCGAAACAGGCCGAATTAGTGAGCAAGTTGGCCTTCCCATCGGTGGGCCGTTTCTCGTGCATCGCCTCACCAGAGATGGCGCGAGCGCCTTCGAACTGAATGTCTCTGCCGTTGCGCGTGGGAAAGGCACCGGACTCGTTGATGACGTTTACGAGCACCTGGGTGCCATAGGTCGGAAGCCCTTGTCCGGTGACGCCATTCGCAGCGAGAATCACCTTGCCTGCTGCGACAGCCTTGGCGAAGGCGTCGGGGTCCGCTGGGCGGTATGCATCGGTCTTGGTGCCGCGCACCGCGACGGCCTTCAGGTTCTTGGAGCCCATCACGGCTCCCACGCCTGAGCGGCCTGCGGCTCGATGCAGATCATTCACGATCCCAGCGAAAAGCACGCCGTTTTCGCCGGTGCGGCCGATGGACGCGACCCGGATCTGCGGATCCTGATGGTGTTTCTTGATGGTCTCTTCGGTCTCCCAGCAGGTCTTTCCCCATAGGTGGGCTGCATCCAGCAACTTCGCCTGATCGTCCTCAATGAGGAGGTAGACAGGCTTGGGCGACCGACCCTCGAAGATCACCATATCCCAGCCGGCGAACTTGAGTTCAGCACCGAAGTAGCCCCCGGAATTCGAACAGGCGATGGTGCCAGTCAAGGGTCCCTTGGTGATCACAGAGTAGCGTCCGCCGGTCGCGGTGGGGGTTCCCGTCAAGGGACCCGTCGCGAAAATCATCTTGTTCTCAGGGGAGAGGGGGTCAACCTTGGGGTCGGTCTCGGCTACGAGGTACTTGGTGGCAAGCCCCCGCTGTCCCAGATACTGCTGGGCCCACTCCATCTTCAGTGGTTCAGCCGTGCAGGTGCCGGTCGTAAGATTCACGCGCAGAACGTTCTTAGTCCAAGTCATGGCCGTTGCTCCTTAAACCGTCGCCGGGTTCGTGTCGGTCTTTCCAGCCCAATCCCGCATCTTGCCGAGGCCAGTCCAATCCGAGTCCACAAAGGTGATGGCACCGGTCGGACAAAACTTCGCACAGGCGGGCTCGCCTTCGCACAGATCGCATTTCTGCACCTTGCCAGTCTCGGCCACGTAGTTCACTGTGCCGAAGGGACAGGCGATGGTGCACACCTTGCAGCCAACGCAGAGGTCGTCGTGCACGATCTTCGCACCGGTCGAGGCATCCAGACCGATGGCTTCCACTGGGCAGGCGTGCAGGCACCACGCTTCGTCGCACTGAGTGCAGGTGTAGGGCACCTTGCGCCCTTCGTGCTCGAAGGCGATCACCTTGATGCGACTTCTCGCCGTGTTGTAGGTCTGGGAGTGCTCGAAGGCACAGGCCATCTCGCACTGGAGGCAACCGGTGCACTTGTTGGGATCGATGCGCAAAGATCTCTGCATGACGCTTCCTCCATGGATGGGGAATTCCCCAGAAAGGCATTCAAGGGCCGCTGGATCGGCTG
>JANYIU010000178.1 GCA_025361955.1 Holophagaceae bacterium
GTCAGGAAGGCCACCAAGGGCAGGACGACGAGATTGGCCACCACGCCCCAGAGGGGCACCCCGCCGTGGAGAAGCGCCAGGAGGGGCAAGGTGGCCAGCCAAGGCGCCAGGAAACGGCCCGCAAAGAGAGCCCAGCGGCCAAGCCAAGGCGTGACGAGGCCCGCCAGGGGCTCGGCGCCCCAGAGCAACCCCAACAGGGCCCACCAGGCCAGCAGGAACCCGGGTTCGCACCCTGCCGCAGGATGAGTCAATAGCCAGAACAGCAGCGCCCCGTGGAGCGTCAGCACGGGCGGCAGCTTCCACCCCTGGCTCCGGCCCAGGGCCCAGGCGAGGCCCATGAGTAGCCCTCGCAAGACCGGCGCGGAGAAGCCTACCACCGCGCAGTAGAGAATCCCCGTCAGGGCACTCGCGATCCCACTGCCACGCCCCAGCAGCCTGCGCCAGAGGGCCTCGAAAGCCACCATCACCAAGGTCACCTGGAGGCCCGACACCACCAGGGTATGGATGGTGCCGCTCTCCGCGAAGACGCTGAAAACCTCGTCCCTGGCCGGAGGGATCCCGAGCGTCAAGGCCCCCCAGAGATCCCTGGCCGGACCTTCCGGCAGGAGTAAGGCCTCGAACCGGCGCTGGAAGAACACTTGCAGCCTCAGCAAGGGGGAGGGAGCAGCAGGGCCCAGCACCTCCATGATCTGGGCGGAACGCAGGAAAATCCGCCGGGGGGCCTGGTCGCTGCGGGCTCTCCAGAGCGGTCGCTCGGCGATGAAGGAGGGTGCGGGATCCACGGGCTGGAGCTCGGCCCGGAAACGCACGGGTGTGCCAGGCGGAGGCGCGGAAGTCCCTTCCAGGGGGAGGTTCAGAGGCAACTCGCAGCCCCTAAGGGCTTCCGGTTTCTGGATGGAAATCCGACCCAGGCGGCGTTCTCCCTGCACCCGCCAGGGCGAGGCAATCTGTCCTTCCACTTCCTGGTATCCCGATGGCAGACCGGATTCCCATCGAGCTTGATGACGCAGAGCCAGGAAAACGCTCCAGATCAGCACCATGGAAAGAGGAACCAGCCCCCATCGCTGGAACCGCAACAGGACCAGTGAGCTTAGGACCAACAGCCACCCGCCTAGCAGCCAAGTCCAGGCCAGGGACCCATCCCATTGCTCAGGAAGCAGCCAGGGAACGGCGCAGGCGGCGGCCATGGCCCAAGGCAGGGCCCATAGATGCGCGCCGCAGAGGCGCTGCCACAGTCGTTCCCGGGTGAGCATCCTTCAGACCCTAGCACAGCAAGGGGAAGCAGGATCCCATGAAATCCGCTAGGCTGGTGCTGATCTTTCCCTCGAGGAAAAGTGCTACCTAAACCCTTCAGTATCCTGTCGATCTTCCTCCTCGCTGCCTCCGTGTTGCCAGCCTGGAGTCCCCATTTCCACGAAGCCCAGACCCAACTGGCCTTGAGCTTGATCCCGAAGCGGATGGCGGGCTTCCTGAGGAGCTATCCGAGGGCCCTGAGCGAGGGTGCCCGGGGGGTGGCCAACGACCAGATTCCCGCCCCGGAGGATGTGGAGGAACAGTTCTCGCGCATTCTTCAGATCAGCGAAGAGCAGCGCAGACCGGAACTGCTGGTGCGGGAACTGGGCACCCTGGCCCACATGGTGCAGCTCCTGCTCGATCCTTCGGCCACGGTCGGTGTCACGCCCCTCCGGGAGCAGTTCGAAAGTTACGGTAACGAGCTTCTCCCCAGGCTGGTGGCCAACCGGGAACCCTTCTGGGCGATCACCGCCCCCCTTGACCCTCGACCCCAACTATTGAAGTGGTCGGCATTGAAGTACGAGCGCCATCGCCTTTTGCTGCAGCATTTTGATACCGCCCTGGGCCATCGCACCGGATCCTGGGACGTCCTTTCTCCACCCTTTGCCCAGTTGCAGCTTTCCTACTCCAGCGGTGTAAATGCCACGGCCAATATCTGGATCCAGACTTGGCGGGCTGTGGGGGAGAATTGGGACATCCCGCAATAAACGATCCCCCACGTAAAGTTAAAGGTCGGAGCCGAATCGGCGGATACCTTGCTTGTGACTAGGATTTCCACCTGATCGGAGGTATCTTCCTATTCATCTCATACTGGGAGAATTAGATGGCATCCTATACCCGCCTCGGCTCATATCTCCTCGCAGACGAACTTACGGCGGATCCCTTTGGCAAGATCCACCGCGGCCTCACCCTCGTCGGTAGCACTTTCGATAAGCATTTCCTGGTGCGTAGCTTTTCCGAAGAAGTGGTAAACGCTGGGCTGGGCGAAAAAGCTGAGGACATGAATCGCGCCGCGTCGAACCTCGCGGGCACTCGCGGTTTCGGGAACAACTACCACATTGAGGGGGGCAAGACCCCCGTGGTCGCTTCGGATTATGTTCCGGGCCGCAGCTTGGCTCAGATGCTCGAGAAAGCCAAGCACGAGCAGATCCCGCTCGGGGTGGACCATTCCCTGTCCGTGCTGCAGGGACTGGCTCAGGCCCTGATCCAGCTCCACAGCAAGGGCATCAGCCACGGGATCCTCTCCCCACATAGCATCTGGATCAGCTTCGAAGGCGCCACCCAGATCCTTGATGCACCCTATGCCGCCGTCCTCAATAGCCTGCTGGCCAAATGCCCGGTGATCTCAGCCTCCCTCGCGCGCTACCGCCGGGTCAATGCCAATCCCCTCCACCAGGATTTGTTCTCCCTGGGTGCGATCCTCTTCGAACTCCTGACTTTCGAGAAGCTCCCGGCTCAGGATCAGATCCCCACAGCCCTCTCCCGGGCTACCCTCAAAGCCGCCCAGGAAGACAGCCCCCTGCCTCAGGAAATCCTGGAGCTGCTCAACCGGTTGCTCATGGTGAAACACCCCTTTGAAAACGCCGAAGCCTTCGGGTTGGAGTTGGAACGGGTGCTTTACGATGGCGACTACAGCCCTACCACCTTCAACATGGCCTTCTTCATGCACACCCTCTTCCGCGAAGAGAACGAACTGGACAATCAGGCTTTGAAGACCGACCAGTCCGCGGATTTCACCCCCTTCGCCACGATCGACCCTGGGGTCTCCGCGGGGGGCGCAGGCGGCATGAGCGCGGGCAGCAAGAAAGCCCTCAAGTTAGGGGCGGTCGGCGTGCTGGTGGTGATCGGCGCGATCGGTTTCATGAGCTACTGGAGCGCCAAACAGGCCAACGAAGCCAAGGCCGCACTGGTGGAAGCCAAGAAGATGAATGAGGCCAAAGATCTCGAACTTCAGAAACTGGCCCAGGAGCAGTGGCTGGCGGACCAGAAGGCCCAGCAGCTCGAATACCAGGCTAAGGAGGCCAAGGACGCTCAGGCGCGGGCCGATGTCCAGCGATCCCTGGATCAGCTTCAGCGTGATTCAGAAGAGAACCGCCGCAAGCGGGAAGAACTTCTCAAACAGAAACAGACCCTGCAGCAGAAGAACCCACTGATGCAGAAGACTCAGGCACCCACTGCACCTCCTCGCACAACCCCCGCCCCGATGCCCGCTGCCCAGCCCGGCCAGGATAGCTCCCCCGCCATTACCAGGAAGGCCGCCCCGGTGGTTCCCCATCCCAATAAGAGCACCTTGCCCGCCGCCCTTCAAAACGCGGATATCAATGTGACGGTGCGGGTCTTTGTGGATAACCAAGGCCGCCCCCTCAAGGTGCTCATCGACAAGGGAGTGGAGGGTACCTTCGGCTATAACGAGTCCGCTCGCGAAGCTGCACTTGGTTCTTCCTTCTCCCCCGCCATGAAGGGTGGCAAGCCTGCGACCGGATGGATCACCCTGGACTACCGGTTCGGCAAGCCTCAGTAGAATCAGTGCTGCACGAATGGCTGCGGCCCGGGGTCAAATTCGGGCCGCAGCCATTTTCGCGGCCTCACTGGCCAGCTTGTCCACCCGCTCGTTCTCGGGGTGGCCTGCGTGGCCGCGCACCCACCGGGCCTCCACCCGATGCTTCTGCAGCTGTTGGTCCAGTTCCTGCCAGAGATCCGCGTTCAGCACCGGCTGCTTGTCCGCCTTGCGCCAGCCCGCGCGCTTCCAGCCCTCCAACCAGGACTGGATGCCCTTCACCACGTACTGGCTATCGCCGAACAGGGTGACCTCGCAGGGTTTGGTCAGGACGCTCAGCCCCTGGATGGCCCCCGAGAGTTCCATGCGGTTGTTGGTGGTCGCCACCTCGGAGCCCGCACCCTCCTTTTCGCGGGTGCCTCCGGGGGCGTGCATCCGCAGCAGGTAGGCCCAGCCCCCAGGTCCCGGGTTCCCCAGGCAGGCACCATCGCAATAGAGTTCGACTTGGGGACGGGTGGACATCTCGAAAGGCTCCGGGTCACCCTTCCACCTTGGCAGAGCCCGGGCGCCCTTGTCGCCCACCTCGCTCATGGTGAAGACGGAGGCTCGCGCCAAGGGAGCAATCATGCTTCGGAGGCTGGCAGTCATGTCAGGACCCCTGGATTCGAACACCCTGCGCGAAGCCGCAGCTTACGCATCTTTTGCGCAAAAGCAGTTCAGTCGCAGAGGCAGACGGATACACGCTGATACAAGCGATGCAAGCGTTGGGAAGCCAAACCTAGCCGCTGCGCGGTGGGGAGTGGTCGATTCGGATGAGTGGATGGGGAGTGCCTGGACACTTCCATGCCACCTTTACCCTGGTTCGCGCAAGGACAAAGCTCAAGGCTGTCACCGCCGCAGCCCACAAGCTCGCCCGCCTCATCTACACGATGCTCACCTAGGGCGAGGAATACACCGATCAAGGCCAGGATTACTACGAACAGCGCCACCAAGAACGGGTGGTTCAGCAACTCTCTCAGCGCGCTGCCAAGCTCGGATTGAAGATGGTTGCCGACGAACAGAAAAATCGGAAAAGCCACTCGAATCATTGACTTGCAAAAGTGATTCTTAAGAGGCAGGAATGAAAAAGGTGCCGCCGCGTTGGGACGAAATGCTGGAGATGCAGACGGCGAAAAGACCATGGATGCTGTCCACGGCAATATTACGCCTAATCAAGTTGACATAGCCGAATTTTTACTGCCATCATTGACGAACCATTCAAGGAGATTACTAGATGATGCTACCAGACCGAATTGCCGATTCAGTCCTCCACAGGGCAAAACACGAACCGCAAGTAATTATCTTCATCCGACAGGCAGTAACACCGGCTCAAAACTCCGAACGGAGGACCGGGGTTCCTGCCTCTGTCACGATTGCTCAAGGCATCATCGAATCAGCGTCAGGAACTCATCACGGGGGAAGTGCTAATAACTACTTCGGGATTAAAGCGCCGATAGTAAAAGGTAAAAACTCAATTGGTCCTGTTGCAACAGGTAGTAAAGAAGTGATGACCTCTGAAGTAAGAGACGGAGTTACAAAAAAATGCCTGATTATTTTAGAACATATAAAGATATGTCAGATTCGTTTGAAGACCATGGACGATGGTTAAAGAGTAATTAAAATTATAGGAATGCTATTACTAATTATGCTAAAACAGGGGATGCTGATCAATTTGCAATAGACATAGCACTTGCAGGATATGCTACAGCTCCAAATTACGCTGTAGCTATTGTTGCTGTAATGAAGAAGCACAATCTTTACCAATACAACATTAAGAAGCCTGCTCCGGTGGCACGATGAAGAAAAGATTAAAACTTATTGTCCTTATAGCGTTGTTGAATAATTTTCTGCCAATATATAGTCAAGAAGAACCAGTAGGACATGGGGAAAAGATATCAGAAATATTGGATATCAATTCTTGGCATAGTCCTGTTAAAAAGGTATTGAAAAAGCATAAACTACCACTTAACAAGGTTGTAATTTATGGGAAAGATAGCTATCTAGTATTCTATACTTCAATACCATGGGACCCGATGACCAAACCAAACGCTAAATCATTAAAAAGATTAGAATTGGAAATATTTATTGCAAATCATAGCAAATCTTATGCAATTCATGATGACAGGAATAAAATGCGTATTGAAATGACTGTTGATGAAAAAGACCCGGATATTGTCAGAGAAAATATTGTCATTTTAGAAGGTGGAGAACAAAACTTTTAAAGCTGCCCATGGGGAAGGGCAAGGGTTTGGCATGATCGGTTGACCATCTTTGGTACGGGATCATGCACGCTGAAACTTGACGCCTAACGTATAGATATTGGCATAGTTAGGAACTTCAGACGAGGGCAACGGAAGGCGCAGGAGACGGGCCATCTTCAAAATAGAACGTGTTCTCATGACCCAAAAAGGGCACTTACCCATGGAGTGGAAAGACTTGGCCCGTCTGCTGTCAGAGAAAGCCGCGCTGAAGGAACTGGCCTGAATGCCTTAGGTGGGGAGCGATCTAAATCCTATGTTTAAAAGTTGTTAATGGCAATAACATGCCATTTCACGTTTTTCTCATCAGTGTTCAACCACATCGACCCATCCCCTAGCATGATTCCTTTTGACAGCAGGGTCAGGTCGGAGAAATCCTTCAGGACAAGATCTTTGTAGTCCTTGGTAAACACTTTCGAGTACAAGGTGACCAGCTGCTTCGAGGATATGATCCGTTGCAGCTTTCCATGCACTCCCGCCTTGATCGGGTAATGGACCATGCTAGCGACAGTCTTGGAGTCATTCTTCTCAATCGCCTTCTTCAAGGTGTTCAGAAATATATAGAAGGTTTTTGCATTGTTTTCGTAGCGGTCCGCGATCTTTGCTTGGAGATCCTGGGATACTGCGACTTCTTGGCCAGGACCACGTGATGAGGCCTGCTGGGCCACTAAGTCAGCAGCAGGCATAGCGAGGGCTAGACCAATCAAAAGGAAGAGGGCACGGCTCCTCATTGGTAGTTTCCCCTCAAGAAGTTGTCAGACTCTCGTCTGCGCCGGCCAGCGTTGTTGCCACCAGTCCGGAAGGTCTCAATCGCTTCAGCGGCCTCAGTTAACTTGCCTTTATTAATCAACTTAACAAGTTGCGACTGCATCAGCGCAGATCGGCCAGTGTTGAAGCTAATATCAACTAAAGTATCAAACTGAGCTTGGGTGATTTTCTCGTTGATATTTTTTCGAATTCCCTCGATGTGGAATGCCAGATCCTGAGAAAACAGCTTTGAGGCATCATCTTCTGACAGGCCATTGTTACAGGGTTTTTGTGCCGCATCTTCTGCCTGATGTTTGACAGACCTTTTAGATACAAGATGCCCATAGCCAATGGTCGCATACCCTTGAGAGTCATCGTACAAGGTGTGAACGAGCTTTCCCTTGATCGTCTTCTTTCGTGATCCTTCATTCCTGATTAACCAATTCTTCCCTTTATCGCTGAAATTGATCAGCATCGGGGTCTATACCGGGATCATTCCAGCAGAAATATCCGGAATCATATCGTGTCTTCATGTTTGAATTAAAAAGATTAAATGTGGAGGTGAGTAGTCAAGTGTGGGGGTATAGGGTGAACCGACCTCGGTTGATTGGATATGAAACTAACATCAGTCAGCGCCCTTGGCAAGCCATGCTATCCACCACTTTGACGAGCCCAAAGGAAAACATTCGGAGTTACTGCCCCACGCGGGGAGACGGATTGTCTGGTGATGTAGAGCGTTCTTTGATTATGCCAGGAGCCGAGAAGATCGGTGGCGAGTAGGCAGTAACGCCATTCTTGAAAACGATGATCTGCCGCAATGACGGGCGCTGAGGAGAACGGATTTGAGAGTTGGTTGAAGGAGAAACGCCGAGTGTGCCTAACGCTCGAAGATCGGCATAGGTAGGCCCTCACGGGCTTCTCCTGCCACACCACCGTGCGAACGGGTCCGTACACGGCGGTTCATCTGGGTTGAGTTGTCATAGTACCAGGGAAGGTAGACCGAGGCCTTTGACGTAGGCATTCTTCATGGCGATCCTGGGGGCGGGGCTGTTGCTCACCCGCCGCTCGCAGTGGCGCTGAGGGTCTACTGGCGGGAAGTGCGTCCCGTGCGGCTCTGGTTGTTCCCAGGGCGTTTCGGGAAGCCGCTAGATCCGGGCCAGGTCCAACTCTGGTTTTCACGCGGCCATTCCCGTGACCTGCGATAGCTCTGCACTACCGTGGCCGCTCGAAAACCTCACTATTGACCCTGTGCGTTGGTCACATTCCTGTCGCTTTTCCGGTGGAGCCCCCTGCAGCGTGTGCTTATCGTTGGGGCATGGCACCGACTTTGAACCGACTCGAAATGGAACGCGCTTTTTATGCGGGAGACGCGACCTACAATGGCCTCTTTGTG
>JANYIU010000311.1 GCA_025361955.1 Holophagaceae bacterium
CAGGCGCCGATTTTATGGACAGTCCGCAGGGCCAAGGTAATGATCAGCGGGATGTCCGCAGGTATTCCGAAAATGCCTATAACCCCAGTGGCGGTCCCTTCGGCTACGGCTAAGCTGATGGCCCAGTTGTGCACATTATCAGCAAGATCGTCACAGATATTCAGATCGACCTTCCGCAACTCCTCTAGGCGCTCGACGTGGCCGTCCCGGGTGATGTCTTCGAAGTCGGTGAGCCATTTGGCGGCGGAATTGGAAGCATCGATGGCGCCACGGAACGTGTCAACGACTTTGAGACAAAAGGCGGCCTGAGTTCAGGCTCCGACCCAACGGCTGCGGAGAGCCGCCGGGACCATGGAAAACGCGTTGCGTTTCCCACAGCCCCTTGGAAAACCCTTCGGGTTTCCCACACCTCACCGCAGCGGGGGTTGATCATCATGCACTCTTTTCATTAACTAGAATTCCAGGCCGGTTGATCCAGGCTGGCCCCGGTAGCGCCGGTGGCTTTGGGCGCCCCTTGGGGAAGCGCTCAGGATGGGCCTGGAAGGCCTGGTCGAGTACGGCCTGCCGGGCTTCATGGATGGCCTCTGCGCGGCCCTCATGGACGCTGGCGGGCGTCATCATTCCGATCCCGCTGTGGCGGTGCGTGTGGTTGTACCAGTGAAAGTAGCGCCGGCAAAAGCTTCGGCCATCTTCGATGGAGCCGAATCGCTCCGGGAACATGGGGCTGTACTTCAGGGTTTTGAACTGCGACTCCGAGTACGGATTGTCGTCGGAAACGTGAGGGCGGCCGTGGCTCCTGGCGACCTGCAGGTCGAGGAGAAGCCGGTGGACCGTGTTGGAGACCATGGCGGCCCCGCGATCGGAATGGAGCGTCAGCTCCCCGGGTTGGATGCCATGCTGGCTGAAATTCTCGCGGTGGAAGTCCCTGGCGAGGTGCTCGTCTTCCTTGTGCTGGAGGGTCCAACCCACCACCAGGCGGCTGAACAGGTCGATGGTCACGTATAGCTTGAACTTGGACCCGCGGACAGGTCCTTTCAGATCGGTGATGTCCCAGCTCCAGACCTGGTTGGGCGCCAGGGCGCACAACTCCGGCTTCACGTACACCGGGTGGGTAGCCTGCTTGCGGCGTTCCTTCACCTCCTTAGCCGCGTCCAGGATGCGGTACATGGTCCGGACTGAGCACAGGTAGACCCCTCGGTCGGCCAGGGTGGCGTGAATCGTTGCTGGCGGGCGGTTCACGAACTCCTCCGTATGGCAAACGGCCAGCACTGCTTGCCTTTCCTCATCGGAGAGGGCGCGCTTGGAGGGTGGCCGGGGAGCAGAAGGCCCTTTGGGCTTCTGCTCACGGTAGAAGGTTGCCCGGGAAACCCCCATGGCCTCACAGGCTGCCAGAGGGCCTATCTCATTTGCCCATTCCTGGGCAACGGTCATTCGCTGTCGTCGTTCTCGAACTGAGGGCCCAGCGCCATCTTCTCCATCAGTTCGGCACCTTTTTTTGAAAGCTCCAGAATCCACTCGGCCCGCTTGAGCTTGCGCTCAAGTGCCCGTTTCTCCTTTCGAAGCTGGGCATTTTCCGTTTCCAGCGGATGCCGCTCCTTCGCCTTGGGGCCAGGCTTCACCGGCGCCAGGGCGCTCAGGGCGCCTTCGGCCTGGGCCCTGCGCCAGTCGCTCAGGGCGGAATGGTAGAGCCCTTCCCGGCGCAGCATGGCGCCCACCTGGCTGGTGCCTTTGCAGGCATCAGCCTCGGCCAGGATCCTCAGCTTGTACTCGGCGGTGAACAGACGCCGCTTGGGGCGGGCGAGGTTCACCTCTCCATTGCCTAGATTGACGACCTTCTTCATTCAGCTTCCTTCCATGCCCACTGTAGCGGAGACGTTCCGAAAACTTCTGTCTCAACATTGTTGGCACGGGGGGGAGGCCCTCGCAGCCCAGCAACGTCATAGTGATGAGGCTGGGCGTACCCGCGCCGCTCTGAAAGACCAGGTGGAGGTTCGACTGAGGCAGGCAGAGGCCCTGGAGAACCTTAGGACAGCTCAGA
>JANYIU010000194.1 GCA_025361955.1 Holophagaceae bacterium
GTCCGTATGTGGTCTTGGAAGTCCAGGACAATGGCCATGGCATGAATGCCAAAACCCTGGAACGCATCTTTGATCCGTTCTTCACCACCAAGTTTCATGGGCGAGGCCTGGGTCTGGCCGCCATGTTGGGCATCGTGAAGAGCCACAAAGGGGGCATCAAGGTCTGCAGCGAGGTGGATAAAGGGACGACCATTCGGATCCTGTTCCCGGCTACCAGCACCTTCATGGCAAAGCCACCGCAAGTGGATCCCAGCAGCGCTTACAACCGCTCAGGACGAATCCTGGTCGTGGACGATGAGCCTGATATTCGGCTCGCGGCTGCCGATATCTTCGAGCACCTGGGCTTTGAAGTGATCCAGGCCGCCGATGGTCGCGAGGGACTGGAGCGAGTTAAAGAGCACAGCGGCAAGCTCCAGATGGTGCTGCTCGATCTCACCATGCCGCGCATGAATGGCATCGAATTCATGAAAGCCCTGCGCGCGATCGACCCCTTCGTACCGGTCCTGATGACGAGCGGATTCAGTGAAAGCGACAATTCCGCCGAATTGGCCACCCTCGGGCTCTCAGGCTTCATCCAGAAACCTTACGGCCTGGCCGATTTGAAAGCCAAGTTAAAGGCGATCCTGGGATGACCCCGCGAACTCCACGGGTCCTGCGAAGCGCTGCTGCTCAGTTCAGACTCACCAGGGTAGGCAAGCTCTCAGGGCAGTGCTTGGACAAGTTGCGCCAGGGCCTCTGAACGTCTTTCGAGGCTGCCCGCCTTGCCCTGAAAAAACCCATTCGCGCCGCCACCCTTGGCTGCCAGTAGTCCGGCAATCTCCTTGCCGAGGGTGGCCGTATCCAGGGACGATCCTGCTCCGGCGGCCAGGACGAAGAAGTGGAGGCCCTCCGAAGAGGAGGTCAAGAACACCGCCTTGCCGGGGACCGAGACCAGTAGTCGCCGGGCGGCCTTCTGCAGAAAGCCCGCGTCCTTGCCTTCGAAGTGCTGCTCCGCCAGCACCCCCGGACGGGCCGCCAGGACTTCCACCTGGGCTGCCACCAGTTCGTCTGCCAGCAGGCGTACTCGCTTTTCGGCGGCACGGAGCTGGTCCAATTTCGCCTCCAGCACGGGGACGATGGCTTCGTCAGGGGCCCCCAGCAGGGTCCGCAATGCGGCATTGCGCTTCTCGTGCGACTCCATGCGCCGCCGCGCCCGGATCCCAGCGATGAAGAACAAGCGCGTGCCGCCTCGGATGGGCTCTATGCCCAGGAGTTTCAGGCACTCCAACTCGGCGGTGTTGCGCACATGGGTACCGCCGCAGGTATTGAGATCCAGCCCCTCGATTGCCACCAGCCGCACCTCGCCGGTGTGCCCCTCAGGCAAGCCGCGGGAACGGACCGGCATGGTCTGATAGGCTGCGAGCGTGACCCGACGGGGTGTGACCGGCCGGGCCGCCCGGATCAACTCGGCGACGGCTTCCTCCAGGCAGACCAGCTCCTTCGCGGTGAGGTTTTGCGTGGCCAGCTCGATATCACAGCGTTCTTCGCCCAAGTGGAAGGCCGTGGTCGCCCAGCCGAACCGCTCCTGGGCCACGGCGGTGAGCACGTGCTGGCCCGTGTGTTGCTGCATGTGATCGAAGCGCCGGGACCAGTCCAGCCTGGCCTTGACGGGACCCGGTGGCACAGGGGAAACAAGGTAATGGCGCACCTCGCCCGCCCTTTTCTGAACATCCAATACCTCGACGCGGTCCAGGAAGCCATGATCCGCAGGTTGCCCACCCCCTTCCGGGAACAACACCGTATCGCTGAGCACCGCGTAGGGACGGCCCTGGTCGTCGCCGACACTGACGACCATGACATCGATTTCCGTGCGATAGGGTTCCCGTTCGTAGGCAGGCAGAGTGTGCATGAGCGAGATTATCACGTTGGCCAATCCTCCATAACCACCCCTCCCGGGTAGGAGTGCTCCGTTCAGCCCGTTCAGATTTGCCCAGGGTCGGCGTCTGGTTGCGGCCAAGCAGGCCGAGTTCAAGCGGGAGAGCGACGCGGAGTGGCTAGAGTAATAGGACAGGGTTCAACCGTCTCGCCACGTCTTCCCCTGAAGGAGTACAACCCATCTTGAGTCACTCGCTATATATCCGTTGCAAAAAATTAGGTTATTTTGCCCTGCTTGGCGTTTCCCTGGCTGTCGGCTTGGTTGCCGCGGCGCCAGTTCAGGATGACTTCGCCACCTACCCGCCCCAGCCAGTCGGCGTCAGCTCCATCACCGTTATTGACAATCAGGGACGGTATGTTGGCCGGATTCTTCCGCAGAAACGATACTGGGTTTCCATCGACCACATTCCCGCATTCCTGCAAAAGGCTATGGTGGCCATTGAAGACGCCCGCTTTTATGAACATGGCGGAATCGATATACGTGGCATCGCTCGGGCTCTGATGAAAGATGTGGTGAAAGGGAAACTGGTTGAAGGTGGCTCGACCATCACCCAGCAGCTGGTCAAAAACAAGTATTTGACCGGGGAGAAGTCCATTGACCGGAAGGTCAAGGAAGCCCGTTTGGCCATGGAGCTTGAAAAGAAATACTCCAAGCAGCAGATCCTGGAGATGTATTTCAACGAAATCTATTTTGGCAACGGGGCCATGGGTATTGCCCAGGCGGCACGTCTCTATTTCGATAAAAACACAGAAGAGTTGACCGATGGTGAGTGTGCTCTGTTGGCCGGTGTGCCCAAAAACCCAGGCCGCTACAATCCGCTGGGGAAACCGGCCAACGTCGCCGGGCGGCGGGACGTGGTCCTCAAGCGCATGGTGGAACTGAACGTCATCACAAGCCGACAAAGACAAACGTTGCGGGCCCATCCCGCCGCAACTCATGAACCCGGAAAAGCCCCTCACTATTTGGCCCATATCCGGGCCAAACTGATCGAGCGCTATGGCGCGGAGGTCATTGAGCAGGGCGGTCTGGAAGTGACCGCTGCCTTGGATCTGAACTTGCAGAAACAGGCTGAGCAGATCCTGCGGGAAGGCGTCAAACGGATTTCCCCTGAGCTGCAGGGGGCACTGGTCTGTCTGGATCCCACCACGGGGGATGTGCTAGCGGCGGTGGGGGACGTCGAAGCTACGCAGAATTCCATAAACCGCGCCTTTTCCTCCAAACGTCAACCCGGTTCGGCCATCAAACCGCTGATCTATGCTGCGGCCCTGGAAAAAGGGATTACTGCCAGCAGCCTCTGGAACGATAGGCCGACCGCCTACAAGCGGGGCAATGGCGAAGTCTGGAAACCGATGAACTATGGCAGAGAGCAGTATGGGGAACAGTCCCTCAGGCAAGCCCTGGCCTATTCGAATAATGTCATCACGGTAAAACTCCTGGAGGCCATCGGAGTCCCCTATTTTGTCGATTTCGCCGGGAAGATGGGTCTACCTTTGCGGGCGCAGAATGGTCTCTCCCTGGCTCTGGGAACGGATGAAGTCACCCTGAACGACCTGGTTCAAGCGTATACCCCCCTGGCCACCGGAGGGGCGCGAGCCGAAGCGAGAACCATTCTCCGAATCTATGACCGCAGGCGTCGCGCCTGGACGGACAATCCTCCGGCGGTTTCTCAAGTCCTTGCGCCGGCCACCGCCTTCATCACCACCCGGATGCTGCAAGACGTCATGACTTATGGCACGGCCAAAACCCTTAAGAAATTCAGCCAGGAACATCCGTCTGCCGGGAAAACCGGGACGACCGATGACTATCGCGATGCCTGGTTCATTGGCTACACGCCGCAGCTTATCACCGGCATCTGGGTCGGCTACGACAAACCCCGGCCAGGTGGCCAAGGCTTCACCGGAGGGGCGGTCGCTGCCCCCATCTGGGAACGGTTCATGAGGAAGGCCGTAACCTCGAAACCGGTCGTGGATTTCCCCAAACCGGATACAGTCGTTACCGTTTCCATCGACCCAACGACTGGCTACCTGGCTTCGGTGGACTGTCCGAAGAAACAGGATGAATTCTATCTTTCAGGGAGTGAGCCAAAGGAATACTGCCCGAAACACGGCGGCAAGCCGCTCACCCCGGTATCGCCTCCGCCGCTGCAGCCGGATGCCGAAATGCCGCAACCGGAAGTACCGTCCACGCCAGACGGCAATGGCACCTAAGTTCCTTCAAGTGCCTTTCCAGGAGCCCTTCCATGTTCATGCCCGAGATCTATGAGGAGCGGCGGAACCGGCTGCAGGCCCAGCTCAAGACCGGGCTCCTGTTCTTCCTGGGAAACGACGAAAGCCCCATGCATTCGCCGGGCAGCATGCAGGCCTTTCGGCAGGACAGCACCTTTCTCTATTTCACCGGGGTGGACTTTCCGGGGTTCTCGCTGCTCATGGATCTTGATCAAGACAGCACGACCCTCTTCGCCGACGATCCTGCTCTGGATTCCATCATCTGGACGGGGATGCACCCGAGCGTAGCGGAACTGGCCTGGAAGGCCGGAATCACCAACGCTGCGCCGGTCACCAAACTGGTGGACCGTCTGCAAAAGGCCGTAGCCCTGGGACGGACGATCCGCTTCCTGCCTCCCTACCGGGCGGAAAACAAGCTCAAGCTCTTCCTCTTGTTCGGTTCCCACCCAGAACATCAGATCTTGTCCGCCTCCGTCGACTTCATCCAGGCCATCGTCGAGCAGCGGGCCTATAAGAGCCCTGAGGAAATTGCCGAAATCGAGCGGGCAGTGGATCTTTCCGTGACCATGCACACGGCTGCCATGCGCATGGCACGACCCGGTATGGCCGAGGCTGAACTCGCCGCCCGCGTGACCGAGATCGCCCTGGCCTCGGGGGGAGAGCTCTCCCATCCAGTGGTTGCGACCACCCATGGGGAGGTCATCCATAACCGCTATCACAACATCGTGCTCGAGAACGGGCGGATGCTCCTACTGAATGCCGGGGCGGAGACTCCCCACCACTACGCGGGGGATCTCACCAGCTCCTTCCCGGTGAACCGGACCTTCTCCGCGCGGCAGAAAGAGGTCTATCAGATCATCCTGAACGCCCTCCAGGACTCGGCAGCGGCCTTGAAACCCGGGGTGTGGTTCCAGGATGCCCACCTGCTGGCCTGCAAGACCCTGGTGGCAGGACTGAAGGACCTGGGCCTCATGAAAGGCAGCGTCGACGAGGCCGTGGCCCAGGGAGCCCATGCCCTCTTCTTCCCCCATGGCCTGGGCCACATGCTGGGTCTGGATGTCCACGACATGGAGGATCTGGGCGAGGCCTGGGTCGGCTACGAAGGCAGGCCCAAGAGCGACCAGTTCGGCTTGAAATCCCTGCGTCTGGCGCGGGAGATGCGGCCAGGGTTCGTCTTCACCCTGGAACCCGGCCTCTACTTCATTCCCGAACTCATGGACCGCTGGCAGGCGGACAAGAAATTCACGGCCTTCATCGACTACCCGCGCCTGGAACCCTACCGCGGCTTCGGCGGTATCCGCATCGGCGAAAACCACGTGCTGTTGGAGCACGGCGCCCGCCGACTTGGGAAACCGATGTCCCGAATCCCCAGCGAGATTGAAGTGGTGCGGGGCAGCTCCTGACCCCGCAAGAATTCCCGTTACACCCACGCTTCCTTGCGGATCTCGCCATCCACACCGACCACCACAGCCTTGATGGGGACCTTGCGGGTGGCTCGCTCGACGGCGGTCTGGGCCATGCGCAGCAGGCCGCCGCAACAGGGGACTTCCATGATCATCACGGTGATCGTGTTGACCTGGGCCTCGTCGATGAGGGCCGTGAGCTTGTCGAGGTAGACAGACTGGTTCTGGTCCAGTTTGGGGCAGGCGATGACCAGCTTCTTGCCGGTCAGCCAACGCTGGTTGAAGTCCGCCATGGCGAAGGCCACGCAGTCCGCGGCGATGAGGAGATCCGCCTTCTCAAACACCGGGTTCATGGGCGAGATGAGGTGCAGCTGGACAGGCCACTGGGTGAGTTGACTCGTCAATCCTTCCTGCGCCACGGGATCCGCGGTGGGGCGGGACAGGTTGCGGGGAGCGGAGCCGGGACAGCCCTGGTGCATGGTCTTCTCCTGGTATTCGGGAATGGCGACGTTGAGTTCCTTGAGGTAGTCGAGGGCCTGGTTCAGGAAGGTGGTCTGGCTGTGCTCGTGGAGGTGCTTGAGGTGGGCCTTGAGGGTGTTGACTCCCTTGGGGATCAGGCCGTCGAGCGTCAGGCGTTCATCGTAGGGAGCGGCTTCCCGGGTCTCCACGGTGATGGCGCCCTGGGGGCAGTCCCCCACGCAGGCGCCTAGGCCGTCGCAAGTGATCTCCGAGACCAGCCGGGCCTTGCCATCGATCATCTGCAGCGCCCCCTCCGGGCAGCCCTGCGCGCAGAGCCCACAACCATCGCACTTCTCCTCGTCAATCCGGATGATCTGACGTTCCATGTTGGGCTCCTTCCAGCTTCAAGAATGGGCTGCCGGAGCTGGTTTCACCTTGATGGGCGTCAAGCCGTGAAAATAATTCAGACCTCTGAGTGAAAAACCCCTTTGCCAGATCCAGCGGCCTTCCATCAGCAAGCGTTCGCCCGCCAAGCCGCGCTCCCAGGCTACAGACAGCAGCTCCGTGGCCACCACCAAGAAGCCCCTCGGACGACTCGGCCGCCCTACCCGACTTGGCGGGATCCCCCGTTCAATAGGGGCATGGGGTCCAAGGCTTTACCGTTTTTGCGAACCTCGAAATGGAGGTGGGCTCCGGTGGCTCGTCCCGTGGAGCCCACAGACCCGATCGGGGTGTGGCATGCCACAAGTTCTCCAACCTGGACAAGTAACGTGGAGGCGTGGCCATAAAGGCTTTCCAGCCCGTCCTCGTGGCGGATAATCACGGTATTTCCGTAGCCAGCCTTCCAGCCGGAAAAGATCACGCTGCCCGCCGCCATTGCATGGATTGGGGCCCCGGCCGGTGCAACAACATCGATGCCATTGTGCTGATGCACCTGCCCGGTAAACGGATCCTTGCGCAGTCCGAACCCCGAGGCCAAGGCAACCGCCTCCTTGACTAGTGCCTTCCATTGTTGCGGGCTCTCAGGGACGGTCACAGCGTTCGGAATTACCCCACTCGATACGGAGGTGGCCAGCACCGACATGTCCAGCGTCTGGCCGGCGTAAATCTTGTCCGGATCAGCGATATGGTTGGCCTCAGCGACCCTCTTGACGGCGGTGTAGATTTCCTGCTGAGACGCAGCGCTGCCCTTTTCCTTGAGCTGTTCAGAGCAGATTCGAGAAAGGCAATCGCCTTGGTGGACAACCACGCGGTCGAGTTGGCGCAAAGCAGAGGGCTTTGGGACGATGGAGGACGGCGTGGACGTGATCCTGGAGGCCGATTCGCACATGGGCGTCAAAATATCCTTGAAGGAGGCCGTGTTCGCTCCACGCGTTGCCGCCGCAGCGTTATTTATAGTTCGGGTCGGGATGTTTGAAACAACCACCACATTCATGAACGCGTCCCTGTTGCAGTTTACTGCCAGCTTAGTTTGTAGCTATTTCCATGCCATACCTGACGCTCCTGCGGAAGGCCAAAGCGGATGTGAAGAGTGGGGATGAACGTCCCCCTGGCGTGGACCGGGCGTTTCCCTTCCAGAGGGTTCTCCCCGTGGATCAGGCAGAATCAGCCATGGTCCAGAACGGCTTGACCTGTCAGGGTAAGTTGCAACTCTGATTTCCTCACTCAGCGCTTTGCCATTCTGACCCGAATCATGATTCCCCCATCGCGGATCAACCCCCAGGAGACCCCCTTCTCCTGCTCGCCAATCAGCGTTTTTGGGCCTTTTTATTTCTCTTCACTTCCACGGCTCACATGAAAAAAATCGTATTCATCCATCCCCAAGGCAACAACTGGTATCCCGGCCAGGTGGATGTGACCCGCCTCGCCAACGTCATGCCGCCCCATGGCCTGATCACCCTTTCCTCTTGGCTCACCAAGCACGGCTTCGAGAACGACATCGTCGACTGCTATGCCCATCCCATGGTCATGGCGGCACTGGTGGCGAGAGTATTGGAGTTGAAGGCCGATGCGGTGGGCATCTCCACCACCACCTCCAGCTTCCCCTCGGGCTATCGCATCGCCGAGGCCCTGAAGGCCGCGAGCCCTGGGCTGCCCATCATCTTCGGCGGAGTCCATGCCACCTCCATCTGGAACCGCATCCTCACCAATTACCCCGCCGTGGACATGATCGTGGTCGGGGAAGGCGAACCCACGATCCTGGAACTGGCCCAAAACGATTTCCTCCCTTCCGAAAAAATCCAGGGGCTGGCCTTCAGGGACGCTTCGGGCAAGATCCGCTACGGCGGTCCCCGGGACCTGATGCAGGACTTGGATCAGCTCCCATTCCCGGCCTATGACAAGCTCCAGGGCTTCCCCAAGGACTATCCCCTGCCCCTCTTCAACTATCCCCGGGGCCCCGCCACCACCTTCATCTCCAGCCGGGGCTGCCCGTACGCCTGCAGCTACTGCGACCGCTCGGTTTTCCGAAGCACCTTCCGCTACCACAGCGCCACCTACATGCTGGAGCAGCTGCAGTGGTTGAAGAACACCTACGGGATTCGTCACGTGAACATCTACGACGACAACTTCCTGCTCCTGGAAAAGCGTGTGGAAGAATTCTGCGAACTGAAATTGAAGAGCGGTTTGAAGACGACATTCAACTGCTGCGGGCGCGTCGATCGTCTGGATCCAAAGCTGCTCAAGCTCATGAAGAAGGCGGGCTGCTGGCAGATCGCCATCGGCGTGGAATCGGGGGACGAAGAGATCATGTCCCCCCACCGCACGAACAACAATCTGGAAAAGACCCGCCAGGTCGTCCGCTGGATCAACGCTGCCGGTATCCGCGTCAAGGGACTCTTCATGATGGGCATCCCGGGCGAGACCGAGGAGACCCTACGCTCCACCATCGCCTTCGCCATCGAGAATGGATTTACTGAAGCCAATCTCACCAAGTTCACGCCCTTCCCTGGAGCGCCGGTGTACAACACGATCCAGGAGTTCGGCGAGTTCACCGAGGACTGGGAGCGGATGAACTGCAACGATTTCGTGTTCATCCCCAAGGGCTTCACCCTGGACCAGCTGGAATCATGGTATTCCAGGTTCTACCGCTCCTTCTACTCTCGACCTGCCATGCTGCTCTACTATCTGAGCATGGTCTGGAAGTCCCCCGAAAGCTGGCGGCGATTTCTACGGAACTTGCCCGCCTTCTTGAGTGTGAAGCGTTCCATGGACAAGGCGGAAAAGAAGGGAAGCCCGGCATCGGCAGGGTGAAGGGCGACTGCATCCGAGCGCCTTTGCACAGCCTCGCTTTGACTAGGGTTCAGGCGCGAGTGGGGGCGGTCCTGTTCGTCAAGTAGACGCCCACAGTCACCAGGACGGCCCCAATCAGTAGGGAGGGTGTGATGGGTTCGCCGAGGATGAAGAACGCGAGGATCACGGCGCTGATCGGCACGAAGTTGATGAAGAGGCCCGCGCGCATGGCGCCGATCTTCTGGATTCCCTGATAGAACCAGACAAAGCCGAACACCGTTCCGAACACACCCAGGTAGGCCAGGCAGAGCCAATCGGTGATTGTGAAAGCGGCGATTTTCGCTGTCAGACCCTCCGCATAGGCAGGCACGGACAAGGCCAGCGCCCCCACCAGGACGGAATACGTCACCGACGGCAAGGGCCTCAGACTGCGCATCAAGGCTTTTCCCACGAGGGAATAGGTTACCCAGCTCGCGACACATCCGAACATGAACAGTTCGCCCCGGCCGATGCCTCCCTGGAAGAGGTTGCCGAGATGGCCTCGCGAAATCACGATGATGGCTCCAGAGATGGAGAGCAGGATTCCCGCAAGGCGGACCGCCGTGAGTTTCTCCTTGAAGAAATAGGCCGAACAAAGGGCGATGAAGATCGGATTGTTGGCGATGATCATGGAAGCCCGCCCGGCCTCGATGAGCTTCAGTC
Organism: Holophagaceae bacterium; assembly: GCA_025361955.1. GTDB lineage: Bacteria > Acidobacteriota > Holophagae > Holophagales > Holophagaceae > UBA1801. The sequence continues at coordinate 9,936 of JANYIU010000194.1, forward strand.
CTTTCAGAAAAAAGATGTTGTAGGCGAAGACCCCAGTCAGGCCCAGCACGATCACGGGGAGGATGTGCTGAGCCTTCAGTAGCATGTTCCTGCCTTCGATCCGCCACGCGAGCCCCGCCAGCAGTACGGACGCGATCGCGAACCGCAGGAACGAGGCGGAATAGGGACCCACGTGTCGGACCACCACTCGGCCGGCGATGAAGGTGCCCCCCCAGAAAAAGGCCGTCATCAGCAACTTGGCGTACGTCCAGAGCAGCTCTTTCCTGTCCATGCTTTATGGTGACCTCAAAGAGTCCCCAGTACTGGCGAAATACATTTGGCACCAGACACGGCACGCGGAGAAAAGCTGACCTGGTTTGCAGCTTTTATGCACCAAGAAAAATGAGCCACAAGAGCACACCGTGCGGCCATGGCCGCAACCGAGAGCGCAGGTCTGCGCAGACTGCGTTCAGTACTCGTGAGAGAATTCCAAGGACAGGCGGTTTGGAGGCCGCAGTGCAAAGCTCGACGCGCAGACCGGGCGAAATACGGAGGCTCGCGAAGCGGTGCTTCCCGGACTTCTCCCGGTCGCTTAACCCCGGTTCAGTTCGCCTCCAGCTCAGCCAGCATGAGTTGAGCTGACTGGCTCTCGGGGTGGTGGAGCAGGCACTCGCGCAGGAAGCGCTTCGCACCGTCGAGGTCATGGAGGGTGCGCCGGACTTCGGCAAGCTGAGTGAGGGCCTCCTCGTTGCGATCGTCCTGGTGCAGGACTTGCCTCCAGTGGAATTCGGAGCGCTCCCAATCGCCCAGTTCGGCGCAGGCATGACCCGCGTCCAGCAACATCCGGAGATTGTTCGGCTCCATCTGGACGCTTCGTTCCAGATCCTCGCGGGCACGGAGTAAATCCCCCAGGTGGGAGCGACAGATCCCCCGCAGGTGCCAGAATTCGGCGTGCGTCCTGGCTGCTTCCCCCATGGCTTCCAAATGTTCCTGGAGGGAATCCCAAACCAGCATTCCAGCAAGACTCTCCGCCAGGATCATTTGGAGATTGGGATTCTCCGGCCTCGCAGCCAGGAGCGGAGCCACCTCGCGGTGGACGTCCTCATAGCGACCCAAGTCCAGAAGGATCAGCAGGCGCAGCGGGGCTCGGCCCTCAGCGTCTGCGCTCGCGGGAAGGTACTCCAGGTGTCTGGCTGCTTCTTCGGAATCATTCTCGATCCAATAGGCGTACTCGGCCCGTCGCGTGTGCCATTCGCGGAGCTGTTCCATGGGGCTGCCATCCCGGAAGTGATTTCCCGCACGTTCCAACGCTTCCAGGGCTTCTGGATTCCGGTGCAGTTCCAGGGCGAGATCCGCGCGCATCATCCAGAGGCGGAAGGAGTCCGGCTGGATCGCCAGCGCCTGGCTGGTCGCCTGCCAGGCCCCCTCGAGATCGCCCAAGCCTTTGCGGGCAGCGACTATCACCACCCATAGAGTCTCGGGGTAAAGTTCCACGGGAAGCGACTGACTCAAAGCCAGGGCCTCGGCGTAGCGCTGCCTCTGGATCAGGTAGAGCGCCGGGGGCACCCGGTCCCAACCCGGCCTTGGGTAGCCGTGCCGGTAGAGCAAAAGGTGCAGGACTCGCTCGAAATCGGACTCGTTTTCGTGCACCAGCTCCTGGGCTTCGATCCGACCCAGGAGGGCGAGCATCAAATCCTCGAGCAGCAGGGGATCCTCAGCTGCGTGAGGCAGGGCTTCCAACAATAGAGCCCAGGCTCGACCCCGCTCTTCAGGTTTGTCTTTGCGCAGGTCTTCGATGGCCAGCAGCCACTTCAGTCGGGGCATGCGCGGGGCCAACCGAAGCCAGATCGCCCTTGAACCTGAAGGCCTGGAACGCCCAGCGATGGAGCGGAGATGCCTCCGCAGAAAGGGCCGCAGCCAGAATGGAACCCGGGCGAGATGGGCCTCTTCGCTCTCGCTCCAGGCCAGGTTGCGGAACCCGAGGGCCAGATTCGCCTTCGCGCGCAGCAGCCAGACGCGATAGCCGAGTTCTCCGGTAGCGAGGTGGATCCTGGCCAGCAAGTCCACCACCTCCGAAGCGTAACCGCCCGAAGCCCACACAGCTTCGGCCTTGCGCAGCCAGAAGGGATAGATCCAGGCCTGCCGGATCGCCCACCCAAACCAGGAACTCCCGAAGGCGCAAAAGAAGGCCAGTATCAGACCCCATTCCCGGACCCACTGGGGCCCGCCGGAGGTCAGCACGACATAGAACACTCCCACCGCCAGTAGCCAGTTACCCACAGCGATAAAGTTCCGAGTGGAGCTGGACAGATTCTGGAATAGGGGAAGCCGCATCCCGCAAGTATGGAACAAGGCTGGTCCGAATCGGGATTGACAGGGGCGAGTTCTGTCGGCTATGTTTCTATACATAGAAACAATATGAACCCACTCACCGAACTCTCCCGGCTCCTAGCCAGCACGACTGACGCCACCCTGGTGGAAGCGGTCCTAGCGGCCCTCCTGACCCCCTCGGAGGCCCATGATCTCAGTGCCCGCTGGGAACTGGTGAAACGTCTTGACCAAGGCGCGACCCAGCGCCAGATCGCCACAGATCTAGGCCTCAGCCTTTGCAAGATCACGCGCGGGTCCCGGGAGCTGAAGAAGCCAGACTCCGCCTTGAAAACGCTCTTGAATCTTCATCAACGCAAGCTTTGAACCCGGAGCACCCATGCCTTCCCGAATCCTGCTTTCCGAAGCGAACCTGCCTCGCCAGTGGTACAACCTGGCTGCGGACCTGCCGCACCAGCCCCTGCCCCCCCTGGGCCGCGACGGGAAGCCAGTGAATCCCCAAGATCTGGCAGTGGTGTTCCCGATGAATCTTATCGAACAGGAGCTGAGCCAAGAGCGGTGGATCCCCATTCCGGAGGAGGTCCTTGAGATCCTTCGCCGCTACCGTCCCACGCCCCTGCATCGGGCCAAGGCCCTCGAAGCCCACCTCAAGACCCCCGCCCGGATCTACTTCAAGAACGAGAGTGTGAGCCCGACGGGCAGCCACAAGGTGAACACCGCCGTGGCCCAGGCCTACTACAACAAGATCGCCGGGGTGAAGCGGATCACCAGCGAGACCGGGGCCGGCCAGTGGGGCTGCTCCATCGCCTTCGCCTGTGCCCAGTTCGGCTTGACGTGCAAGGTCTACATGGTGCGCGTGAGCCACGACCAGAAACCCCACCGGAAGGTCATGATGCGCACCTGGGGCGCTGAATGCGTCGCCAGTCCGAGCGCGGAAACCGCTGCGGGCCGAGCCATCCTGGCTGATGACCCGAATTGCCCCGGTAGCCTCGGCATCGCCATCAGCGAGGCAATAGAGGCCGCGGTGACCGACCCCACGGGTCAGACCCGCTACACCCTGGGCAGCGTCCTCAATCATGTGCTGCTCCACCAGACCATCATCGGGCTGGAAGCCCAGGAACAGTTGGCCTCCATCAGCGAGCATAAGGTGGACACGATCATCGGCTGCGTGGGCGGTGGCAGCAATTTCGCCGGGCTCTCCTTCCCCTTCATCCGCGAAAAGATCCATGGGGCCCAGATCGATATCATCGCCGTGGAACCCGCCTCTTGCCCCACCCTCACCCGAGGGCCCTATGTCTACGACCATGGCGATGTGGCCCGCATGACGCCGATGCTGCCCATGCACAGCCTGGGCCATGCGTTCATGCCCCCGAGCATCCACGCGGGCGGCCTGCGCTACCACGGCATGGCCCCCTTGGTGAGCCAGACCGTGATGGACGGCCTCACCCGGCCGGTGGCCGTGCAGCAACTGGAATGCTACGCCGCGGCCGTGACCTTCGCCCGCACGGAGGGCATCATCCCCGCCCCCGAGAGCGCCCACGCCATTGCCGTGACCATCCGCGAAGCTATCAAGGCCCGCGAGGAAGGCAAAGAACGGGTCATCCTCTTCAACCTCAGTGGCCACGGTCTCATGGACCTCAACGGTTATGCCGATTTCCTGGACGGGAAGCTGGAGAACCACAGCCTGTCGGAAGAGGACCTACTGGCCGGCCTGTCCTGCATGGACGGGTATCCCAAACCGGAACTGGTGGGGGTCTAGTCCCGCACCTCGCTTTTTGGCAAATCCAGGCAAAAGAGAAACCACAGAGAACACGGAGAAAAGAAGGAAAGCACAGAGAAGTTCAAGATGGTTTTTCTTCTTTCTCTGCGTCCTCTTGTCAGTCTCTGTGCTCTCTGTGGTTATTCCGTTCGAGGGATGGTACGAAACGCAAAAGAAAAACTAAATCGAAACGATGAGCTCGTCCAGAGCCCGCTTGGGCACATGGTGGGTGCCATCGGCATCGCGCCAGTACTTGATATCACCGTCCGGGCCGAGGGGTTCGATCCGGACGGTCTCCTTGGGCTTGCCCAGGGCGATCACGTTCAAGATCTCGAAGTGGTCTGGAATGGCCAGCTTCTCGCGGAGGCGGTCGCGTTTCGCGGAACCGATGATGCAGCCCCCCAGACCGAGGCTGGTGGCGCCCAGGAGGATGCTCTGAGTGGCGATACCGTGGTCGTAGCCGAAGGTCTTGGTGAGGGTCAGATCGCCCAAGATGATGATGTAGGCGGAGGGTCTTTCTCCGGGAATGGGCCCCGGCCAGTCCTGCAAATAGCCCGCCCAGCCCAGCTCGGGAAAGATCAGCTCGTTCCTGTCCTTCTGGTTGCAGAGCATGAATTTCAGCGGCTGCAGATTGCGTGCAGAAGCCGAAAGGCGGGCCAGCTCCACCAGGCCTTCCAGGACCTCCATCCCGATGTTGAAATCCTCGTGGAAGCGGCGGTAGCTGCGCGTCTTGCGGACCAGTTCCTGCATGTTCATACTCGGTCTCCCTGCTCAATCCAAGCTAGAATGATGGGCGTAAAATAGCCCCTATAGCGCTCCTGCAGCCCTGCAATCCGCCAGTCACGCCCCGTGACTTGCCCTCGACATGCAGGAGATCCGCAACCACAGGGAGACAGCACCCACTCCGGGTCCGTCGCCCAGAGTGCGCCATCGAGGGTAAGTTCCTCGTCTTCTTCGATGACATCCCGGGTGACCAAGGTGATGGCGTCCCTCATCCAGAGGTTGGAATCGCAGCTGTGGTTCAGGCGGGCATCCGCACCCTCCGCCTTGCCTGCGGAGTCGCCGAGATAGACGCCTTCCTCGACCAGGATGCTGGACTGGGGGTTTGCCTTCATGGCCTTGATCTGCGCGTCGCGGAAGACCGTCCCACCCCAGATCAGCGCGATTTCGTCGCTACCGAAGGATTCCCGCGCGAACAGGCCGCAGCCGTGGATGGGCGAAGCGCGCACCTCGATGCGCGGATCGAGCCAAGGAGTTATGACGATTCCAGGACGCAGCTGCACGGGAACTCCTACTTCTCGGTGAGGTTCAGGACGCCATCCCACTCTGCGGGGGGTTGTTCCATCAGTGCCCGGCATTGGACGACGTACGACCTGGAGGCTGGGTCATCGCGGCTCTGCTCGAACCGGGCCAGGGCTTCCGCGAATTTCCCGTCGTAGAACCGGGCCAGGGCTTCCTCGAAGGGCGCGAAGTGCGCAGGGCGAGGTTCGCCGGGCAATCCCACCAGTTCGTAGACCTTCACGGGTGCCTTGCGCCCAACCACGCGCAGACGTCCCAGTTCTCGCCCCACGAACTGGCCGCCACTCGCCTCCCAGGTGGTTTCCGAAATCATAGCGTAGGTGCCAAAGGCCTTGTTGGCGCCCTCCAAGCGTGACGCTAGGTTGGCCGCATCGCCGAGGATCGTGTAGTTGAAGCGCTCGTGCGAGCCCATGTTGCCCACGGCCACGGCACCCGTGTTCATGCCGATCCGCGCCTTGATCACCGCCCCAGTCCGCTGTTCGAATTCCGGGCGCCTGTCGGCCAGTTTGCGCGAGCAACGCACCGCCGCGCGGCAGGCCCGGATGGCGTGATCAGCCTGGTCCATGGGCGCGTTCCAGAAGGCCACGATCGCATCCCCGATGTACTTGTCGAGATAGCCACCCTCCTCCTGGATGATGGCGCTCATGTCCGACAGATAGTCGTTCAGCAAGGTCGTCAGCGTGGGTGGGTCGAGCCGCTCCGAGAAGCTGGAAAACTTTTCGATATCCGAAAAGAAGATGGTCAGTTCACGCTTTTCCCCCCCCAGGGTTAGCCGCGAGGGATCCGCAATGATCTGCTCGATGACCTCCGCCCCGAGATAGTGGCGGAAGGCACCCTTCAGGAAGGCCTTCTGCCGGCCCTCTGTCGCATAATTCACTACCACCGCGCCTACCAGGGACAACCCGACGCCCACCTCACCTACCATCACGGGCCACCAGAATCCCTGAGCATAAGTCGCGAAGCCGAGGCCAAAAGGGATCACCAGAAAAACGACGAAGCCCAGTACCGTCTGCCAAGTATTGCGGCTGAAAATGCCCGCGATGCCCGCCAGCATACTCAGCAGCAGGGTCACGGGAAGCACGGCGCCAGCAGGTGCGTCCCGCAAGAAGGATCGCTCCAGGAGGTTGTCCAGCAGGGTCGCGTGGACCTCCACACCCGGGTATTTGTCGCCGATGGGTGTCGGCTGCAGGTCGTAGAGCCCCGGTGCGCTGTAGCCGAAGAAGACATAGCAGCCTTGCAAGATCTGGGGATCGATCTGTGGGGGCTTCCCTTCCCGCAGGCTCAGTTCTGACTGAATGATCCCCGCCGCGCTGAACGCCTGATGGGTACCGGACGGGCCAAGGAAATGGAGGATGGTTCGGCCCTGTCCGTCGATGGGGATGCGGGCCTCATCGACCTGGAGCCAGCCGGGCTCCAGCGCCAGCCGGGAAGGCAGCCCTGCCCGTGCTTGCCCGGCCAGATAGGCCGCGTACCCCAAAGAAGGGATGACCCGGCCAGCAAACACTTGGAACACGAGGCCGCGCCGATAGAGCCCATCAGGATCCGGCAGGCCTTTGACATTACCCAGCGCCGCCGCGTTGGCCGCTACCTCGGGAATGGGGAACGTGGCCAGGGAGGCTGGTTTCCATGCTTCCGATCGCCATCGATCCAGGCCCTCGAGGACCGGTGTCCTGGGCGGAACACCCGCCGGCCACTGGGTCATGTCCCCCTGGTCCCGCCCCGCCATGACGGCGGCTACGAAGGGCGCGCCTTGCTGGATCGCCGAGCCGAACGTCTGATCGTCACTCACTCCGTAGACCGAGGGTTCGGTGTACATCACATCGAAGGCCACGGCCTTGGCGCCGCCTCGCTTGCAGAAGTCCAGAACCGCTCCGAGGACCTCGCGAGGCCAAGGCCAGGACCACTGGTTCTCCTTCCTGCCCCAGTCGAGGCTCGGCTGATCCACCAGGATCAGCTTGATCTTCGCGGTGGCGGACGAGGGCTTGGCAAGGTGGCGCACGCGGGCCATCCAGGTGGCGTTCTCCCAGGTTCCAAGGGCGCCGCCCAACCAGAGGGCCAGCGCGATCATCGCCGCGCCAAGCCCCACCAGAAGGCCATTGAGGAGCCTTTTCCTGGTCATCAGATATTGGCGATTGCGGCCGTGAAACGCTGCTTACGGGCTGCGGGCTCCGCGATGGCAGTGGTCGCTCCGATGATCTTCCGAACCGCGTTAATGCGGTCCTTGGGAGCCGGATGGGTTGCACCAAACCCATGGCTGCCTGGTTGCAGCTTCTTCTGCATCTGATCGAGCATATCCACCAGCCCTTCGGGATTGTAGCCGACGCTGCGCAGAATCCTGACAGCCGCCGCGTCCGCCTCGAACTCCGTCTGGCGCGAGTAGCCGGAATTCACCATGGTATTGGTGATATCGCTGATGGTACCTTCGAAGGCCTGGGTGAGCTGGGCGAGATCCGCCCCGCCGTAGCTCTTCCCGGCAGTGACCGCCAGGGTGGTCATGAAGGCCGTCTTCCGGCCTTTCTCGATGGCGTTCAGACCATGCTCCTTCTCGACATGGCCCACCTCGTGAGCCAGCACAGCCGCCAGGGCGTCCTCGTTGCGGCAGCAGCGAATCAGGCCCCGAGAAACCACGATCAGTCCACCGGGTGCAGCGAAGGCGTTGATTTCGTCGGTGTCCAGGATGCTGAAGTGGTAACCCCCGAAGGTCTCTGGCTTGGCTGAGGCCTGGGCGAGGGTTTGGCCGATGACGTTCAAGTACCGGGTGGTGGCTTCCTGGTCGAAGGGCTTGTAGGTCGTCAGGATCGTCGCGGCGACGGAACGGCCGATGTAGTACTCCTGCTCTGGGGTGATCTTTTCGGAGGCCTTCTCAGAGGACTTGTCGAGGGCTTGTTTCTGCTCTTCCGAGATCCTGCCGGTGGCGACACCCACGGTGGTCCCGAGTTGGGTGACCGCAGCGCACCCAGAAAGGAGGAGGGTGAGGCCGAGAATGGGAACGAGTCCCTCGCTGCGCACCTTCATTGCACACCTCCTTCCGCAGGCTTCACAGCCCCGGCTTGGAGGAAGGTCTGCATCTCCGTGGCAGGGATCTTGAGCTTCTCCATGCGATCCACGGCAGCGAAGTTGAGATTCTTGTTCTTGGCCTTGAATTCCCGCTCCACGTCTGAATTAAAACCCTTGCCGGCCAAGGCCAGCTCGTCACTGGAGGCAGCCGATTTGGCCGTGGCATTGCCTGCCGTCATGGAGACGCGTTTGCTGGTCAGGGCGGACTTGTGCATCCAGCCCACTTGGCCCTGCGCGGATTTCACCTGCATCCAGTCGCCCTTGGCCTGCAGGATCGCCACCGGAACCCCGTAAGATACCGTCCCCAGAACCTTGCCCAGGAAGGTTGGCGTCATGCGGATTTGGCCGCTCTGCACCTGCACGTTCATTCGGACGGGGACCGCCGCCCCTGCGACGGGAAGCACCAGGAGTAATCCGAGTAGGATAGCTAGTTTACGTATCATCCGTGCCACCTCCGCTTCCGCACCCATTCTGGGCAGGCTTTCCCTCAACCCAGCAAAACTGCATCAGGATTTTGCCTTGCCCTTACCGCAGCAACTTCCAGAGGCGCACCCACACCCTGATTGGCCCCGCTTCCCCAAGAACCGCCAGAGGAAGAAGCCCACTGCGATCCCCACGA
>JANYIU010000202.1 GCA_025361955.1 Holophagaceae bacterium
AGCCTGGAAGCCCTGCAAAAGGTTCTAGAGCCAGCTTGGAGCGCTCTCTTAAAGGTCCGTAAGGCCAATCTCCAGCTGGAACCGGTTCCCGTTGGCATGGTATGGATGGCCGGAAGCCTCGCGGGGCAGGCGGTGATGGGGTTGGTGGAACCCCTGTTCATGGATGTGGGCGAAGGGATCTCCGTACCCGGCCAATGGCTGGAGGATTCAGGGAACTGGGTTCTGAAACTGGCCTTCCCCCAGGGCGTCCATGCCCCTTCGCCGGACCCTTGGACACTGCACAGCCTGCAGAAGACCGGCATCGTCTGGCGTTGGTCAGATCAATCTCTTGGCATTTCCTTCCCCCGAGGGATTGACACCCTTCCAGACCAGCCAGCCATGCCTCTTCTGGGCCTGGTGACCGAGGAGTTCGAACTCCTTGGATTGTTCCAGAGCGTGGCCGAAGCGGGCCAGATGGCCATCTTCCCCTTGGAGGAAGATCCGCCCTTGCCGCCCTTGCCCCAGTTCCGCTTTCTGGTCGTCGATGCCAAGGGCACCAGGGATCCCGTGAAATGCATCCAAATCTATCGCCGCCATCCTTCCTTCTATACAGCGCCCATCCTGGTGGTGCGTGCTCCCGACGAGATCTCTGCCAGCCTGCTGGCGGCCGGAGCCAATGATCTGCTGCCGGAAGGATTCCGCTGGGAGACCCTCCACCATCGTCTGCAGGTGCTGAAGGGACATGATGAACTGCAGCGGAAGGCCATGGATGCCGAACGCTTCGAGGCCTTCCGCAAGATGGCCGGTAGCCTCAAACACGAGATCAACAATCCTTTAGCCATCATCTCCATTCAGATCGAGTTACTGCAGCGCAAGTACCCCGAAGAGACGAAGCTCGCCAAGGTTGAGGAGATGGTGGACCGGATTCGCGGTCTCATGGAGGTGCTGCAGAAAATGCGCGAAGCCTCCATTGAGGATTATCCCGATGGCTCCCGCATCGTGAAACTGAGCTGAACTCGGAGCCTGCGTTCCGGCCTACCTAACCCGGAAGAAAATCGAGCAAATCGCTGAATAACGCGAACGGGAGTTCGCGCAGCTCAAGGTGTTTGATCACTGGAATTCGCGCTGGCGCAAAGCGCTTTGCGTACCTTTGTGCGGTTCCAAGCAGCGATTCCAAGGGCTAAGCCAAAGCATCCGTATCGGGCTTCTGGAACCAGGTGAGGCCTTGCTCCGTCGCCAAGCCCTGGACGGGCATGTCCTGAGGCGAATAGGGCAGGTGATGGCAACGCTGCAGTTGGAATGCGGCGCCCAGGGTGATGATGTCGGGGGACAACCGCTCTAGCAGGGCATCGTAGAAGCCGCCGCCGTAACCGATCCGGTAGCCGTCGTCGTCGAAGACCAAGCCTGGTACTACCAGCAGTTGCACTGGGGGCATGAAATGCTGGGCGTGAACCGGTTCCAGCAACCCGAAAACCCCTGGCTCCAAGGGCTCGGGACCCCAGATCAGCCGGGGCGGGTGGGTGGAGGTGACGCGGGGGAAAAAGAAGATCCACTCAGGGTGGTCATGGACCAGTGCCCGCAGATCGGTCTCCGCTCCCAAGGGCCAGAAAACGCCCACCCGACGGATTCTGCGGCTCACGCAGAACGATGCCAGGTGCGCGCAGATGCGGTTCGACCAAGCCTGACGGTCTGCCGGCGCAGTTTCGTTCCGCAACTTTTTGAAGCGCTCGCGCAGTTCGGGTTTGGTTGCCATGGGCTGGTGGCTAGGGTTTTTCGATGGCGGCCACGAGCTCCCGGCAGAAATCCGGGATATCGGCCACCACGCGCCCCCAGACCAGGTTGCCATCGCGGAAGGCAGGTTCATCCACCCAGGTGGCTCCCGCATTGATCAGATCATCCTGGATGCCAAGACTGCCCGTGGCCCGGTGGCCCTTGACGATGTCCGCAGAGATGCCCACCAGGCCTGCGTGACAGATCAAGCCGACGATCTTGCCCGTGCGGTACATTTCCTTGACGAAGCTCTTCACCGCCTTGTAGCGCCGCATTTTGTCTGGAGCCCAGCCCCCAGGTATGACCACGGCATCGAACTCCGCCGCATTCAGCTGCTTGATGCAAATATCGGCGGTGGCCGAGAGACCGTTCTTGCCCCGGTATTCCTTTCTGCCTTCGGGGTCCACGATGGTGACTTTCGCCCCCTCCTCTCTGAGTCGCATGACGGTGACCCAGAATTCCAGATCCTCAAAACCTTCATCGATGAGGAAGGCGATCTTCTTGTTTTGCAATCTCATGAGACACCTCTTGAAAAGGGTAGTGCGTGTCTTTCGGAGCCAGGATCTACATCTCGTTATAAAGGTTGTCCCGTTCGATGGGTTCGAAATCCGCTGCACGGATCAGCCGTTCCAATTGGTTCTTGGAGAGAAACTGCGGGGTTTTTGCCCCCGCGAGGTGGGCGATCTCTTCCTCGATGAGGGTGCCGTCCAGGTCGTTGGCGCCGTAGTTCTGGGCGATCTGGGCCAGGCCCTCGGTGATCATTACCCAGTAGGCCTTGATGTGCGGGATGTTGTCCAGCAGGAGCCGGGCGACGGCCACTTCCCTGAGATCCTGGGTCCCGGTGGTCTCGTGGATTTCGTAAGTCCTGCTCAACTCATTGTCTTCGATCTGATAGGCCAGGGGAATGTAGGCCAGGAAACCCCTGGTGCGATCCTGCAGCTCCCGCAGTTGCAAAAGGTGATCGACCCGATGTCGGGGTTGCTCGATATGGCCATAGAGCATGGTGCAGTTGGTGGAGATGCCCCGACCATGGCAAATTTCGGCCACCCGGAGCCAGGTATTCGCTTCCTTCTTGCCAATGCAGATTTTCTCGCGAATCTCGGGAGCAAAGATCTCAGCGCCACCCCCGGGGCAGCTTTCCAGCCCTGCCGCCACGCAACGGTCCAGGAAAGCCTCCACGCTGAGACCCGAATTGCGGGCGTAGTAGTCCATCTCGATCATGGTGAAGACCTTGAGGTGGATCTGCGGGAAGGCTGCTTTGATCTTCCGGAACAGATCTTCGAAATAGTCAATCTTCAGCTTCGGGTTATGTCCCGAGGTCATGTGCAGCTCGCGGACCGTGGCATTCTCCGGTTTGCTAAGTTCCCGGACCACATCCTCCACTGAAAGCACATAGGCCCGAGGATCGTCGGGCTTGGCCTGGAAGGCGCAGAACTGGCAGTGGGTGTGGCAGATGTTGGTATAGGAAAGGCGTCGGCTCTGGACGTAGTAGGTCTTCCGGCCATGGAGCCGCAGACGGACGTGCTGCGCCATGGCCCCGATGCCCGTGAGATCGGGGCTTGCATACAGCAGGAGGCCATCCTCGAAGGTCAGCCGCTCCTTGCGCAGCACCTTGTCAGCCAAGGGCAGTAGGCGTTCGTCGCTGATGTATCGGGGCAAGGGGAAAGCCGGCATGAAGAACTCCATGCTCAGTGTACAAGGAGCCGCCAGGGGTCCAACGTTCCTGCGTTCAGAGGAGGCCGCGAGCCAGTTCGTGGCCCCCTGTTCAGGCCATGGTCTTCTTGAACCTCGACGCGGCCAGGGACAGCATCACGGCGCCGAGGCCAGCCAAGGCCACCATTTGGGGCCACAGCACCGCGAAGCCAGTGCCCTTCAGGTAGACGCCCCGGATGATCACCAGGAAATATCTCAGGGGATTCAGGTAGGTGAGCCACTGGATGGCGCTAGGCATGTTGGCGATGGGATAGATGAAACCGGAGAGCAGGATGGCGGGCATCATGAAGAAGAAGGTCGTCATCATGGCCTGCTGCTGAGTCTGGCTCACGGTGGAGATGAACAGGCCCACGCCCAGGGTGCTCATCAGGAACAGCCCCGTGGCAAACAACAGCGTAAGGAGGTGGCCCTCCAAAGGCACCTGGAACCAGAGCACGGCGATGGCGCTCACCAGGGCCACGTCCACGAAGCCGATGAGGGCGAAGGGGATGGTCTTGCCGAGGATGAATTCCATCCGGCCGATGGGCGTGACCATGATCTGCTCCATGGTGCCGATTTCCCGCTCCCGGACCACCGCCATGCTGGACAGGATGATGGAGATGATCATGACCAGCTGCGCGATGACCCCGGGCAGGAAGAAGAAGCGGCTTTCAAGATTCGGGTTGAACCAGGCGCGCGCAACGATGGTCACGGGCTCCGCCTCGAACCTTCCCCCGATGGTTCGGGAGATCCGTTGCAGAAGGACCCGCTTGTTGTAGTCCGCAGCGATTCGCCCCGCATAGCCGAGGACGATGCTGGTCGTATTGGAATCCGATCCATCCAGGATCATCTGGACGCTGGCCGTGCGTCCCCCGGTGATGGCTTCGCTGAAACCGCGGTTGAGGCGCAGCACCACCTTGGCCTCTCCGGAATCGATCACGGCCTTTGCCTCAGCCTCGTTCCTGACCCGTTGCACGATGTCGAAGTAGCCGGAGCCTTCGAACTGGGTCGCCAGTTCCCGGCTGGAGGGCGTGTTGTCCAGGTCATACAAGGCGATGGGTATGTGCCGGACGTCCGTGGAGACCGCGTAGCCGAAGATGATCACCTGGATGATCGGGACCATGAAGATCACCGCCTTCATCCGCGGATCCCGGAAGATCTGGATGAATTCCTTGATGAGCATGTGCTTCAAGCGTTCCAACATGATCACACCAGCTGTTTCTTGAAGACGCGGATGGAGAGGGTCAACATGATCGCGCCGAAGACGGTCAGGAGCAGGCATTCAGGCCAGAGCACGGCGAACCCGACCCCTTTGAGGTAGAGCCCCCGCAGGATGGTGACGAAATACCGTGCGGGGATCAGATAGGTCACCAGTTGCAGGGCCTTGGGCATGTTTCCGATATCGAACATGAACCCCGAGAGCAGGAAGGCGGGCAGGAAGGTGGCGGTGAAGGCCATCTGGCTAGCGAGCAGCTGGCTCTTGGCCAAGGCGCTGATGAGGATACCCATGGAGAGGGCACCGATGATGTAGACCACCGACATGCAGGCCAGCAGCAGCAGGCTGCCGCGCATAGGCACAGCGAAGAGGAAGTATCCCGCCAGCATCGAGAGCACCGTATCCAGGACAGCGATGGCGAAATACGGCGCCAGCTTGCCGAGCATCAGCTCCGGGCCTCGGACCGGCGTCGAGATGAGCTGCTCCATGGTGCCTGTCTCCCATTCCCGGGCCACGGTGAGTGAGGTGAGCAGGGCTGCGATGAGCATGATGATGACCGCGATGAGGCCCGGCACGATGTAGATCCGCGATTCCAGGTCCGTGTTGAACCAGGCCCGCGGGCGCAGCTCCAGCGCTGCTTCCGGCAGCTGCCCACCGCGCCGTTTCACGCGGTTCACCAGGAGCTGCTGGGAGTAGCTGCGGACGATGGATTCCGCATAACCCATGGCGAGGGCGGCGGTGTTGGCATCGCTCCCGTCCGTGAGGACCTGGACCTGAGTGGAGCGGTCCGAGCCCACCCGACTGGCGAAGTCCACGGGTATGACGAGCGCCATCAAAATCTGGTTGCGGTCCATGGCCTGCTCGATCGTGCGGTAGTTCTCGGCGCGCTCCTGCAGGGAAAAATAGCGCGAGTGCTCGAAGCGACTCAGCAGTTCCCGGCTCTCGGGGGTGTGGCTCTGATCCCAGACCGCCAGGGGGACCCGGTCCACATCCAGGGTGAGGGCATAGCCGAAGAGCAGGAGCAGGACCAGGGGCAGGGCGATGCTCACCCCCAACGCCCTGGGATCCCTCCAGACGTGGATGAATTCCTTTCGGGCCACGGCGAGCATGCGTCGGAGTCTCATCCCTGAAACTCCTTCTGCGCGCCTTCCGCCCGGTCCTTGGCTTCAATGAGGGAGACGAAGACGTCCTCGAGCGAAGGCGTTATGCGCTCCAGGACCTCGACGTGGAAGCCTCTGCCTTCCAGGGTCTGGCGCAAGTTCGGAGCAAGCTGCTCGGCATCCTCCGTCATGAGATGGATAGCCCTGCCGAACAGAGCGGCATCCCGGACGCCTGCCACCCCAGTCACCACTGCCAACGCATCCTGGGGGCGCTCGCAGGACAGCAGCAGGACCTGATCCCGCATGAGCTGATGCTTGAGTTCCGTGGGTGTGCCCACCGCCGCGAGCTCACCCCGGTAGATGAGGGCGAGGCGATCGCAGTATTCGGCCTCTTCCATGTAATGGGTGGTGACGAAGATGGTGACGCCCTTGGCGGCCAGGTCGTAGATGAGATCCCAGAAACTGCGGCGGCTGAGGGGATCCACACCGGAGGTCGGCTCATCCAGGAAGAGCACGGGGGGCTCGTGCAGCAGCGCGCAGCCCAAGGAAAGGCGCTGCTTCCAGCCTCCCGGCAGCAGCCCCGTCCGGCTGCGGGCATGCTCCTGGAGACACGCCATCTCGAGCACCCAGGCCTTCCGGGCAGCTTTCTTAGCGTTCGGGATCCGGTAGATCCCGCTGTAGAAGTCGATGTTCTCCGCGACCGTCAGATCGTCGTAGAGGGAAAACCGCTGGCTCATGTAGCCGATGTTGCGCTTGATCTGTTCCCGCTCCCGGAGGATGTCGAAACCTGCGACGGTCCCGCTGCCCGAGGTAGGCTCCAGTAGGCCGCACAGCATTCGGATGGTGGTGGATTTCCCGGCACCGTTGGGGCCCAGAAAGCCAAATATTTCGCCCTTCCTCACCTCCAGGCTGATCCGGTTCACGGCGATGAAGTCCCCAAACCGTCGCTCCAGATCCCGAAGGGAGACGGCGATGGGAGTGACTGGAGTCATGCTGCACCCTTGGGAATGGCGGCGGTAAAAACGTCCTCGAGGGAGGGCTCGATCAGGCGGATCTCGATGCTCTTGAACCCGGCGGCCTTCAGCGTGGTCTCCACTTCCCCTCGACCCAGATCCGCGTTGTCCACCCGCACATGCAATTTGTCTCCGTACAAGGCGACACTCCCAGGCTGAAGGAGCTTGGCGGCCTCCCGTGGCCGCTCGCATTGGACTTCCAGGAGCGCACCCTTCATGAGGCCCTTGACGCCGTCCACCGTGTCGCAGGCCAGGAGACGGCCCTGGTGTAGGAGACCGATCCGGCTGCACCGCTCAGCTTCGTCCAAGTAGGCCGTGGAGACGAAGATCGTGACCCCTTCCCGCAGGAGCTGATAAAGGATGCGCCAGAAATCCCGGCGGGAGACCGGGTCCACGCCATTGGTGGGCTCGTCCAGGAACAGCACCTTCGGGGTATGGATGAGGGCGCAGGCGAGCCCCAGTTTCTGTTTCATGCCTCCAGAAAGATTGCCCGCCCGGCGGCGCTTGAACGGAGTGAGATTGCTGAACGTCAGCAGGCGCTCCGTCTTCTCGGTGCGGTCATGCTCCGGAACAGCGTAGAGATCGGCGTAGAAATCAATGTTTTCCAGCACCGTGAGATCCGGGTAGAGACCGAAACGCTGGCTCATGTAGCCGATCCGGTCCTTGATCGGATCGGCCTCCTTCACCACGTGCAGGCCATCAATCCACGCATCCCCCGAACTCGGCGCCAGGATCCCGATGAGCATCCGCATGGTGGTGGTCTTGCCCGCCCCATCGGGGCCCACCAGACCGAAGATCTCGCCCTCAGCCACCGAGAGTGAAAGCCGGTCCACCGCTACGAGCTCTCCGAAGCGGCGGGTGAGGGCTTCCGTGCGGATAGCTTCCATCACTGTCCGTCCTGTCCGGTCAGGATCTCCGTGTCGGCGGGCATGCCGGGTTTGAGTTCCAGGTGCGGATTGGGGACGTCGATCTTGATGCGGTAGACGAGCTTCACGCGTTCCTTTTTTGTTTGGACACTCTTGGGAGTGAACTCAGCTTCGGAGGCCAAGAAGGACACGCGCCCTTCGTAACGCCTGCCCGGGAAGGTATCGGTGGTGAGCACCGCCTTCTGTCCGACCTTCACGCGGCCCAAGTCCGTTTCATCCACGTAGGCCCGCAACCAGACTTTCGAAAGATCCCCGATGATCGCCACCGCCGTGCCTGGGGCCACGTATTCCTTGGGCTCCACGTTCACGGAGAGGACCACGCCGGAGCGAGGGGCCGCTAGCGTGGTGTATCCGAGCTGGGTCTGCGCCAGGGCCAGGCCTTGCTGCGATTGCTCATAGCGGGCCAGTCCCTGGGCGATGTCTTCGGCACGGGGACCCTTCTTCACCAGGACGTACTGCTGCTCCACTTGGCGGACCTTCGCCCGGGCCGCTTCCAGGGCCGCGCGGGTGGATTCATAGTCCCGGGTGGAGACGATGCCTTGTTCGTGGAGATCCCGGACCCGGGCCGCGTCGGGCTCCAGGCGCTTCAGGTCCGCTGCAGCCTGGTCCAGGGCCGCTTTGGCACCCTCGATTTCCTCCTTGCGGGAACCGGCTTGCAAGGCGCCGAGGGCTGCCTGCGTCACCGCGGCGTCCGCCTGGCGCATGGCCAGCGTCTGCTCGAGATCCTTGGCCTCCAACCGGGCCAGTATCTGGCCCTCCTGCACGGTCTGCCCTTCCTCCACCAGGCGCTCCAGGACCTTGCCCGCGATCCGGAAGCTGGCCTCCACTTGGGTCACTTCGATGTTCCCCGAGACCAACAAACTGTTTTTGGGACCGGTCCCACGGCAGGTGACAAACATGGCGGTGCCCACGATCAATGCCAATGCGACGAGGGTAATCAGGACCTTGCGATTCATGAACGGGACTCCTTGGCTTTTTCCAGAAAAGGCAAGGGGTCCTCGGGCCGGGTCGAGATCCCTCGCCAGTAGAGTTCGAACCAGGACCGCTCAGCCAGGGGCAAGGCCTGTTCCACCGGGATGCAGGCGATCCGCTGGGCCATGATTGGGGCCGTATCCAGGATCTCGAGGTAGAGCCGGGCAAAAAAGAACACTCCCAGCGCCTGCGGGAACTCAGGACGGATGTGGCCTCGCTGGACGCCTTGTTGGAAGAGGTGCAATAACGCCTGGAACAGGGGCCGCACGCGTTGCGCGATGGTGTCCTGGACCCCTTCCGCGCCTCGGGTCATTTCACCGCGAACCGTGGCCCGGAAACCCGCATCCTGGCCCACATGCCGGTGAATCGTCCTGAGGGCTTCCCAGAACCGTTCCGAAGTGTGCCGGAGGTCCGCAGGATCGGACAGTCGCTCGAGTTCCTGAACCAGCGGGGGAAACTTGCGATCCAGCATCGTGGTAAAAACGGCTTCCTTGTTCTCGAAGTGGTAATAGATGAGGGCGGGGTCGCAGCCCGCTTCCCGGGCAATGGCCCGGATGCTCGCGCCTTTCAGGCCCTCACTCGCGAAGACACGCTCGGCCGCTACCAGGAGGTGTTCCGGGTCCATCTTGACCGTTTTAGGGCCACGGCTGTGGTTGACTTTGGGGGGATGGGGCAAGGGGAACTCCGATTCAACACTCGTTGAATAATGGCTTCAGGACCCCGAGGACGCAAGGTAAAATTTCAACAAATGTTGAATTAGGCCTAGCTATAAAAAAAGACCCCTTTCGGGGCCTTTCGGAAAGTAGGATTAACCGGGGTGCTATTCGACCGAGATGGGCACTTCCAGGATGTTGTCCAGCACGATCACTTCCGGCTCCTCAAAGGCGATGCGGCCTTCCTCGACCTCGCGAATGGCAACCTGGCCCCAGAAGGAAGCCAGTCTTGGTGCTTCCTGGGCCTGACCCAGCTTGTTCATGGGTACCTGGACTTCGACTTTGGGGAAGGCGCCGCGCTGGAGTTGCTCGCAACGTTTTCCGGACACCACCACGAAGCGGTATTTGTTGGCGACTTCATCCGGGATGTGTACGACTGTGCGTTGGCCCATGTAATTTCCCTCGAAGAGGGCAAGTGTATCAAGGAAAGCGAAGGATTTCCAGCGTTAGGATGAAGGGCTGGGGAGGGACCATGAATATCCTGCTGGGAATCACCGGGGGCATCGCCGCCTACAAGGCCTGTGAACTGGCGCGCATGCTGATCCGGGCAGGCCATCGGGTCAGGACTTGTCTGACGGATGCGGGCAGCCGCTTCGTCACGCCTCTGACCCTGGCGACCCTGACCGGGGAACCCTGCTTCGGGGCCAATCCCGAGTATCACGAATGGCGCGCGAATCCCAAGGTGGAACACGTGGATCTGGCCAAGTGGGCGGAGCTCATCGCGGTCGTGCCCGCGACGGCGGACATCCTGGGCAAGACCGCCAACGGCTTGGCGGACGATCTGCTCTCCACCGTGCTGCTGGCTGCTCGCGGCCCGGTGTTGTGGGCCCCGACCATGAACCACGCCATGTGGAAGCACCCTGCCGTGCAAACCAACCTGGCGACCTTGCGTGGCTGCGGTCACCTGGTCGTGGATCCTACCGTGGGTTTCCTGGCAGAAGGTGAAACTGGCATCGGCCGTCTGGCGGAGCTGGAGGACATCTTCGAGGCCATCCAGACCCTCGCCGGACCTCAGTTGGCAGCTTTCAAGGGTAAGCGCATCCTCGTCACCGGGGGACCCACTCGCGAGGATCTCGATCCGGTCCGCACCCTCACCAACCGCTCTTCGGGTGCCATGGGGGTGGAATTGGCCAGGGCTCTCCGCAATGCCGGTGCTTGTGTCCACCTGGTTCTGGGGGGCGACCTCAAGGCGCCGTGGGGCATCGACACCGTGCGGGTGCGCTGTGCCCAGGACATGCTGGAGGCTTGTGAAAATCGATGGCCCTCCATGGATGGGTTGATCGCCGCGGCGGCCGTGGCGGATCAGCGGCCCGAAACCTATGCTCCTGAGAAGATGAAGAAAGCCGAGGGGTCGGAAACCCTTGTTCTGGTCAGGACACCGGATGTGCTCGCTACGTTGTCGAGCAGGAAACATCCCGGGCAGTGGGTCGTGGGTTTCGCAGCCGAGAGCGAGCAACATGTGGCCAACGCCCAGGCCAAACTGCGGAAGAAGGATCTAAATGCAGTGCTGGTAAACGATATTTCGGCAGGAAAGGGCTTCGGCGCTCAGGCCAATTGTTTGATTCCCGTCACCTTGAAAGGCGCTTCGGAGCCCATCGGTCCCTTGGCCAAAGAAGCTCTAGCCCAGGGGGTCGTTGTCTGGCTCGATAGCCATCTATCGGGTCTTCAATAGCGTTCTCAGATCGCAGGATCCAGCCAGGGAAGGACTTCGCTCGGTGCGCCCACGACGTTGCCCACCCGGACCGAGGTCACCACGATCCAACCGGCAGGGCGACTGATTTCTTTGAGTTTCAGCCGAAGGGATTTACCGGGAGATGGGAGATCGGGACGGCGCTTTTCCAGAATCACCTCCCCCTTCGTCAGCACCTCCTGCGAATTCGGCTGGGCAAGACCCACGGGCAAGAAATAGACGCGCACCATCTCCACGCCCACAAGTTCCTCCCCATGAATGTCCTTGGCTGGAAGCTTCACCTCAAGGGTTCGGAGATCAATCCACTGCACGACGCAAGCGCTAGGCTCTGCGCGGGGCCGTGGAATTGGATCGCCCTTGCGTCCGCAGCCCAACCCGCCGAGGGCCAGGGTGAGGCAAAGCATAGACGTGAGCGTGGGCTTTGGTAGGCTGATGCATCGCACCGCTCTATGATGCCCGAGTTTGAGGAAACCCATATGTCTGTAACCAAGCTGCTTGTGGCTAACCGAGGTGAGACGAGTTCCCATCTGGGAGCGCAGCGAGCAGGAACGCAGTGAGCGGGGACCGGTTTTGCGCTCCTCTTCAATGACCTGAACACACAAGGAAACCCATATGCCTGTAACCAAGCTACTTGTGGCCAATCGAGGCGAAATCGCCTGCAGGATCATTCGGACCTGTCGGGAGCTGGACATTCCCACTGTGGCGGTCTATTCCGATTCGGATCGCGGTGCCATGCACGTCCGTCTGGCGGTACTTTCGGAGCACATCGGTCCGACGCCCTCGCGGGAGAGTTACCTCCGGGTGGACAAGCTCATCGATGTCTGCAAGAAGACCGGTGCTGATGCCATCCATCCCGGTTATGGGTTCATCGCTGAAGATCCCGAAGCCGCGCGAAAAATCATCGAAGCAGGGCTGACCTGGATCGGGCCAAGCCCTGAGGTTTTGGCAACCCTGGCCGACAAGACCAAGGCCCGAGCCATCGCGATCAAGGTGGGTGCCCCGGTTCTGCCTGCCATCCACGAGATCATGGACGATGAGGATCTGGTGCATGCTGCCGAGGCCCTCGGCTATCCGGTGATCGTCAAGCCGGTCATGGGCCGGGACGGGAAGGGGATCCGCTTGGCGAAGTCACCCTCCGAGCTGCGCCGGGCGCTGCCCCGAGTGAAGGGCGACGCGATCTTCTCCTTCTGGGATGAGCGGATCTACGTGGAAAAGGCCCTGGTCCATCCTCGCCACGTCGAGGTCCAGATCGTGGGCGACCAGCACGGCAACTATGTGCACTTCTGGGAACGGGAAGGATCGGTCCAGCGAAGGTTCCAGCAGGTGGCTGAAGAGGCGCCTTCCCCCTTCGTGACCCCTGAGATCCGCAAAGCCATGGGCGCAGCGGCCGTCGCCATCGCCCGTGAAGCGGGTTACGTGGGCGCCGGGACGGTGGAATTTCTCATGGACCGCGACCGGAATTTCTATTTCCTGGAGATGACTTGCAGGATGCAGGGCGGTAGCGCGGTCACGGAATGGATCACGGGGCAGGACTTGGTCCGCTGGCAGATCCTGGTCGCCCAAGGCAAGCCTCTGCCCATGACGCAGGAGGAGATTCCCCTCTGGGGCCATGCGATCCAATGCCGGATCAACGCTGAGGATCCGAACCGGGATTTCGCACCGAGCTCAGGCCGGATCAACTACTTGAGGACTCCGGCTGGGCACAATCTTCGGGACGACAGCGGCGTGTATTACGGCTGGGAGATGTCCCCTTTCTATGCCCCCTTGATCTCGAAGCTCAGTGCTTGGGGGCCAACCCGTGCAGAAGCCATCCAGCGCATGCACGCAGCCCTCAGTGAATACCGTATCGGGGGCGTCCGTAACAACGTGGCTTTCCATAAGGTCCTTTTGGAACACAAACCCTTCCTCCAGGGAGCACTTCACACGGGCATGTTGGATCACGCCTGGTGGAAGCAGCGGGGCATCGGCCCCAATCTCAAATTCGCGGTGGCTGCGGCGCTCTATGACGAACTGGAGAAGGAGGAGCGCCGAGCCCAACAACCCATGGTCCGCACCGGTGGCGAGCCCCGTGAAGCCGGCGCCTGGAAACTTTCAGCCCGCTTCAATCGCCTATAACCCATCTCCCTGGATCGAACGATGAAACGTACCCTCATGATCGGCGAAGAAACACATGAACTGGAGATCCACCGGCGCAGTGGGCGGGTCTTCATGGTCTGGGATGGCGAAGAGTATCCATTGGACATATGCAAGGTGGAACCCACCAGTTATTCCATCATCATGGACGGCCACTCCGTGGGCGTGAACATCGATCGGCGCAAGAACTCAAACCCCGATCTCCATGCATTTCGTGCCAGCGTCTATGATGGGGCTTACGACTTTTCCCTCCAGGATCCGCATAAGACTCTCCTGGCTGCGGCCATGTCCCGGCAGCCCCAGACCGGAGGTGGACTGGTCAAGGCGCTCATGCCCGGCAAGGTGCTCAAGCTCTTCGTTCAGGAGGGTGAGGTGGTGGAAGAGGGCCAGGCCCTCCTGCTCCTGGAGGCCATGAAGATGCAGAACGAGTACGTCTCCCCCGTGAATGCCCGGGTGGCCAAGATCCATGTGGAAGAGGGCCTGAATCTGGAGATCAACACCCCGATGATTTCCCTTGCGCCGCTGGAAGCGCCGGCGAAAAGCTGAAGGGCTCAACTCGGGGGAAACGCGATCGTGCCTTGGTTCCGGTCGGCGGAAGCCTTATGCTTACCTGACAACTGTGGGCGGATTCAAGACGGGTGGATTCATGTTCAGCAAACTCGGTCGATTCGAGATCAAGGACGTACTTGGCCGCGGGGCCATGGGTGAGGTCTATCTTGGAGTCGATCCCGTGCTTGGCCGGGAAGTGGCGATCAAGACTATCCTTTCCTCCGCGCTGCCCGACGACCATGCGCGGCAGCGTTTCGACCGGGAGGCCAAAGCCGCGGCGGTCCTGAATTCCCCCAATATCGTGACCATCCACGAGCTTGGCGAGGATCAAGGCGTTCTCTTCATCGCCATGGAGCGACTCAAGGGGCAGGACCTCGAACAGATCCTCCTGCAGAGGAGCCTCACCCTGGTCGAGTCGCTTGAGGTGCTGGCCCAGGTCTGTGACGGCCTGGATGCCGCCCATAGGAATCACATCATTCATCGGGACGTCAAGCCTTCCAACATCATGGTCATGCGCGAAGGGCGCAAGCTGCTGGTCAAGCTCATGGATTTTGGCGTCGCGCGCCTGAAGGACTCCGCGATGACCATGATCGGGACCGTCGTCGGGACGGTGAACTACATCGCGCCGGAATACATCCGCAGCGGGGAGCCCGATGCCCGCAGCGATCTTTTCGCCGTCGGCGTGATGCTCTACGAGTGCATCGCGGGCAGGAAACCCTTTGAAGGTGGCTCGGCTTCCACGGTTTTGTTCAAGATCGTCAATGATCCTCCGGACCCCCTCGATCTTGCCATGCTCCAGGGACTCAACCCAGCGCTTCGGAACATGACGGAGAAGGCCTTAGCGAAGGATCCTGACGATCGCTTCCAATCGGCTGAGGAGTTCGCCTTGGCTCTGCGTGCCGCCAAGGATCCAGCCTGGAATGGGAAAGTCGCGGAGAGCACCGTTCGGATGAAGATCTGGCCCTTGGAGCCCCCACCAGCTATTGAGCCGCTTGCGGACCAGACCATGATCACGACCATTCCCGTAACGCTTCGTTCTACGGAGTCCTCCCCGAAGGCCATAACCGAGGAAGTCGCGGTCCCGCCCACCCTTTTGGCCACATCTCCCGCTGCCAAGACAGACGTGCCGGTGCCGACCGTACCCGAATCCGCCAAAGACAGCACGCAGGTCGTGGCGATTGCGCCAAGTTTGGAGCCCATGGGCGGATCTCCTGCATTTAAGACAGCGGAGTTCATGCTGCCCCTGGCCTCTGAATGGGTTCCTCCCACTATGGATTCCACCCCGGTTCCTGCAAGCGCTGAGGCCATGACAGGCACTCAGGCAGTCGTGGTGATACCCGGGTCGATTCCTGCACGCAAATTCCAGGCGGCCAAAACCGAAGCCCTCGATTTGACGAACATTCCCTTCGTGCTAAAGCCTCCGGAGGCTCCCAAGGGAGAGAATGTCGCTCCGCAGCCCTCCAAGACGGCTCAAGCTGCGGATGAAAACTCGGCAGCCCAGGCGCTGGCAGTAGCCGACGACTCCACCCGCACGTCATCCCAATTGGCTCCTGGTTCGAGCAAGGGCATGATTGTCGCGGTGCTAGGGTTGCTCGCGCTGGCCCTCCTGGGAGGCATGGGTTATATCTTCTTCAAGTCCCGGACTGTCCCCACGCCGAGCCTTGTGCCGATATCGCCGACTCCGAGCACTGCCCCCGCACCCCCGCCACCCGTGAGTATTCCGGTTCCTCAGACCCAGGCACCTGCGCCGGAGGCACCCCAGCCGATTCCTCCCGCCAACCCTCCAGCGGCGCGGATCAAACCGACCAAGCCGACTAAAGTTCCGGTGAAGGCACCGACTCCGGCAGCCAAGACCCCTATGCCCGTTCCTGTTCCTGCCGTGGTTGCGTCTCCACTCCCACCTCAGGCAGCTGTTCCACCTCCCCCGCCACCTCTAGACGCAAAAGCCATCAGGAAACCTGTGGTGGAAGATGCAACTCGCAAGAGGATGGAGCATGAAGACCGCTCAAGGAAATAAAGAGCGCGGCCCAGCTGAGCTCTCCCGCATTCTGTGTTAGTTTCGGGCCCATCGGCCCGCGCAAAGCAGCGGCCCCAGGGAAGGGGCCGTGGTTGTTGGAGCGGGCGAAGGGGATTGAACCCTCGACATCAAGCTTGGGAAGCTTGCGTTCTACCACTGAACTACGCCCGCAGAGGCTTATTCATGCTAGCTGGATCTTCGGGTGAATTCCAGGGGCCCCCCTTCATCTGCTGACGATATTTTCGTTCGCGGGAATTGATTTCATGCCGGGTGCGGTTTGGCCCGAGCCAGAATCCACCCATAGATTCGGTTGAGCAGACTTTTTATAATCCCCGGCTAAATCGCTTTCATTCGGTCCCTGTCTTCGGACTTCGACCTTGGCGGTGCCAGATTTGCGTGATAGGCAGGTCTTCGACGTGGGCTACGAGGGGATGTGAGTCGAATGCTGTGGGTAATAAGGAAATAAAAACAAGGGCGCCAAGGAATTCAAGCTAACGAAACGGCTCACAGGAGCCCATTTGTATTCTGTCCGGCTGTGGCGGCCGGAGTTTCGGCATATGTGTCGGCGCACCTCAGTGCTCTGAAACGTTATCCGCGGTGCTTCGGCTTGTTTGAATTCACCCAACGGTAGAATCTGCCTTGAGATTATTCAATCGGTTCACCACATATTCGACCAGCGGTTCGGCTCCCAGGACCTGCTGCTCCGCGATCCAGAGCGGCAGGCCCAGGGATTTGGCTTGCTCCGGTCTCCATTTGACTGCGTCTTTTTCTGTGCAGATGAGCCCACCTGCTCCTACTGCTCGTGCCTCCTTTTCCAGATTCGAAAGGTCGCGGGAGGAGAGCGCGCGATGATCCATGAAATGGGCTGTCCCGGTCCAGAACAACCCGGCCACCAGAAGATCCGCAAGGAAGGCTTCCGGGTGCCCCAGGGCACAGAAGGCGAAGAATGGGCCCAGCCCAGGGTTCGGCAGTTCCAGGTGTTCCCCGGTGGGGAAACGGTGCAGGGCAGTGATGGCAAAATCCAACCAGAAGACCGGTCCTCCCGAGCCGAAGCGCTCCCACCACTCCTGAATCTCTGGACGGGAAGCCCTGCTTCCCCGGGTCACTACGAGCGCGGAAGCCCGCTTCGCACTCTCCATCGGTTCCCTGAGATCGCCTCCGGGCAGCATTTTGCCGTTCCCCCAACGACGCACGCCGTCCAGGAGCAGCAGATCCACATCCCTGTGCAAGGCGCGGTGCTGAAAACCGTCATCCAGCAGCAATACCTTGGGTGGGGGTACGTGGGCCAGGGCTCTGATTGCGGCGATCTCTCTGCGGCGGCCGACCACGACCCTTCCGGGTCCCAGAGCCTGTGCCAGCAAACGAGGTTCGTCCCCGGTCTGGCGAGGATCCGAATCGGGCTCCACAGCCATGGGATCCACCATCCGCTTGCCGCCGTATCCCCTGGATAGCACCGCGTTGGGCCAGCCTGCGGCCTGAAGCCCCCGGGCCAGACAGAGGGTCACCGGCGTCTTTCCGGTGCCTCCCATGCTGAGATTGCCCACCGAGATGACGGGGACGGCAACCCTGGCTGATCGGTCTGGATGTTCATCGAAGGCGCGGTTCCGGGCACGCACCACAGCCCCGTAGAGGGGCGACAGGGGCGCGGCCAACCAGCGGAGGATGCTCATCATTTGTTCGTAGCATATCGGAGAGGTTCTCGGAACGCCTGAATTCCCGCACCTTTCACGGTTCTGATACGAAGAAATACAGAAAAGGCAAGGATCTACCGATGGGAAAGGAAGCCGTCCGATTTCCCCAGAAGGTCTGGGCAGAGTATCTTGAAAGTCCAGATCCGGAACCCACATGACCGAATCGAGCTTCATCGACCAGAGCAAGCTTCGTTTCAACGAGGGCGATATCGTCTTTCGCAAAGGCGAAATGGCCCAGCGGATGTACATCGTCCTCAATGGCAAGATCCGGCTGTACCTGGGTCATGAGCCTGTTGGTGACTGGTCGTTACCAAACCGCGACGATGGATGTGATGATTCCGGCAGCCGCCAGCACGGAGAGGATGGTATAGAGCGCCTGAAAATCTTCTTCGCCGAGTGCGTCGTCGATCAGGTATTTCAGGCTGAGCGGCATGATGACGTTGAACAACGTCTCCACGAACAGTCCGATGCCGACGAAAACGAGCCACGTCCTGTATTGCCGCATATGCGGCCAGGTAAAGCGCCAAATGGTCGCGAACGCGCCGGCCGCCTGACCCGCCGTATAGACGACGAGATCCTCGTCGTCGTCATCGTCGTCGATGTCGTCCGGATCGGGAGGTGGTAATTCTTCTGCAGCCGCAGCTAGCCGCGCCG
>JANYIU010000226.1 GCA_025361955.1 Holophagaceae bacterium
GGCTTCAGCTCCCTCTGGGGCCGCTTCGGAGGCGTCTGGATGAACCCCAACACTTCAGTCAACGACAATCAGGATCTACCCATCGACCTGGGCCAATAACAGACCTGATTTTCGGCGACCCGAAATCTAGAAAATCCAGGACTCCTTCTCGACTGACCTCATCATCGCTAACTTTCCGCATGGGCCTGGAAAAAACTCAACGCTGAGGAGCGGAGCAAAGCAGAGGATCGCGGAGGAAGATTTTTTTGCGCCGCGACCCTCGCTTTTTCTCTGTCCCTCCGCGTCGAGCTTTACACCTCAAGGATCAATAGCGGTAGGGTCCTGCCAGGGTTGCAAGCTGTGAGTCGCCGATAATCAGGTAATGAGAAAATCTGACACAAGGCAGCAGCGGCTTGGCTGCTTCCGTGCGTCAGCGGATGGTATCTGTTCCGAGGTACGGCACGAGCGCCTGGGGGATCTTTATGCTCCCGTCGGGCTGCTGGCCGTTCTCGAGGAGGGCCACCCAGGTGCGGCCCACGGCCAGGCCGCTGCCATTGAGGGTGTGCAGGAACTGAGGTTTGCCATCCTTGGGCCGGAATCGGATATTGGCGCGGCGGGCCTGGAAGTCCCCGAACCAGGAGCAGGAGCTGATCTCGCGATAGGTATTCTGACTGGGGAGCCACACCTCCAGATCGTAGGTCTTGCGACTGGAAAAGCCCATGTCGCCAGTGCAGAGGAGCATGCGGCGATAAGGCAGTCCCAGGGCCTCCAGGATGGCTTCCGCGCACGCAGTGAGATGCTCGTGCTCAGCTTCCGCCAGCTGCGGCGTGGTGAAGGCCACCAGCTCCACCTTGTGAAACTGATGCTGGCGGATGATGCCCTTGGTGTCCTTGCCGTACGACCCCGCCTCGGAACGGAAACAAGGGGAGAAGGCACAGTGCCGCACAGGCAACTGCTCCTCAGGGAGGATTTCCTCCCGGTAGAGGTTCGTCACGGGCACTTCCGCGGTTGAGATGAGGTAGAGGGTGTCCTCACCCCGCTTCGTCTTGAATAGATCTTCCTCGAACTTGGGTAGCTGTCCCACGCCATAGACCGAGTGCGGAAGCACCATGTAAGGGGTCATCACTTCGCTCCAGCCGGCGGCGGACTGCCGGTCTGCCATGAAGTTGATGAGCGCTCGCTCCAA
This sequence comes from Holophagaceae bacterium, assembly GCA_025361955.1. Classification (GTDB taxonomy): domain Bacteria; phylum Acidobacteriota; class Holophagae; order Holophagales; family Holophagaceae; genus UBA1801. The sequence continues at coordinate 1,166 of JANYIU010000226.1, forward strand.
CTTGGCGCCTAACCCCTTGAGCACGGAAAACCGCGCGCCGCTCATTTTCGCAGCCCGGTCCAGGTCCAGGATGCCGAGCTTGGTGCCCAGATCCACGTGATCCCTCGGCTTCTCGATGACTGCGGGCGTGCCCCAGCGCTTGGTTTCCACGTTACCATGCTCGTCCTTGCCGATGGGAACGCTCTCATGGGGCAGGTTGGGAAGGATAGACAGGAAATCCCGAAAGGCCGTCTCAGCCTGCTTTTCCGCAGCCTCCAAGGCCTTCAGCTGATCCCCCACTTCCCGCTGTTGGGCGATGAGAGGGTCGGCATTCTCCTTGGCCCGCTTCAGCTTGGCAACCTCCTCGGACACGCGGTTGCGTTCGGCCTTCAAGACCTCGGCCTCCTGGATGACCCGCCTGCGCTCGGAATCCAGCTTGTGATAGGTCTCCTGATCAAACTCGAACCCCCGGGAAGCAAGCCCACGGATGACGGCATCAAGATCGTTGCGGAAGAGGTTCGGGTCGAGCATGGATTGGCCTCACGAATCATTCAGTGTAAAGCCAACCGGCCTGTAAGCGCAGTGGGTCAGAAGCGCACCCCCGCCGAGATGCTGTAGGTGCGCGGCTCACCGAAGCAGGCCCCGTTGGGTTGCCCGAACGTGTCAGGATTCTCCGGCACCCAGGGATCGGTGTAGGCGGCCGGATAGGCAGCATAGACCTTTGGCCTTCTCAGGATTTGCTGGTGGTTGAACAGGTTCTTGACGACCGCCCGGACGAAGGCCCTGACGGCGACGGCCTTCACCTTACGCAACTCCCAGTCATGGTTTACGGACACATCGAGGTAGGAGCTGGAAGCACCCACGAGCGTTCCCCGCCGACTGTCCTTGTACTGAGTGAAGACCGCGTTCTGCGCCTCGGTCGGCAGACTCACGTTCAGGGCGCTGCCCGATACGATCCGGGTTTCGCTCACGTAGGAGCCAGAATCGAAGCGATACAGTAATCCTAGCGTTGTCTTGCCCAGCCGGGAATCCAGCGTGTAGGTCCCCATGAGGCGGGCTCGAAAAGGCACATGCCCCCGCAGATAGCCCTCCGGAGCCGTGAGGTTCCGATCCAGATTCCAGGAGTTGATTCCCTCACCCCGGCCAGGTTCCGTATTGTCCTGGCCTTCGTAGTTGCCCCAGAGACGGCTCCAGGTAAGGCTACCCAGGAACTGCCAGCATCGCTTCGCCGTCGAGAATTCCAGTTCCAGGGCTTTGTAGGTGCGCGTGGCGTCGCGATTGTTGTCCCAATACTTGATGTAGGTCGGATAGAGAAAATCCTGGCCGTTGGGAGGGTGAATCAGGTAGTCGATCTGACCCTTGTTACCGACGCGGTAATCAATGAGGTTCTTCCAATTCTTGTAGACGGCCGTAGTCCGAAGGTAGCCCGTGCCGATGGCTGCACTGCTGAACGTGTAGGCGAGGGAGGCCTGGTACTCGTCGACAGAGGGGGGTTTCAGAGCCGGGTTCAGTTGAATGTTCACCCCTGGAATGCTGGCGTAGGCCACGCTGGCAGCAGAGAAATCGTAATTGGCCAGATTGAAGACATCGTTCCACGTGTAAGGCCCAGGGGGCAGTGCGGCTGCCAGAAAATCCACCTCCTGGGCGTTGCCCTGATGGGTGGCCCCCATCAGGATCTGATCCAGGATCTTGCCGTTGTAACGGGCGTAGGAAGCTCCAGCGATCCACTTCGAGTCGCCCAGGAAGTCGTACTTCAGGCCCAACCGGGGCGAGAACGAACCCGCGCCCGCGAACTTCGCCCCCGCCTCGTCCCTCGCCGTGTACTGGTCCCAGCGCAGACCGAGCTGGCCGGCGAGGTGCTCGTTGGGGACCCATTTATCGTTGCAATAGAGGCCGTGGTTCTCCACCGTGGCGGCTCCACCCCTGCTCTCGTAAACCCAGACGCTGTTGGGGATGATCGAACGGTCCACCGGGTCGACAGCCACGGCGAAGATATACCCGGTAGCTGAGATCTCACTACGGGCCCGGCGCGAGGACTTGCCCCAGTCGAAGCCAAAATCCATCTGGTGGCTACCCATGGCATCGAAGAAGCAGCTGGTCTTGGCGGTGAGCGTCTGGTTGTCCCGTTGATCGCCGCCATCGCTGCCATTGAATGGGCCATGCTGATAAAAAAGGCCGTTGTAGTAGACGGGGCTGGAGCGGAGATCGGTGGCATTGCCAGGAGTGCCGACGGAGAAGAACGCTTTCTTGTAGCCGTAGCGGATATCCGAAATCAGCTGGGGAGACCAGACGGCACGCCAGGCGATGTTCAGCAGTTCGTCCTCGCCCCGCTGGGGCACCAGGGTGTCCAGGGACCCCGCCAGGTAATCCCGCCGATCGTGGACGGCGCCCGAGTTCATGTAGGACGCGACCAGTGTTTGCTCCTCGCTCACGAGCCAAGTCAGCTTGAGTTGCCGCCGGATTTCATCCCTGGAATAGGTATAGCCCGCGCCCGCGTTGCCGTCCAAGGCATCGCTGAGAGCCTCGCCGCTGAGAGTCCGGAGCTCCCGCATCCCCTCCTTGAAGTAGGCGGTATGGAACCATAAACGATCCTTGATCAAGTAGCCGCCCAGACTGAAGGTCGTGTCGATGCCGGTGTGGTCGTCGCTGGCGCTGCGATCGATCATGGGTCCCATCGCATTCCAGGCGGGATTCCGAAAATCCCAGCGCACCTGGCCGGAGAGGGTGTTGGAACCCGAGCGGGTGATGGAGTTGATGACGCCCCCATCGACGTTGCCGTACTCGGCGGAAAGGGCGCCCGTCAGAACCTGGGTCTCCTCAATGGCGTCCTCGATGAGGCTGACCCCGCGATCGCCGTAAACGCCGTCTTCCACATTCTGGCCATCCACCAGAATCCGGTTGTTGGTGGTCATGGCGCCACGCACCTGCACGCCGCCACCCACACCCTCCACCACCCCCGGCGTCAAGAGGGCGATGCTCTCCATGGTCCGCGCCACGGGCAGCATGTCGATCCGGTCCATGCGATAGTTGCTCGCGGTCTTGGCGTCGGTCTTATCCAGCCCGGGCGGAGCGGCCACGATCTCGACGACGGCGTGCTGATTCCTGGCCATTCGGAACCGGGGCTGGAAGTTCTGGTCGAGGCCCAGGCGCTGATTGAGTTTGATGGTCTGATAGTCAGCCTTCGTAATCTCGATGAGGTAGGCTCCGGGGGGCAGGAAACGGGCGGCGAAGCGGCCCTTGCTATCCGTGGCGGCGATCCAGACGCCCTGCAGGCTGGGCGAGGTCAGGCGCACGCCAGCGCCCGCGATTGCAGCGTCTTCCGCGTCGATCACCCTCCCCGCCACACTGGCGGTCTGGGTGCCCTGGGCCCAGGCAGACAGGCTTCCAGCGGCAAGCAGAACCGCCATCCGGCCAGCAAGGGTGCGGACCATGATCTTCCTCCAATGTGAACAGGGCTGAGCCCTCAGTATGAGCGAAGGCTGAACACCTGGAAAGTGGCGATCAGAGCGGTTCACCCGCCCAGGAGACGCTGAAGGCCTGCCTTACATCCTCCAGGGATCCCCCGGCCCCCAGCACCAGGCCCAGCTTAGCCAGGGCCGCCCAGCGGGTGTGCAGACCGCCGGAGATCGCGCCACGCTCCACTGCCATGCGCCCCAGTTCGTAGGTCGCCAGATCCACACCTCCCCATGGGCAGAAGCTCGTGATCACGACTGCAATGGCTCGCGCTCGGCAGTGGTCAAACACGGCTTGCAAGTCCGGCCGCTCCATGGGCAGGTTCCCCGCCCCATAGGCCTGAATGAGCACGCCCTTGGTGGCTGCCCCGGGCAGGCTCCAGGGCATGCCCGGGAAGGGGGCGTAGACCGTGAGGGCGGATTCCATGGATTGCCCGAGACCCGGAGGCACTTGGCGTTCGAAAACCCCGGCGTGGGCGTGCATCTGGATATGGAGGCCCAGTTCCGCCAGGGGCGGGAGATTGGGTGACTCGAAGGCCTGGTAGCGGTGGACACTGAGCTTGTCGGTGGCCACCCCGCGCAGCCAGTGATCCCCGAAGCAGATGCCGATTTCCGGCACCTTACGGGCAGCCAAGCTCACGGCGTCCACCAGGTTGCTCCGGGCATCGCTGCGCACGTAGGCCAGGGGCCGTTGGGATCCCGTGATGACCACGGGCTTGCCAAGATCCGCCAGCAGGAAACCAAGGACAGAGGCCGTATAGGCCATCGTATCGGTGCCGTGAATGAGGACGATGCCTTCGTAGTCAACGCTCTGCTCCCGGATGAGCCGCGCCAAGCTGAGGATGTGCTCTGGTTCCAGGGTGGCGGAGTCGCGGTTGAGCGCCACGGTGAGGCGCAGCTCAGCGAGCTCGGCCAGTTCGGGGACCTGCTCCAGGATCCGGGCCACCGAAGCCCCCGGGGCGAGGGTCACCGGCGTTCCCGCAGGGTCCATGCCGAGCGTCCCTCCTGTATGAACCAGCAGCACACGTTCCGCCATGGGCAGTTCTCCAGCCTCGAATGAGCCACACGAATAGCACGGATCCCGCGGCAGGAATCCTCAGCGCGGATATATCAGACGGATTCGCACTCAACAGACTAATACTCACCGCCAAGCCGCCAAGAAAGCAAAACGATCCGAAAGCTGTCACCCCTTGGCCGTTCCAAGCGCACCAGGGAAACCCCTTTTCAGTTTTGCTGCAACACCGGCATTAGAGATGCCCACCTCGGCTTCCTGACTATTGGCGAACCTCAGCCAAAAAGAGCCATGGCTGCGTATCGGCTAACCTCATCCTTGCAGGCATTCCCCATGGGCTGGGAAAAAGCTCAACACGGAGGAGCGGAGAAAAGCAGAGGAGCGCGGAGGAAGATTTTTTTCTCCGCGCTCCTCGTATTTTTTCTCTGCACCTTGCGCGTCAAGCTTTTCTCCTCGAGATTCAAGAGCGATGGGACCTTGCAAACTGAGGGTCACGAATTTTCAGGAACGGGTTTTTGCTATTATTTGTGTCTTCGTGTGTCTTCGTGGCTTAGTGGCTTAGTGGTTCTTCCTTGTTGATCGC
>JANYIU010000232.1 GCA_025361955.1 Holophagaceae bacterium
CGCACCACATAGGGTCCGGTGGATGCCTGGAGCAGGAGTTCGGTCCCCCTGGCATGTTGATTGAAGTCGGAAAAGCGGTTGCGAGGGACAGTGGCGTGGTTTTCGGGTTTCGCCCTGTGCGCAGGGCCAGTTGGTTCTAGCGCCTGGTGCCTCCGCTTCGGGGGGCCAGTGCGGCTGTCATCGAGGCCGAGCCGCTGTGGCGGCGCGAAGCATGTCTGTCGCCGCCGGTAACAAGGGCCTGCTTGGCTCCCCGCCGGGCCATCATCCGCTGAAACCGGGTGCGGGGTTTTCCCTATCCGTATGGCTCCTCAGGCGGACTGGACCAGCATCTCCTTCAGCCCGGGCGCGCCTTCCTGCACCGAGGGTGTTCCGCTTCCCCGCACGCTCGTGCCTTTTCGGGGGCACCGTCCGGCGCACAAAACGAGATGTCATTCGGTGGGGGACCAGGTCGTTTCGGGTCCGATCTCGGCCAGGATCACATGGGCGACGGTGGCGATTGCAATTCCCGATTGTGGCTGCGCAGCGACCGTCGCTGTCCTACGAATTGGACAATTGAAGTGGGGTTTACATAATTTTAATGCAATATTCAACCTCGTTGAGTAAGCCCAAATGAGCTAAGTAAATATATTATACAAGTTATATTATTTGAAACTAAGAAAGCTTGATGAACACAACTAAAGTGTCCCTCCACCAGATGGCCACTGGTTGGTTGTACATTCTTGGATTTTTGCCACCTCTGGCAGCAATGGAGAACCAAATAATGATGAAATTTAAATCATCTCTGTTAAGCGTGGGAGCCGCTTCATTGCTCCTGCTCTCCTTCACTGCCTGCGGTGGCGGCGGCAGTGAGACCTCGAATGGCCCTACTAGTGCCGTTGGAACCCCGAAGGGAACCATTACCGCGCCTGCCACCAGCGTCATCATTAATCCAGGCCAGTCGGTGACGTTTTCCGGGACCGCCACAGATCCCAACAATAATCCTGTAACCGTGCTCTGGAACTTCGGCGATGGCAGCACCTCCACGCTTCTGGCCCCAGGCGCCCATACCTACGTCGCGGTTGGGACCTACACGGTCACCCTGACGGCAACAGACTCGCTGGGTCTGGTCGACCCAACCCCGCCTAGCCAGACGATCACAGTCCAGGCGGCGCCGGTCAACAGTCCCCCGAAGGGAACCATCACTGCGCCAGGCACTGACCTCACCATCACTCCAGGCCGGTCGGTCACTTTCTCCGGCACCGCTGTGGACCCCAATGGGGATGCGGTCACCGTTCTCTGGAATTTCGGCGATGGCAGTACCTCAACGCTTCTGACACCTGCCCCCCATACCTATGCGGCGAATGGTAAATTCACCGTCACCCTGACGGTCACGGATTCCCATGGACTGGCTGACCCGGCGCCTCCCACGCGGACAATCACCGTTCAGACAACCCCGGTCAACAATCCTCCGAAGGGGACCATCACCGGACCAGCCGCCAATGTCACCATCACTTCAGGCCAGTCGGTCGCGTTTGCCGGGACCGCCACGAGTCCCGACGGTATTCCCGTGACGGTACTCTGGAACTTCGGAGATGGCTCAGCCACCTCGACGCTTCTGACACCAGGCAGCCATACCTACCCCTTGGCCGGAACGTTCACCGTTACCCTGACCGCCACGGACTCCCGTGGTCTGGTTGATCCAGCCCCCCCCACTCGCACGATCACGGTAAATTCCGTGGCAGCGTTCGCTACATTGACTCAGGTGCAGACAGCGGTCTTCACGGCTTCTTGCACCGGTTGTCATAGTGCCGGAGGGTCGGCGGGTCTGAATTTGACCGCGGGTAGCTCTTTCTCCAATCTGGTCAACGTGCCAGCGACGACACTTCCGGGACTGCGTGTCGTGCCGAGAAATCCCAGTGCCAGTGCCCTGGTGTCTCAATTGGCCAGTGGCCACCGGAGTGTTTCGGCAGCCAACCAGGCGCTCATTTCCTCCTGGATCAACGGCGGCGCGCTCAACAACTGATTTGAACTGAATAGGGGAGTCATTCCCTGAAAAAACCTGCGGGGGCGAACCTGAAAGCGCCCCCGCAGGTCTTTGCATCAAAGGATAGCTCGCCCGCAGAGCGCAAAGGGTGCTGAGGCTCGCTGCCTGGAGGCGTGCCATGGCTTCGGCGGACCCCTTCGCAGCACCGGGGGGTGCGAATCTGCGCGATGCACAAGGCTGTTGTGGAAAACGCCCTCCGCTTTTGCAGGGCCTCCACGGCGGGCTGGGGGCTCATGCACTTTGGGCGATGCGCCTCAGCTTGGACCTTGAAGGCCTCAAACAGCGAATTCATGCACCTGCCTTCCGGGTGAGCCTGGTGTAACCTTTTGGGCATTCGATCCTTGGTTAAAACGTTCGGGGATCGGGAATACCCAACGTCTTCTTGATCGCCAGAAGCTCTTGCATTTGCGGCTGAGGAATCGTGTTGGGGCCATGGCCCAGTTGGCCGAGTTGAGCTGTCACGAGCATCGTCTTGCAGTAAGCCTCGAGGATCTCCATTTTAAAATAGGCGTCCTCGATGCCGAACCCCCAGGCCACAACCCCGTGGTTCGCCATCAGGATCGTGTTGTGCTGATGCGCCAGCGGGCCGATGGCTTGGCCCAATTCGTAAGTTCCCGGGGTCATGTACGGCGCCACCGCGACCTCGCCGATGAAGATCTCCATTTCGGGGATCATGCAGCTAGGCGGCTGGATGCCGCATACCGCATAGCCGGTGGCGGTGGGTGGATGGGCATGGACACAGGCCTTGGCCTTGGGCTGGGCAGCGAAGATGGCCAGGTGCATAAGCAGTTCGCTGGTGCGCCGCTTGCCGCCCGCGACCATGGTTCCCGCCATGTCCACCAGGGCGAGGTCCTCTGGGTGCATGAATCCCTTGGAAACCAAGGTCGGGGTGCACAGGACCAGATTCCGGGCGACCCGGACCGATAGGTTGCCGCCATTGCCGTCCACATAGGCTCGCTGCCACAGTCGGTGGCCGATGTCGCAGATCTCGCGCTTGAGCACCTCCAGTTCCAGGGACGCAAAAAAGGCGTCGATCTGGCCCGGTGCGATGACCGGGTACTCCATGCCGGATTCTTCATGGCCAGTCTTCAACATGCTGCGCTTCCTTTCAACAACTGCATTGCAAGCAATTCAGGCGCCAGCCCGCTCCCGGCGCCAACCCGAAAGCTTCTTGGCGACGATGGGAGAAGCGATGGCGCCGATCAGCAGGAAGCCGACCACGACGGTCATCATGATGCCCGGGATATTCACCAGACCGAGCCCGAAGGTGAGCATCCCCATGACCAACACCGACAGCGGAACACCCAGCATGGTACCACTTCCACCCATGATGCTCACGCCGCCCAGGACTACCATGGCGATGGTTTCCATGTCCCAGCCCAGGGCCATGTTTGGCCGGGTGGAGCCGATGCGCGAGGTGAGGAATGCCGCCGCCAGTCCACACATGGCGCCGTTCAGGGTGAACAACCAGAACCGATATACATCCACCTGGATGCCGCTGTAGTGCGCGGCGTCGGGATTGTTGCCGTAGGCGAACAGATTGCGCCCGATGATCGTCCGGTGCAGCAGAATGTAGAAGACCACCGCCAAGCCCAGGAACACCAGGAATTCGTATGGAATCATGCCAAACAGGTAGCCTTGGCCCAGCTCTGAGAAATTCGCCGGATAGCTGGTGAAGGCATGATCCCCCGGCACGATGTAGGAAATGCCCCGGAACAGGGAGAGGGTGCCGATGGTCACCACAATGGCCGGCACTTTGAACCGGGTGATGATGAAGCCGTTGAACATGCCCGCCGCCGTGCCGACCAGGATGCTGGCCAGCAGCAGGGCTGAGGTGGACAGGCCGTGCAGCGCCAGCCAACCCATGGCGGTGGAACAGAGCGCAACATTCGATGCGACCGATAAGTCGATGTCCCGCCCGATGATGACCAGGGTCATGGACAGCACGATCATCGCCTTCTCACTGAAACTTTGGGTGCTGTCGAACAGGTTGTGTGGATTCAAGAAGTACGGAGAAGCCATCGAGTTGATGATGCAGATGGCCAACAGGATCAGAACCAGGATGGTCTCCCACCGTTTGGCGAACGCCCAGCGCGATGCCCCGTGATTCATAACCCCACCTTTGCCGCCGAAATCCGATCCTCTGCCAAACCCTAACCTGATATGCCCACTGCCAGGGCCGAGTTACCCACACGAAACAGCCAGGCACCTCCGAATCGGACGATGGCTCCATGAGCACTAGCCTTCGCCTCTCAGTTCGATTTTTCGCCCCGATCCCTGCGCCATGGTCGTCCCACAGGCCCAACCTCTTTCATTACTGGTTTTCACCTTCAACTTTGCACACCGACCTGAAAAGGAACTGTCGTTTTCGCGGGCCGGGTCGGGTATTCTCTATATCAGGACGAGTGAAAGGAACCAAGTGCTGAAGCCGAACTACCAGTTTGAGAAGCGCCGAAAAGAGCTGGAAAAGAAGAAAAAAAAGGATGAGAAGACGCAGAGAAAAGGCTCTTCTACTGAAGAATCTCCAGTCACGGAGACTGTGGTCATACCGGAAAAGCCCTGAAGGTTGGGCTGCACCGGACTCGTGCGTATTTGGC
>JANYIU010000315.1 GCA_025361955.1 Holophagaceae bacterium
CCTCGCCCAGCGTCCACCAGACGCAGTCCTCCAGATTCGACACCACGAAGCCCTTGTGCAGCTCCGAGATGCGCTGAGAGCGGGTGCCTGCGGCGGTGTGGAAGCCGGTGGTGATCTCCCCGGGGCCCGAGCGCACCCCGAAGAAGAACTCGGAATGTTCGAGCCCCAGGCGCTGGACGGTCTCCTGGAGGGCGTCCCGGTGGTCCATACCCTCGGGAATGCCCTGGATCACCTGCACGGAGTCGCCGGCGAGGAGCGTGGGCGCATAGGTCGCGGCCCCCTGATCCTCCAGGACCGTCAGCGTGAGGTGGGTGAATTCGTCCAGGTCCATCACAGCCACCTCTCCAGCCGAGCCACCACTTCATCCCGCCCCACCAGCATGAGGGTATCGAAGATGCCGGGGCTGACGGGCTTTCCGCAGAGGGCCACGCGCAGGGCCTGAGCCAGGTCCTTGGTCTTGAGACCATGCCGTTCGAGGATGGCGTTGAAGCCCGCCTCCAGGCCATCGTGATGGTAGTCGGTCAGGGCGCAGAGCTCCCGCAGGGCCAGCTTCGCGACGGGCGTCATGAACTTCTCCACCGCTTTCTCGTCGAAGGCGGCGGGCCGCTCGAAGGTGAAGCGCAGGGCCTCCGCCATGTCCGTGAGGGATTTCCCCTTCTGGGTGCTCTGGATGGCCTGGGCCTTCCAGGCCTCGGGCTTGGCACCCCAGGCGGCCGGCATGAAGGGCCGCAGATGGGGTTCCAGTTCCTGCCAGGTGGACCGCTGGATGAGCTTCTGGTTCAGCCACTGGAGCTTGTCCATGTCGAAGCGGGCGGCGCTCTTCTGGCAGTCCGCCAGATCAAAAAGCTCGATCATCTGCGCGTCCGTGAGCAACTCCTCCTCGGCGCTTTCCACGGCCTTGCCGTCGATCTTCGGCGTCCAGGAGAGGCGCGCCAAGGCCAGGCGCACGGCGGAGGGCAGCAGGCCCATGGCCTGGTACTCGGTGATGCTGGTGGCCCCGTGGCGCTTGCTGAGCTTGGCGCCATCGGCCCCCAGGATCATGGGGACATGGGCGAAGGCCGGCAGCTCGGTGCCGAAGGCGGCGAAGAGGGGGATCTGCTTGGGGGTGTTGTTGAGGTGATCATCGCCCCGGATCACATGGGTCACTTCCATGTGGGTGTCGTCCACCACCACGCAGAAGTTGTAGGTGGGTACGCCGATGGCGCCGGGGCCGTCGCCGGTGCGGGCGATGATCCAGTCATCCAGGCTGTCCGCCGGGAAGCGGGTGTCGCCCTTGATGAGGTCGGGCACCACGATCTCACCGGCCTCGGGCATGCGGAAACGGATGGCCGCCGGTTCGCTGGCGTCATGGTGGGCGGCGGCGCAACCCTTCCCACTATCCAGCCCGCGGTTGTACTGGAATACCTTGCCCGCAGCCTCGACCGACTTGCGGCGCTCGTCGATGGCCTCCCGCGAGCAACGGCAGCGATAGGCCAGGTTCTTGTCGAGCAGCTCCTGGATCTTGGCGCGGTAGAGGTCCATGCGCTGCATCTGGCGGTAGGGACCGTGGGGGCCCACCCAGGCGCTGGGATCACCCACCACCGGGCCCTCGTCCCAGGTCAGGCCGCACCAGGCCATGCCCTCCTCGATGATGCGGATGTTGTCGTCGGTGCTGCGGGAGAGATCCGTGTCCTCGATGCGCAGGATGAAGCGCCCGCCGTGCTTGCGGGCAAAGAGCCAGCAGAACAGGGCCGTCCGCACCCCCCCGATGTGCAACATGCCGGTGGGAGAGGGGGCGAAGCGGGTGACGATCTGGCGGGACATGGGGAGGCCTCGGATCAATCCTTTAGTTTGCCCCAAGCGCGCGGACTGCGTCCGCGCGATAACGAAAAACGCGCAGCGTTTTTCGCCTTACTTGATGTACAGCTTCAGCCGAATCTCCACGGGCGAGTCACCGCTGAAGAGGCTGCGATCGAGCACGACGGGAACCTCCACCACGCTGCTGTGGGGCATGTGCCCAGGCGCGGAGGCATGGGGATGGGCGGGCTGGCCGGACTCGACCGGGATCTCGTCGATCTCCTCGAGCAGTTCTCCCGCAGACAGTTCCTCCACTTCCAGGGGCCGGGTGGATTCTTTGACTGGAGGCGGAGGGGGTGGCGGTCCTCCAAGAAACACGGGTGGTTCTTCGACAACGCCCCCACCGTATTTCTCAGCCAGGCTCTTCAGCACCAGCTTGGCCACGCCGGTGAGCGTTTCCTTGACCCCTTCCCCGCGCATGGCGCAGGCGACGAAGGTGGGCGCCCCGAACAAGTTGACCTCCCGTTCGAGGGTTTCCACCGGGAGGGCGTTGGGGGTATCCCGCTTGTTCCACTGGATGACATGGGGGATCTTCTCCAGGTCCGCCCCCTGATCCTTCAGGTTCACGATGAGGTTCTGGAAGCTTTCCTTGTTGCTCTCCAGGGCAGGAGCCTGGGAGTCGGCCACGAACACCACCGCATCCGCCCCCCTGAGCACCAGCTTCCGGG
>JANYIU010000271.1 GCA_025361955.1 Holophagaceae bacterium
TCTCTAAAATTGATGGAATCAAGCACTTCAGATAGAACGCGTGGTTCCACCTGCCAAAGTGCCATCACAATGATTGACAAACCCTTCCATTTTGAACGGTCAGGGCGGCCGTTGCTTAGATAGCTGGAACTGCATACGATATTTTGCTTTGGCCCCTGGCGGGACAACACCCCTAGACCTTGGCCACCTTTGGCACTAGCTGGGAGATGACCATGCCAGCGAGCATAAGGAAACCGCCTACGATCAGACGCAGGGTCAAGGGTTCATTGATGAAGAGAACGCCGCCCACTCCAGCGAACAGGGCTTGCATGGAGAGAATGATCGAGGCATGAGTGGGGTGCGCCGTCTTCTGGGCGACGATCTGGAGGGTGTAGGCGACCCCGATGGAAAGGAGGCCGCCATACAGGATGGGGATGGCGGCGGGTATGACCCCTGCGAACGGCGTGGGTTCCCAGAGGAAGGCCGCGATGAAGCTCAATAGCGAACAGGTCGCGAACTGCCCTACGGCGATCTCAAGCGCCTCCATGCGGGTGGCGAGACGATTGATAAGAAGGATGTGGCCTGTCCAAAACAAGGCGGCGATAAGTTCCAGGATATCCCCGTGGGCCATCCTGAAACCGCTGCCGACGCTGAGGAAGTAGAGACCGGTCACCGCCAAAGCGGCTCCGATCCAGATCCGGATGCCCGATGATTTGCCGTGGAAGAAGCGGATCACTGGAACGAGAATGACAAAGAGGCTGGTGATGAATCCCGCGTTTCCGGCGGTGGTGTACACCAAGCCGATCTGCTGGAGATTCGCGGCAGCGAAGAGCACGACCCCCGCGAGGGCGGCCCAGGCCACTTTGGGTCCTGTTCGCAAGGTCATCGCACTCAGCGGATCAGCGCCATTCTTGGCCGCCTGCCGCTTCGCGAGGATAAGCAGAGGAAGCAGCGAGAGGGTGCCGAGGGCGAACCGTGCGGCGCTGTAAGCAAAGGGCCCAATCACTTTCATGCCGCTGCGCAAGGCCACGAAGGAAAAACCCCAGATGATGGCCGTGATCAGCAGCAGGCCATCCGCCTTGAGGAGCGCCTTGAAGAACTTCATGATTGCCTCACTTGGCCTCGAATGGGGCTGAGACCTATAGCCCGAAGCAAACGGCCCCGTGTTGAACGCAAATTTAGGGGTTTGGGGAACAGTAAAGCGAAAAGGTAAAATTGATGATGTGCCTGGCTGAATGAAAACAGTCTCCTTGGCACCTCAAGTGAAAGCTCGAAGCCGTGGCTGAGATTTCAAGATATCAATTTAAGGCAAAGTATTCCAACAATAAAACACCATAGTGATTTCCTCAGACTTCACGGCAACTGTGAACACGATCATTGTCCCTGACCTAGTGGGTCAAGGTGCCGTTTCAGTTCGGCAATGCTGAAGGGTTTGGATAGCAGGGTGACGTAGGGATGCGTTTCGATCAGGTCCGATGCGGATTGGTCGACTCGGCCAGTGGCCAGCAAGACTGGGGTGGTGGGCCGCAATAAACGGAGGCGTGGCAGGGTTCCAGCTCCACCCAGTCCGGGCATGTTCATGTCCAGAATGATGACATCAGGTTGGAAGCCTGCTTCGAGTTTTGCCAGGGCTTCTTCGCCACAGGAAACAGCGATGGCACGGTGGCCCAGGACTTCAAGCAGCGGCGACATGGTGGAGCGGATGAGTTCGTCGTCATCCACTACCAGCACGTTGAGCGCCCGGTGGGCGGACTCGGATCGCGGTTCAGCCGCAGGTGCAGGGGCCTTGGCCGAGGGCTCGCAGGCCGGGAAACGCATCCGCACCCGGGTGCCCTGGCCGGGCTCGCTCTGGATCTCCAACTGACCCTGGTGAGCCCGCACGGTGCTGTAGACCAGAGACAGGCCCAGGCCGGTACCTTTGCCCACACCCTTCGTGGTGTAAAAGGGATCCAGGGCTTTCTCAAGAACCTCTTTGGGCATCCCGGTCCCCGTGTCTTCCACCATGACTTCGATCCAATCGTTGTCCACGTTCCGGGTTCGAAGGGTGAGGGTACCGTTCTCGGGCATGGCGTCCACGGCGTTGACGCAGAGATTCATGAAGACGTGGATCAAGGCACCGGGATCGCCCCGGATAGGTCGCAGTTCGGAGGCTAGGTCCAGTTCAAGGCGAATTTTCGACAGGGTGGTGCGTTCCAAAAGGCGAGCCTCTTCCTGGAGAAGCTCGTTCATATCCAGTTCTCGTTCCTCGGCGGGGGTCTGACGCGCCAGGGTCAGCAGGCCTTTGACCATTTGTCCGCCGCGCTCAGCAGCGCGGATGATGGTTTGGAAAGCTTGATAGGCAGGACTTTCCACTGCCTGGCCTTGGATGTTGGCCGAGGCCAAGCCGAGGATGGCCCCCAGCACATTGTTCATGTCATGGGCGACCCCTCCGGCCAGGCTACCCAGATTTTCCATTTTCTGGGTTTGTTGCAGCTTGGCTTGGAGTTTGGCTTTCTCCTCCTCCGCCCGGCGGATGTCCGTGATGTCCATGGCCACGCCGTCGGTGATCAGTTCACCATCAGGCTGACGATGAGATGTGGCGCGCTCTCGGAACCATCTCTCCTGTCCGGAAGCGTGCCGAATCCGATAGACGAAGTCCAGACCCGCCTGGTTGCGCAGAGTTGCCTTGAGGGCCTCGTCGACTTTGGGACGGTCCTCGGGGTGGATGGCGTTGCTCCAGAGCAGGGGATCTGCCAGCAACTCCTCCGGCGAGTAGCCCAACAGATCCATTGAGCGGGGCGAGTAGTAGAGGCCACCCCTGCGATCTGAGTACCGGTAGATAGCTACTGGGGAGTTCTCCGCCATGGACGCGAACCGTGCTTCGCTCTCCCGCAGGGCATCCACCGCCCGCTTGCGCTCGGTGATGTCGTGCGCACTGCCGATGAGCCCAATGACCTGGCCGTCGGCGTTTAGGTAGGGCGCTTTGGAGGTCAGGAAGGTCCGGAACCCCTGGGGTCCAAAGACTCTCTCCTCCACCATCTCACCCACGCCGGTCGCCATGATGCGGCGGTCGGTCTCGACGAGGGCCGCGCTCACTGCTGGGTCGTCGTAGATCTCTGCGTCAGTCTTCCCGAGTACCTGCTCAAGGGGCTTGCCGATGGTTTTCAGACTGGCTGGGTTCACAAAGAGCCTGCGACCATCAAGTCCCTTCAGAAAGATGGGGTCGGGGATGGCGTCGGTGATGGCGCGGAGCAGTGCTTCGCCCTCCTGCACGCGCTTTGCGCTGGCGCGCTCACGCCGAAGCGCCCAGCGGAGGCCAGCGTAAAGCAGCATGGCGGATACGATCACGAAGCCAAAGCCCTTGTAGACCGAGATGGTGCGCTGACGCTCCATTGAACCGGCGATAGCCGCAACGAGGGAGTCCGATCCGTAGATCCAGACACTCGAGGCTGCGGCGTAGACCGCGGGGACCCACCATTCGATGCGCCAGCGAGGCCTGCGTCCCTGTACTACCACCTCTCAACCCCCGCTCATGAGCCTACTTTAGCGCCTCTGCGGAAATCAGGCGGGTAGAGTGTCCCAAGCTGCGGAGGACGATAGTAACCACGCACCTGATATCTTTGCGCGATTCGCTTCACTCCTATAGCCAAGGCTAATCATATAAGCAATAGACGCATCCATTTCGAAACGCCCCATGGCCTGCCGGCTGGGCGGTGTTTGGCTGGACACCCTTCGGCTCTCTCGAAGGCTGTACCCGGAGCTCAATGACATTGCTGCCCTTGCTGCGGAAGCCCTGCGCAGCATCAATGTCAGTGGACCTGTCCTCCAAGCGATCCAACCCTTGACGAGGGAATGGCAGCACTCGACTGATTCCGTAACGGCTCCTAAGGACAGGGAAGACCAGGATCCAGTACTATTGACCATGCCCTTTTCCCAGCTCGCCCTCTGCCATGAGCTTGAACTTGCCTTTGCTGCCCTGGGTTACGTAAAACCTTTCCCAGTGCAGGAACAGTCGATACCTGCCGTGCTCGCAGGCAAGGACCTGGTGGTGCAGGCTGAGACAGGCTCTGGGAAAACGGTCGCCTTCATGGCGCCACTGCTGCACATGTTGGCGAAAGATCAAGCCGGACGACGGTTCGTTACCACGCCCAGAGCCCTGGTGCTTGTGCCGACCCGAGAACTTGCGCTGCAAGTGAATGACCGGGCGACGGAACTGGTAAAGCACCTGCCAGTGGCGATCAAGATTCGCACGGCCTTTGGCGGTGTTTCGGCGAATCTGCAAATGCTTGCCCTGCGCGGAGGTGCGGACCTGGTCGTAGCCACCCCTGGACGGTTACTGGACCTAGTGCGGCAAAATGCCTTGAGCCTTGCCGAGGTGCGCCACCTGGTGATCGACGAAGCCGACAAGCTGCTGGACCTCGGCTTCAGCGACGAAATGAATGAAATACTGCGGCTGTTACCCACAGATCGCCAGACGCTGCTGTTCTCCGCAACCATGAACACCGCCGTCAGGGGGTCATAAACTTATTTCTCAGAGCTCCGCTGACCCTTCAGGTAGAGGCTGGATCGGAGCTTGCCGTTTCAATTTCTGAAAAAGCCTACCTCATGCCCCAAGAGCACAAGGGTCCATTCCTGCGCGAACTCTTGGCACGAGAAGACTGGCTGCAGGTGCTCGTGTTTGTTTCTTCGGGCAGACGAGCCGACAACGTGGTCCGCAAACTGGGAAACAACGGCATCAGGGCGCTTTCGCTGCACGGCGACAAGACCCAGGGTGCTCGCACGGACGCCATGCAGCAATTCAGGAGCGGCAATCTGCGTGTGCTTGTGGCCACCGACCTCATTTCCCGCGGCATCGATGTGAGCGGCCTTGCTTGCGTGATCAATTATGACCTGCCACGGTCCGCACGGGATTATGTGCACCGCGTCGGCCGCACGGGCCGGGCCGGCTTGAGTGGTACCGCCATCAGCCTCCTTGGCCCGGAAGAGGCAGCACACCTGCGGCTTATAGAAAAAACGGTGGGTCGAAAAATCGCCAAGGAAATCCTGAGTCTGTGAATCCCCTGGCAGCACTGGGTTGGAGCAACCGGTCGCCGCGTAGAAAGCTTGGATAGCTCCGCGCCCAACGACTTCGGCCTCAGCCCCTGCACATCGGCCTGTCGAATTGCGTTGCATGAGGTGTTTGCGATGGTGGTTGCAATAGACAGAATGCTCCATATTGGGACACTTTATAATTTTCCAGAGTTTGGCTGGATCAAAACAGTTCAGCTTCTGAGCAAAAATATATAAATCCGCCTCCCTGGGTCCGTGCAATGTGCAATAATTGGGAACTTTTTCGGGGATTGCTCCAAATTGAAGCAATCCCGTTCAGCGCGCGCAGTTGTGGACGGTGGAAACAATAGGCGTAGTTGGTTCAGTCAGTTCTTCTGGGTCCGGTCAGTCACTTCAACAACCAGCCTTCTAGAGGCTAGAAAAGGAGACGTTTCATGAAGAAACTCATCAATAAGCCTGAAGACGTCGTGAAGGAAGCGCTGCAGGCGATGGCCCTTGCCCACGCGGATCTGATCAAGGTCTGCTACAACCCCGATTACATCGTCCGCGTTGGCGGACCCGTGCAGGGGAAGGTGGGACTGCTTTCGGGTGGCGGGTCTGGACATGAACCGATGCATGGCGGTTTTGTTGGCATGGGCATGCTGGATGCGGCTTGTCCCGGTGCTGTGTTCACTTCGCCGACCCCGGACCAGATGCTGGCCGCCACCAAGGCCATAGATGGCGGTGCGGGCGTGCTGCACATCGTCAAGAACTACACCGGCGATATTCTCAACTTCGAGATGGCCGCCGATCTGGCCAAGGCTGAGGGGATTACAGTCGAAGCCGTCATCACCAATGACGACGTGGCGGTCAAGGATAGCCTCTATACCGCAGGTCGCCGGGGCGTGGGTGTCACGGTGCTCGCGGAGAAGATCACGGGTGCCGCAGCCGAGCAGAAACGGTCACTCAAGGCTGTTGCGGACATCTGCCGCAAGGTGAACGCGAATGGCCGGACCATGGGCATGGCCCTCACCTCCTGCACCGTGCCCCAGGCGGGCAAGCCCACCTTCGAGTTGCCGGAGGATGAGATGGAAATCGGGATCGGCATCCACGGTGAGCCGGGCCGGGCCCGCATGAAGCTCAAGACCGCCGCCGAGATCACGGAGATGCTGGTCAGTCCCATTCTCGAGGATCTGCCCTTCAAGACTGGGGATTCCGTGCTGGCCTTCGTGAACGGCTTGGGCGGCACGCCGCTGATCGAGCTGTACGTAATCTACAACGAGCTGGCCAAGATCCTTGGGGGCCGTCAGATCAAGATCGCCCGCAACCTCATCGGCTCGTACATTACCTCTCTCGATATGGCCGGATGCTCCATCACCCTGGTCAAGATGGATGACGAGTTGCTCAGCCTATGGGATGCGCCGGTCAAGACGTCAGGGCTGCGCTGGGGTATCTAAACCGAGGGAATGAGGGGCGGCGGGACGCGAAGCTATCCGCCGCCCCATTCAACGAGGAGAATTCTGTGACGGTTCAAAGGGATGATGTGATCGCTTGGATCCAGGCCTTCACCGCGGCCATCACCGAGAACAAGGGCTATCTCACCCAATTGGACTCGGATATCGGAGATGGGGACCATGGCACCAACATGGACCGCGGTTTCCAGGCGGTGAGCGCGAAGGTCCCCGAACTCGCCGACAAGGACATCGGTGCGATCCTCAAGACCGTCGGCATGACCCTGGTCTCCACCGTGGGGGGGGCCAGCGGTCCGCTTTACGGCACCTTCTTTTTGCAGGCGGGAAGCGCTACCACTGGCAAGCTGGAACTCTCTCTGGCGGATTGGGTCGCGGCACTGCAGGCCGGCGTCGATGGGGTGATCATGCGCGGTAAGGCCAGTCCGGGCGACAAGACGATGATCGATGCCCTCACCCCAGCACTGCAGACCCTCAAAGAATCCGCCAGCAAGGGTTCTGGATTCGCGGTTGCATTGCGCGCTTCGGCCGATGCCTGTGAACAGGGGATGCTCGCCACCATTCCACTGGTGGCTCGCAAGGGCAGAGCCAGCTATTTGGGCGAACGCAGTGCCGGCCATCAGGATCCCGGCGCGACCTCCTCCCACTTGCTCCTGCGGGCTGCTGCCCAAGTCTGGGCCAACCAGGAGGGCTGATTCCCAACGATCCCACGGCCTATTCAGGAGTTCGCTTTTGAAGCGCACAGAAATCATCCACCGGTCGATTGCCCCGTCCGCGGGCACTGACTGGGAGGCCCTATGGACGCCCTATGACGAGGCGACCTATCAGGCCGCTCTGGACTTCCTGGAGCCTGGAGATGTCGTGCTGGATATCGGCGCCGGCGACCTGCGCTTCGCACAGCGAGCGGCGCAGCGTGTTCAGAAGGTGATCGCCATAGAAAGGAACCTGGAGGTTCTTCGATCGGCGTCCCGGCGAAATTCGGAGAATCTCATCGTGGTCTGTGCCGACGCGCTCACCTGGTCCTTCCCAGAGGGCATCACCGTTGGCGTTCTGCTGATGCGCCATTGCCGTCATTGCAAAGACTACATCACGCGCCTGCGGGCGATCGGGTGCCAGCGCCTGATCACCAACGCCCGCTGGGGAATGGATGTGGAGTGCGTCTCGCTCGCTCCCCAACCCTCCTACTGGAGTGCTCCTCCCGGTTGGTATGCCTGTTCCTGTGGAGCGGTGGGCTTCAAGACCGCGCCCGCTGAAGAACTCCAAGCCAAAGCCTTGGATACCTCACTCTCCGTCGAGGACTGTCCTGCTTGTCTAGCCTCGCGGATGGCCTCGTCGTTGCAACCTTGGAGTCGCAGGTGATCGGAATCGTCATCGTTTCCCATAGCGCCAAGCTGGCGGAAGGGGTACTGGAACTCGCCCGAGGCATGGCGGGGGAGGATGTAAAAATCGCCATTGCGGGCGGCATGGCGCTGCCCGGCCAGCCCCTGGGGACCGATCCTGGCCTCGTGCTGCAGGCGATTGCAACCGTCTACTCTGAGGATGGCGTCGTCGTTCTGATGGATTTGGGTAGTGCGGTTCTCAGCACCGAGATGGCCCTGGACATGCTACCTCCCGAGCAACGGGCGCACGTCGCGCTGTGCGAGGCCCCGCTGGTGGAAGGTGCTGTTTCGGCGGCGGTGCAAGCCCGGTTGGGCAGTTCCCTGGAACAGGTGCTGGCTGAGGCCCGAGGAGCGCTGGCCTTCAAAGAGGAACACCTCCGGCTGGAAGCACCGGCCCCGGAAGCAAAGCCTGTCCAGGTGCTGGTCGCTGCGCGCAGCCTGCGACTCACGGTCTTGAACCGCTTGGGGCTGCACGCTCGTCCTGCGGCGCGGTTCGTCCAGACGGCGGGGCGCTTTCCAGATACCCAGCTCACGGTGCGGAACCTGACCAGGGGTCGTGGGCCGGTGGCGGCCCGCAGCATCAACTCGATCGCCACCCTGGGCGTGCTCCTTGGCCACGAGATCGAGATCCAGGCCTTGGGATCCCACGCGGATCTGGCCCTGCAGGCCTTGAAGGCGTTGGCCGATGAGAATTTCGGGGACAGCGAGACGGCAGCTCCCGCGCCCGCAACCCCTGGTGCCGCGCCTAGGCCTGGACTGCCCCTCAAGGCCCTTCAGGGAATTCCGGGCTCCAGCGGAATCGCCGCTGGGCCAGCGCGCCACTTCCATCTGCGCAAGCCTGATATTCCCCAGCACTTGATTACCGATTCCGGGGCGGAGTGGGAAAAGCTCGAGAAGGCCATCGAGCAGACCCGGCAGCAGATCGAAGGGACCCTCGCGGAGGTCGCCCGACGGACCGATCGACCCACGGCCGAAATCTTCGAAGCC
>JANYIU010000005.1 GCA_025361955.1 Holophagaceae bacterium
GTCCTGTAACCCGCCCCCGGGGGGCCTTCCCCCATCTCCCATGCAGCAAGGCTGCTACTCAGGTTGTCCTTGATGACCTCCTTTTCGCGCCGTCATGGCGCAACCGCGTCGAGCTTTTTCCCTCAAGACCAAACGCCCAACACTCCAACATATAGGAAAGATTTCAGCGTAACTTTTGCTCATGAAAAGACAAAGTTGAAGATGATTAGTGGGCGCAAATTGCGTTCATTGCCTGTGCCTTTAGCCGAACTGAACCCAGTAGCAGGAGAACCTGCCGCAGTTAGCTCATTTGGATACCACGCCTTTCAAGCCCCTGCCCACCAGCGAGGCGATGTTGGTAAGGATCATGGCCAGGGAAACGCCGCCCGGACAGGCGATGTAACGAGGTTCCCAAACCGGGTCGAACTTGTCCTTGTACTGACGGAGTCCCTGGAAGTTGTAGTAGTGTTCCCCGGTTCGGAACAGGAAGGCCCCGATCTTGGTCCAGAGGGGCGCCAGGGCGCGGCTCTCGAGCCCGGAGAAGGGCGCCATACCCAAGTTGAACCAGCGGTAGCCGCTTTCCTGGCCCCACAGGAAGAGATGAAGGAACAGATAGTCCATGATCCCAGAGGGGGCATCGGTAGCGGTGCGCATCAGGTCCACCGATAGTTCTTCCTTGCTTGTGCTGACCCAGAGGTTCGCGAAAGCCACGATCCGCTCTTCTCTGCGCGCGATCGCCAGCGGAAAGTACGAGAGGTATTCGGGATCGAAATAGCCCAGGGAGAAACCCTTCTCCCGGGTGCGCTTGCCGGTCAGCCAATCATCCGATACCGTCTTCAGCTGGGGAATGAGCGCCGGCACTTGCTCCGGAGGAACGATCTCGAACGAGTAACCATCCCGCTCCAGCTTGTGCCTCAGGTTGCGCAGACCCTTCCGGCTGGAGCCCGCCATGGAAAAAAGGTCCAGCGGGACCCGGGCCTGCTCACCCACCTTGAGCAAGGTCAGTCCCAGATCCAGATAATTCGTCAGGTCTTCCGTGCCCACCTCGTAGAAGACCGGCCAGCCGCCATAAAGATCCACCTCCTCGCGGAAACTCCAAAGCAGTTCCGCGCGCTCTTCCTCGGGCCCCACCGGACCTCCCAGGACCACCCAGCTCCTGCCTTCCACGCCATACATGAGGAAACTTTGTCCGCTCTCACTGAAGAGAAGGGACTTGTCGCCTAGCAGCGCCAGGTTGGCGTAAGTTCGGGGGGAGCCAGCCGCGATGCGCGCGGCTTGCCGGATTTCCTCGTCGCTGGGAGCCGTGGGCTCCGGTGGCGCCGGTCGCATGAGGCTGGCGACCGAGAAGAAGAGGCCAAGAGTGGCGGATCCCACAATGGCTCTCATGGTTCTTGAGGCATCCCCGCGGAAGGCGAAATGCCACCAGAGATGGTGGCTGTAATCGACGTGTTTGTAGGAGAAGAGGGCCAGCCACAGCGCGCAGAGGAAGACCAGGACGATGCCGGCGATCCAGCCTGGGCTGAAGGCCGGACTCAGCAGCGAAGAGCGCCGGTAGAAGTACTTGCGGCAAGGCAGCAAGGCCAGGAACAAAACAAGAAGGAAGATCGCTTCTTCGTAGTCGAGCCCCTTGAGCAAGGATAGGGCGACGCCGCCGAGCAGCAGTAGGGCCGTGAAGATATAGGCTGCATCCAGACGCCTCTGCAGGCCTCTGGCGAGGATCAGGAGCAACACGCCGGTGATGCTGCCCAGGAAATGCGAGATCTCCATGACCGGGAGCGGGATCACCCCCCGCAGCACCACCACGCGATGGAACAGTTCCGGTGTGGCTCCCGAGAAGAGCAGCACCGCGCCCGCGATGAAAGTCATTAGAGCGATGATCCTGGGCGCCACCTCAGGCACCCACCGGCCAAATTGGTGGCTTACTTTGGCGAGGGCTGCCCGCCTCTCCAGTGCCTCATGGCCGCCCAGCAGCACTGCCGCCAGGACCAGCGGCAACAGGTAATAGATCACCCGATAGGCAACGAGGGCGGCCAAGAAGCCATCCGGCGGAATCTTGCCCGAGAGGAACGCGAACAGGACCCCTTCGAACACTCCCAGACCACCGGGAACATGGCTGATGATGCCGGCGAACTGCCCTAGCAGGAAGATGCCCAGAAAGGCGACGAAGGTCAAATTCCCGCCAGCAGGCAGAAGGGCGTACAGCACCGCAGCCGCCAGGATCCAATCCACGGCGGACAGGAGTGTCTGGGTACAGGCCACTCCAAACGAGGGGAAATCGAATTCCACCTCACGGATCTTGAGCGGTTGCCTGAGCCTGAGGGAGGCCACCAGGTAGGCAGCCAGGATCGCGAGGAGCACCGCGCCCAGAGGGAGTGTCGTGGCCAAGGGAACGTGGAACTGGGCCGGGATGGCCATCGGCTCCAGGACGAAGGTCGCGCCGCCGATGCCTAGCAGCCCTACCCAGAAGGTTACGTTGTAGAACACCACCACCTTGGCGATCTCGAGGGTCGAAAGCCCCCAAGCGGAATAGAGCCGGAACCGCACTCCACCGCCGGCGATGGCAGAAAGGCCTACGTTGTTGCTGAAGGCGTAACCGATGAAGGAAGCCAGGGCTATTTTTCCGTAGGAGAGCGTGCGCTCGATGTACCTCAGCGCCAGAGCGTCGTAGCCCGTAAGTACCGCATAGTTCAGGACGGTGAACAGGAGTGCCAGCGCGATCGATCCGCTGGAAAGACCTCGGAGGCTGCGGATGATGTCATGGTAGCGGTAGTCGCGGAGTTCCTGGTGCAGCGCCCAGACGGCGAGGAGAAAGAGCAGCAGCGAGGCGATGGGCCACAGGGCTCCACTGTATCGTTTCCGCATCATGGTCCTCGGTCTGCTGGCAAGGGATTCAAGGGCTGGGATCAGGCATTTGGGTGAGTCAGTGGCTGTGAATTTCGTGACCCCCGCCCCTGGCACTTCAATCCCGATTCACCCTCCGTACTCGGCAAAGGATGGTCCTGGGCATTGTGGATGTCAATCCGGATCGCCACGAGTCGGCCCCGCCCCGCGCAGCTTTAGGAAGCCCGGGAAGGCCCTCGCCATGCTATTCTTGAGGGTGGAGCGTCACCGTCCATGCCTAGGCCCATCACGATTCCTTCCGCCCATGGAACCGGATTCACGGTTCCAGGTGCCGTGAATCTGCCACAGCCGGGCCCGAATCGCACTGCGTGGATGCTGGTCGCTGTATGACCGCCGGGCGCCGTTGAACCGCGGCAGGCCTGGCTTCCCAAATCGGCCCTTGCGTCAATAGGCTGGCTGGAACTAACGAACGAACAAGGAACCGTCATGCGAGAAATGGACAAAGCCTTCGATTTCAAGACCGCGCAGACCCGCTGGTACGAAACCTGGGAGGCCTCAAAGCTGTTCGAGGCTCATCCAGAAAGCGGCAAGAAGCCCTGGTCGATCGTGATCCCGCCGCCCAATATCACCGGCAACCTGCACATGGGCCATGCCTTGGTGTTCACCCTGCACGATACCCTGACGCGCTTCAAGCGGGCCCAGGGGTTCGACGCCTTGTGGGTGCCCGGGGTGGATCACGCCGGCATCGCCACCCAGATGATGGTGGAGCGCCAGCTCAAGGCCGAGGGTAAGACTCGCTACGACCTGACCCGCGAAGAGTTCCTGCAGCGCCTCTGGGACTGGAAGGACCAGAATCAGGGCGCCATCGAAAATCAGCTGCGGCGCATGGGCGCCAGCGTCGACTGGACGCGCAAGCGCTTCACCATGGATCCGGACCTCAACAAGGCGGTGCGCAAGGTGTTCGTGGAAGCCTACCGGCAGGGCCGCATCCACAAAGGCCCGCGCATGATCCAGTGGGACCCTGCCTCGCAGACGGCCCTCTCGGACCTGGAGGTGAAGTACGAAGAGAAGCGCGGGAAGCTTTGGTACATCCGCTATCCGTACGCCGACGGCAGTGGCTTCCTGGTGGTCGCCACCACCCGCCCCGAAACCATGCTGGGCGATACCGGCGTGGCTGTTCATCCCGACGATGAGCGCTACCGCGAGCTTGTGGGCAAGCAAGTGCGATTGCCCCTCACCGAGCGTGAGATCCCCGTAGTGGTGGATCACTTCGTGGACCCCAGGTTCGGCACGGGCTGCGTGAAACTCACGCCCGCCCACGATCCCAACGACCATGCCGCGGGGGCACGGTTGGGCCTGGCGTCCATCACGGTCATCGGCTTCGATGCCAAGATGACCCAGGCCGCCGGGGCACGCTACGCGGGCCTGGACCGCTTCGCCTGCCGCAAGCTCGTGATCGCCGATCTCGAAGAACAGGGGCTCCTGGAGAAAATCGAAGACTATACCCACCAGGTGTCCGTCTCCGATCGCACGGGCTGCGTACTGGAGCCCTTGGTCTCGGAACAGTGGTTCATGAACGTCAAGGACGCGGCGAATGCCGCGCTGGAAGCCGTCCGCAGCGGCCGCATCAAGTTCACCCCGGAACGTTGGGCCACCGTATGGGAGCACTGGCTCACCAACATCCAGGACTGGTGCATCTCCCGCCAACTCGTCTGGGGCCATCGCATCCCCGCCTACACCTGTGCCCAGTGCGGTCACCTCATGGTCGCCATGGACACCCCCGCCACCTGTGAGCAGTGCGGTCATGACCAACTGACCCAGGATCCCGACACCCTCGACACCTGGTTCTCCTCGGCCCTGTGGCCCTTCAGCGTCTTCGGCTGGCCCGAGCAGACCGCCGATCTCCAGCGCTACTACCCCACCGATGTGCTCATCACCGGCTACGACATCCTCTTCTTCTGGGTGGCGCGCATGGTGATGTCCGGCCTCACCTGGACCGACGAGGTACCCTTCCGCGCCGTCTACTTCAACTCCCTGGTGCGCGACGAGCACGGCGCCAAGATGTCCAAGACCAAAGGCAACGTCATCGATCCCATCGAGACCATGGACGAGTACGGCACCGATGCCTTGCGCTTCTCCCTGGCCATCATGGCTGCGCCGGGCACTGATATCTCCATGTCCACAAGTCGCCTGGAAGCCAGCCGCAATTTCTGCAACAAACTCTGGAACGCCGCGCGCTTCGTGCAGATGAACCTGGAACCGGAAGTCACGCTGGCTATTCAACCGGAGCTTGGCGAGGCTGAGTTCTGGATGATCCGCCGCCTGCGGGAGGATCTGCAGAGAGTCACGGATGCCCTCGAGGCGTTCCGCTTCCATGAGGCTGCGGAAGTGCTCTACCACCTGGTCTGGGATGATTTTTGCGCCACCTACATAGAACTGGCCAAGGTGAATCTGCAGAAGGGCAATTCCGCTCAGAAGGCCGCCATCCTGCACTTCCTGGACATCCTCCTGCGCACCCTGCACCCATTGGTGCCCTTCCTCACCGAAGAGATCCACGAAGCCGTCATGGAGGGGCGCCTGCCAAAGGGCGAGCCAACTCTGCTCGCCGGCCGCGCGTGGCCCCTGGATGATCCGCTGCTGAAGATTGACGGCGGCGATCCCTCGCTCATTCCCATCTTCCAGGACGCCCTCAGCAGCCTGCTGCGCCTGAAGTCGGAACAGGGCGTGGATCCCGCCAAGCGCGTGCCCGCCCTCTGCACCCTGGGCGAGCTGGAACCCTTCGCGGATGCCCTGAAATCCCTGGCCAAACTGGATTCACTCACCTGCACGGAGGGCGATCTTGCTTCCCCCACCCGGGCCGTGGCCATCGTCGGCAGCGGCATGGTCGCACTGGAACTGGCGGGCCTCAAGGACCCGGCCGCTGAGCGTGCCAAGCTGGAGAAGGAGCGTGCCAAGCTGGAGAAGGAGATCGAGCCGCTCCAGCTCCGGCTCGCCGACGAAGCCTTCACCACCAAAGCCCCCGAAGCCGCTGTCACCAAGATGCGCGGGCAACTGGAGGAGAAAGAAGCCCGTTTGGCGAAGGTCCTGAATCTGTTATAATATGATCAATTAATTAAAAAACGGCCTCGGTCCACCACCACCCAGCTCGAACCATGGAGCCGAAAAAAGCTACCTGATTCCCCAAGAAATTCAGCATGGTTTTTAAAAATAAAACGATTATCCACAGATTCACACGGATGCACACCGATAAAATAGGATGAGCGCCGTCGGCATCCGGATCGTGATCCTCTGGATATCATCCGTGTGCATCTGTGTGCATCTGTGTTGAAAACATTTTATCAGTAGCGAGACATGGAATATTGCAGCTGAGTCTGAGTGGTAATCAGCAAAATCCATATGAAGGTGGTCGCTTCCCCCGAGCTGGAGAAGGCGCTGAGCCAACTCCAGAGGGGCCTCGGTGCAGTCATCACGACGCGTGTCCGCCAATCCATCCTGTCTATCCCGCCCATCCAGTGTATTTTCCTTTGGACACAGCAATGCCTCCGGTCTCACTGCGCGAATTTACCCCACTTGGAATGCACGGCCACGCCGGGGTGATCGGCACGCTCGTAGGTGTGGCTTCCGAACAAGTCCCGCTGGGCCTGGATGATGGCGGCGCTACCGAAGGAATTCCGCAAGCCATCAAACCAGGCCAGGGACGCGGACAGCCCTGGGGTTGGCAGACCCGCCGCGGTCGCCGCGCACACCACCCGGCGCCAGGCCGGCTCCCGCACTTGGATTGCCTTGGTCAACTCCGGGGCGAAGGCCAGCAATTCGAGTTTGGGCTCCTCCAGGAAGGCTCGCCGAACTGCTCCGAGAAAACTCGCGCGGATGATGCAGCCTGCCGTCCAGATCCGAGCCATCTCAGCCAGATCGGTCCCGAAACCGAGCGCTTCGCTGGCCGTCTGCAGGAGCGCGAAGCCCTGCGTGTAGCTGGCGATCTTGGCAACATAGAGTGCCGCCTTGAGGTCGTCGCAGGACACGCCTTCCAAGGGCCTATCCTGGCCTGGGAACCGGGCGGCGGAGGCCAGGCGAAGCTCCCGCTTCGCGCTGAGCGAACGGCTTTCAACAGCGGCCGCGAGGGTGGGGATGGGCACCCCCAGTTCCGCACCGGCCAGGACGGTCCAGGTTCCTGTTCCCTTTTGACCCGCCTTATCCAGAATGGCATCCACCAGCGATCTATCCGGGTTTTCGGGATCCGGTGTGCTGAACGCATCCGCCGTGATTTCCACCAGGTAGCTTTCCAGTTCGCCGTGGTTCCAGCCCGCGAAGACCTCTGCAGTCTGTTGGGTCGAAAAGCCAAGCCCCCGCCGCAAGAGCAGTACGATTTCCGCGATGAGCTGCATGTCGCCGTACTCGATGCCGTTGTGGACCATCTTCACGAAATGGCCCGCAGAGCCCTTGCCGCAGTAGGCCACGCAGGGTCCCGAAGCGCTCACTGCGGCGATCGCCTGCAGCATGGGACGGAGGCTTTCATAGGCCTCAGGCTCCCCGCCAGGCATCAAGGCCGGCCCCAGGAGAGCCCCTTCCTCACCTCCGGAAACGCCCATGCCCATGAACCGCCAACTCCTGCCGAGATACGTTGCGAGGCGGCGCTCCGTATCCAGGTAATGGCTGTTGCCCGAATCCACGGCCACGTCGCCCTGCTCCAGCAGCGGATCCAGATGCTCGAGTACCGAATCCACCGGAGCGCCAGCCGGGATGAGCAGGATGATCTTGCGGGGGCGTGCCAGCAAGCCCACGAACGCCTCCAGGGAGTCCGCGATGGCCAAGCCCACCTCTGGATGGTCCGCCGCCAATTTGCGCGCGGCGTCGGCATCGAGGTTGAAACCCGCCACTCGATAACCCCGACTGGCCAAGTTGCGCGCAAGGCTGGCTCCCATGACGCCCAGACCGATTACTCCGATGTCGTTCAGCTGCTTCATGGCCGTTCCTCTGAGGCGAAAGTGGGTAGATCCGTGATCACGTTCAGGTGCTGCAGCCTGCTGGCGGGCAGCGCCGGATCGCCCCTCTGCAGGCGCTGAAGGGCTTCCAGCTTGGAGCTGCCAACGGCCAGCATCAGTGCCGCCGGGGCCTGGATCAGGACCGGCAAAGCGAAGGTGATGCGCGCAGCAGGGGGTTTGGGACTGTCCGCCACGGCAAACACGATGGCTTCCCTCAGCACACGGCCCGGAAACAGCGAGGCGATGTGCCCGTCCTCGCCCAGGCCCAGCAGAAGTACATCCAAGCGGTCTTGGAAATCTCTTTGGAAGGCGCTCTGCACCCGCTCACAGGCCTCCTCGGGGTTTTCGCCATCCAGAAAAAGCGGCAGCTCCAGGCCGGGCGGATCCGCAGGGTCGAGGTGGCCGTCCCGATAGGCCGCGCCGCGATTGGAATCCGGGTGCGCGAAAGGCACGCAGCGCTCGTCCACCCAGGTGAGCCGCACCCGTTTCCACAACTCAGGTCCCAGGTTCCGGCGGGCAGCCCCCAGCACCGGAGCTACCGAACCCCCCGCCACGGCCAACCGCACCTGCCCTGCTTGCAAGGCGATGGCCTCCGCAAGCAGGCGGGCTGCTTCCGGCACCGGGTGGGGATGAAAATGGATGGTCCGGAACGTTTCAGCCACGGGACCAACCCCCTTCACAACCGTGAATCAAGGCGTCGGCCTCGGTGGGTCCCCAGCTTCCTGCCGGGTATTCCAGGGTGGGTGGGGCCTCGGGTTCCGACCAGCTCCGGAGGATGGTGTCGGCAAAGCGCCAGCTGGCTTCCACTTCATCGGATCGCAGAAACAGCGTCGGATCGCCTTGCAGTGCGTCCAGGAGCAGGCGCTCGTATGGGGGCGTCGTGGCCTCACCGAAACGGTCCCGGTAGTCGAAGGCCAGCTCTGCGGTGGTCATGACCATGCCCCTGCCCGGCTCCTTCACCCCAAAGGAAAGAGCGAGTGCCTCGCGGGGTTGGATGCTCAAGGTAAGCACGTTGGGCCTGAGCGCGCAGACGGTGCCATCCGGCAGCTGACTGGCTGGTGGCGTCGCGCCGCCGCCGGCAAGGCCTTCAAAGAGCTGCAGGGGAGGCACTCTGAACTGGACCTTCACTTCGGTGAAGCGCTGCTTCAGCCGCTTGCCGTGGCGGAGCAGGAACGGTACCCCGGCCCAGCGCCAGGTTTCCACTTCCGCCCGGACTGCCACATAGGTTTCCGTGGACGAGCCTAGTGCCACTCCGTCCTCCTCAAGGTAGCCACGGACGCGCTGCCCATCCAGCTCACTTGCGACATAGCGGGCCCGGATGGCAGGGCCACCGAGCTTGAGACTGTTCAGGACATTCACCTTCTGCCCGCGCACCGCCTCGGGATCCAACGAGGAAGGGGGTTCCATGGCCACCAGGGCCAGGATTTGCAGCATGTGATTCTGCAGCATGTCGCGCAAAGCTCCGGCGGAATCGTAGTACGCCGCGCGGCCCTTCTCCATGCCTATCTCTTCGGCCACGGTGATCTGCACCAGTTCCACGTGATTGCGATTCCATAGAGGTTCGAAGATCGTATTGTTGAAGCGGAACGCGAACAGGTTCTGGACTGTCTCCTTGCCCAGATAGTGATCGATGCGGTAGATCTGGTCCTCGCTAAGCAGCCCGTGCAGATTCTGGTTGATGGTCCGGGCCGAGTCGAAGTCATGCCCGAAAGGTTTTTCCACGATGACGCGCGTCCAGGGCTTGCCATCCTCGGATCGGACGAGCAGCCCCACTTCGGTCATATGTTCCACGGCGGGCACGAACAGATCAGGCTTCAGAGAAAGGTAAAACAGCCGCCCACTGCATTTACCGGCGGCCTCGGCATCGAGGCGAAGGGACAAAGCACGCAGATCTTCCGGTTTTTCCACATCCCCTTGGACGTAGAAGATCCGTGCCGCAAGGGCATCAAAAGCGGCTTGATCCCCCGCCGACAGAGCTTGCCTCAGCTCGCTCCTGAATTGCTCGTCCGTCTTGGAGCGCCGCGCGACCCCGACCAGGGTGAACCCTTCCGAAAGCCGACCTTGGCGCGCCAGGCTCACGAGCGCAGGCAACAGTTTGCGGGTGGTGAGATCCCCGCTTGCGCCAAAGATCACGATCTGGACGGGCCCCACGTGGGTATGTGGGTCCGGACCTGGCCCTTTCTGGCTGCTTGCTGCGGGATTCTGGTTGTCCGTCATGTGGGCTCCTTTCATGAACGAACCCCCTAGGTCTTGCCCGGAGGCCCGGGGCTATTCTGCACCGCCTGGTCGAGGCGACACAAACATCTGGATTGCCGTAAATCGGAATAGGTGGAGGGATGGGCGACCGCACCTGCCAAGCGAGTACGGTTGCAAACGATTGGTAAATTAATCAATAATACCAGCGATAAGGTATGTTTTCACCCAGTGGCGCCTCTGGCTCTCGCAACCGGGACGACAAGGTTCTTAAGTGACGGCGGCTTTGGCCCTCTAACTGACTGTAACTTCTGCGAGAATGACAACCTGAAACCGGCTGGACCGGACCGGAGGCATGATGTTCAATCGGGATGGCGTGCGCGGCTTGATTGTTGGGCTCCTGCTGGGAGCGGTAGTAGGATTCTTCCTGGCAAACCTAGCCTCCCGAGGTTCGGCCGTGTCCACGGCGGTGGTGGCGCCAGCGGGCACTGCCCCTGCCCCTGCGGCAGCGCCGTCCCAGGAGATCCAATCCAGGATTTTCGCCACGGAACAGATGGTCCAGAAGGATCCCAACAATACCGAGGCCTGGATCGCCCTGGGCAACGACTATTTCGACGATCACAAGCCCCAGCAAGCAGTGGATGCCTATGCGAAGGCCCTAGCGCTGAAGCCCGACAATGCCGACGTCCTTACGGATCAGGGGGTGATGTACCGAGATTTGAAGGCCTACGACAAGGCCATCGCCAACTTTGAAAAGGCGCAAAAAATCAACCCGAAGCACGTCCAGAGCCTCTATAACATCGGTGTTGTCTATGCCAATGACCTCAAGCTGCCGGACAAAGCCCGGAAGGCCTGGACCAAGGTGATCGAACTGGCACCGGGCAGCCCACAGGCCGCGCAGGCCCAAGAAGGGCTCGCGAAGCTGGGGGCGACCCCTTGATCTTCAGGTTCACCGGGCGCAATGAGAGTGTCCCGATTCGGCGAAGCTAGGCATCCAACCTCCGGAGAATCGACGGGAGGTGGACATGTTTTTGATCAGGGACGTGTTTCGCTGCAAGCCTGGCAAGGCCAAGGTTCTGGCCGAGAAGTTCAAGGCTGCCCTGCCTTCCATGGAGAGAGACGACGGTTTCCAGAACTGTCGGGTCATGACGGACTTTGTGGCCACCTATTGGACGGTAGTCCTGCAGGCGGAGGT
This sequence comes from Holophagaceae bacterium, assembly GCA_025361955.1. GTDB lineage: Bacteria > Acidobacteriota > Holophagae > Holophagales > Holophagaceae > UBA1801. The sequence goes on from JANYIU010000005.1 coordinate 11,191, forward strand.
GGATTCACTGGACAAGTTCGAAGGCCACACCCGCAACTTCGGCTCCCGGCCGGAAGTGCGGGCGGCGCTGGAGGGCTACATGGAGCTTGTGGATGGGGGCCACCGCGAGATCTACCGCATCCTATGAGCCCGACGCGCTGGCTGGAATTCAGGCCGCGTCCGCGTGCAGGTCAAAACCAAAGACGCCTGCGCAGCCCTCCGGAAAGAGGACCCTGAGGGGTGGCGGGTGACGGAGAAGGCCGGCAGTTCGGGAGCAGTCCCGGTCACTTCCGGAGCGGGCAGGTACTCAACCCCAGCAAGGTGTAGACCGGGCAGCTGCCAAGGAAGCCCGTCACGATGGGGATGATGCCCAAGTAGGCCCAAGGAGTCTTCGGCCCCAGGAAAGCCAGAGAAAGAATGCCAAGGCCGAGGACGACGCGAAGGACGCGCTCGACCATGTGCTCGTTGGTTGGGAAGAAGTTGGCCATGCGGATCTCCTTTGGGGCCCATGCTGGGTCTTCATCCTTGAGATTCCTGGAGGGCTGGAAAGGATTCACTCCTAGAAAAATAAAATCCGGGTGCCAGTCGGGATACCTGCCATGCAAACAGAGCCTTAGCCGCAACGCAGAAACCAGCTCTTCCGGAATGGCGAGCTGGAATGACTGGCGTTTCCAATGCGGACGCGAAAAGCTCAACACGGAGGCCCGGAGAAAATAACGAGGATCGCTGTTAGGAAAGCTTCCTCCGTGAACCTCCATTTTCCTCCGTTTTCCTCCGCGATGGTTTTCCTCCAACCCACTCAGAATGCGAGCGACGATGAGGTCAGTCGATATGGAGTCTTGGCTCTTTTAGGCCTAAAGTCGCCGAAGCGCGGGTCATCGTTCCTTAAATTGCCTCGCCTTGAGGATTTCAGCAGCGGCGCCTTGCTGCAACAG
>JANYIU010000002.1 GCA_025361955.1 Holophagaceae bacterium
GTGGCTTTCTGCAAAACGGCCGCGGTCTGAGACAAGATTCGGCCGTTCATCGTCGCTCGGGTCAGCAGCGTTACATCGGTCTTGCAAAGCAGGATGCCTTCAAAATGCGACCCGGTGCCGAGGGCCACATTGCCCGCGACCTGCCAGAAGATATTCTTCGCCTGAGCGCCGCCGGCCAATATGATGTGCTTGACGGAGGCCATGCTCAGATTGCCGGTCGTCTGAAAGATCCACACATCGTTCGGACCACCAGAGAGGGTCACGTCATTCAGGATGGAAATCCCGGTGGTCCATTTATAAAGCCCCGGGGCAAGGGTCAACCCGCCGATGCGGCCAGTGGCCAATTCACGAAAGTCGGGCGTTGGACGGCCGGCTGCGTCATTGTAGGCGTCCCCCATATCCAGGACCGCCACGGTCAAGAGCGAGGGAGACGGGACCGCGTTATCGGCCGCAATCGCTCTGCCAATGACTTGGGTAGACGTCCAGAAGACATTCGTGCGGTCGGCAACCAACGCAAACCCCGTCAGGTAGGTTGCAGCGACCGGGCTGGCCGCGATGTCGCCCGTCACAATGGAAGGAGGAACGGTTGAAATTCCCGTCTTAGCCAAAATCGTGTAGTTGCCTGCCGTCCCTAGGTTTACCAGCCGAGGCCCATTCGCGTAAACAGTGCCGGTGACGGCGAGCGCCAGTAGGAGGGTTGCGAGATGGGTCAAAGGCCGTTGGCTGCCTTTTCACAAAGTCAGTGGATTCATGGCAATTTCCTTTTAGACCGTGGTGCTTGTTTAGACGCGCAAATGCAGACGGGCATGTTCCCCGAAATTCGTTGCGGTTGTATTCGGCAATCTCTGAGCCAAATACGGATCACCAGAAGATTCAAGCAATTAGATCCTGAGCTCATCTTGAAAATTGAAATATTCAATCAAATTGATTTTAAATGACTACCTCGAAATCTCAGAGCGCAACCCTGGTTAGGAACCACCAAGAACAAAAGCCCCTAAAAGGGAGCTCCCTCGAGGCTTTCTGGTGCCCTTTTATCGCGTTGGGTTGCGCTGCGTTTTCCTGTGGATCCGCCTCGGGTGGCCGTGTCGCAGTTCAATTGACAGCCGCACGCGCCAGGGCCCTGGTGGGGGCGTTGACCAGCAACCCGTAGCGCTCGAACTCCCTGAGCGTCCGCGCTTCTGCCAGGATCGGTCCACAGGAGGCCTCAAGGTTGACATTGTCGGGTTGCGGGTTGATTTCGATGATCACTGGGCCCTCCAGGGTGATGGCGATGTCGAACCCGAGCAGCCGATAGAAGGGGAAGTGCTCCTGGGCGCGTTTCACCAATGCGATCAGCTCGTCCCACCGGGGGATTCGGAATCCGTCAAAGACCACGCCCGTTTCGGGATGGCGATCATACCTTATTTCTGCGTAATCCCATCCCTCCGGGAAGAGGCGACCGTTGGAGGCATGCACACCGAGTCCGATTCCGCCCGAACCCAGGTTGTCGACCCGGGCCCGGTTGCGGCCAAAGCGCGCCAGGCAACCCAGCACGATGGCCTCCCCATCCTTGGTCAGCAGGGTCTGGATCCGCAGGGTATTCACCGAGTCCGCATAGACCTCAGCCATATTGGGGTGCTGGATCACCAGCTCCTCGAGGATCATCCGTTCGTGGATCTCCATCTGGTCGAGGGGCATTCGCTTGCCCGCTAAGATGGCCACGATCTCCCCCTGCTCTTCCTGGATCACCTGGACGCCATGTCCGCCGACTCCCCGTACCGGTTTGGCGATCATCTCCCTGCGGGCTGTGTGCCCCAGCCGATCCCGGATGATCCGCTTGAAGTCGTCCTCTGGATCGACGCAGCCCAGGAACTTCGGGACGGGGAGTCCAAGGGAGGCGCACAGGTGGTGACAGAGTTCCTTATCGGCGAACACCACCCGGTATTCCGCTGGCTGCACCACTTTGGCCAATTGGCGGCGCTGATAGGAGTCCGTGAGCGAAGCATAATAGAGCGGCCAGCGGCTCCGGTCCATGGTCCAGAGCCGGCACTTCGAGTAGTTTTCCGGGTAGCACTTGAGGTGGAAGAAGATGTGGAGCAGATCTCCCGCCACCCGCAGCGGCGATGCAGTGCAATAGGCCCAGTTCACGCGCGAGATATAGCAATGGGGCAGGGCCAGGAGTCGCAGAAAGCGGCGGAAATAGGGCAGCACCCACTCCTTCGTCCCTTTCAGGGTCTTGCGCGAGCTGTGATAGATTGCCATGAGCATACGTCCACCTCAGCACGTTATCGCTCGTCGATGGACCCATCCAAGTTGCGATTTGGTTTGGCCCAAGTTGTATAGCACAGTCTTCAGCAAAAACCACGACTGTGCGGAACCCAATCTCCGCACCCATCCCCATCGTTGGCGCAACGAACTGGGATTCAGGATTCCTCTGGACCGTGGGTCATTTTTCTGGGTTTGGTCTGCTTATGAGCATGACCCCAGGATCGCTGCGACCTGCTCAACCGCAGTCTCTGCGCTCTCGACGAGGGCCTCGTAGGCCGTCCCACGAAGGCAGACAGTCTAGCCATCGACCTGGATGATCTCCACCTCTCCCCCGCCAATGGATCTGGCGCGAAGCTCCAGCTTCTTCCCACTGCGGGAGAGCGGCTCGAGGTCCACGGTGGTGGGGTGATCTGCAGCGACCAAGCCGCTTCCTTCGAAGCGCGCTTGGCAAGGTGTCTGGCCCAGCAGGTCCCGAGCCATGGAGGCGATCGGATAGGCCCCAGCCGTATGGGACCTAGAGGGCCCCCGCAGCCCCGGTCCAAGGACATGATTCAGGATGCCGGTTGCTTTCATGGAGACTCACCCGAGTGGTTGCGTTCATGGTGACCGAATGCTTCGCGGGTCGGTAGCTGAGGAAGCTGTCGATCAGCGCGGGATGCGCAGGGAATCCCAGCATTCAGGAGGGTGAAACCGCCCCTTCCAGCCGGCCCAGCTCGCCCTCTGGAAACTGATCCGGCCCGGCCAAGGAACGCGATCCAGGTAACAGCGCAGCGAGAATTGCAAGCGCATCCGCTGCTCGAGGGAAAGGGCCGTGTCCGCTGCGGTCCATGCTCCGGAGCGCCTTGCCTTCACCTCCAGCAACCGCAACTCGTCGCCCCGCGTCAGGATCAAGTCCAACTCCCAGCGGCCCAACTTCAGGTTCTCTTCCACCAGGTCCCAACCCCGCAGCCAGAGCAGCCAGAGCGTGGCTCGTTCGGCTAGGCGACCATAGCGTCTGGCGCGCGTTCCCAGTTCTGTGGATTGAGGCATGGGAACAGGGTAGCGGAGCTGGGTCGCCGCTGGACGTAACATCTTGGCGGCTGGGCAAGCTCAGGAGCCGTTACCTGATAACCATTGTTTTTGCGGTTGTTTCGTTACAGCTCCTTATGCCGCTCTCACGACAAGGTTAGGAGGTGACAGCGACTAAATGGACCGGCGACTTTCTGAGTGAATCACGGGCTGGCGATTGTGCGACCCTGGATGCATTCGCAGGGGGCAGCGACATGGACAAGGATCGGCACACTACCTGGCTATCCGCTTGGGACCTGCTGGCGGCTGCGGGGCTCTCCGCACTGGCCTTGTTTTACACCTGGGCCCTGTCCCGGTTGCCTGACCCCGTACCCACCCACTTCGATGCCCAAGGGCGCGTCAATGGGTGGACGGCCCAGGCCTATTTGCCCTGGCTTATCTTCGGGGTACCCGCGCTGCTCTGGCTGCTGCTATGGGTGATCGGGGGGATTCCCTCGCGGGTGGCAAAGGCCTCCGCCAAGACGAGCGCGGCTGTCGTCGAGCCCTTGCGTGGATTCCTGGGGCTCGGCATGTGCCTGCTCGTGATTGGGTGCCTGGCGGCTCCCCTGAGGGGCGTTGTCGCCATTCAAGTCGGGGCAGCCGTGTTCTTCCTTTGTCTGCTTCTGGGAATCGTCTTCATGGCCCTGGAGGCGAAACACTTCCTCTCGAAGCAATCGGTTGCCGCGCACTATCGCGGGGGGCTCTTCTATGTGAATCCAGAAGATCCAAGGTTGTGGGTGGAGAAACGCCTGGGGGTTGGCTGGACGCTAAACTACGCCCAGCGCGCGGCTTGGTGGGTTTCGGCCCTGTTGCTGCTGCCCGTGCTCGCGGTGCTTGGACTGGTGGTCGTCCTGCGGCAGTGAATCCTGTGTTCAGCGGGGCGCTGTGGCCACATAGACACCCACCAATGCGAGGGCAGCGCCGATCCACTGGCCTGTCCCGAGCCGGTCACCCAGGAGGAAGAAGGCGGCTATGACGGCGACCACTGGAATCAGATTGACGAAGACACTGGCCTTTCCAACTCCGAGGGAGTCGAGGGTCGCCATATACAGCCAATAGCCAGCGGCTGAGCAGATCAGGCCCAGATAGAGGACATTGATGATCGCCCAGGTGTTCGGCTTTTGCCAGGCTGAGGATTCCAGTAGCGCGAAGGGAATGCAGCCGATCAAACCAAAGAAACTTTGCCAGAAGGTGACATTCAGGCGCCCGTACCGGAGCGAAACCTTCCGTGTGGCGAAGGTGTAGGCCACCCAGACTGCCACCGCTCCGATCATGTAGAAGTAGCCCAGGGGAGAGGAGGAGGCGCTCGCAGGGCGCAGAACGATGAGGGCCACGCCCCCAAAGGACAGCAGAGATCCCGTGTAGACACGGGCAGGCAGCCTCGTTCCTAGGAAAATCCGCTCCGAGATGACGGACACTACGGGAATCGTGGCGATGATGAGCGAGGCTTCCGACGCCGAGAGAAGCAGGATGCCGTTGTTCTCAAAATAGAAATACAAGGTGACGCCGAGGACCCCGCCGAGGATCAGCACGGGCACGTCCCGTATGGCGATGCGCAGGTCCTCCTTGGCCAAGAAAGCAGCGATCGGCAGCACCGCGCAGGCGACGATGAACCTGGCCGCCGCCAGGGTCATGGGGGGCAAGACCGCCAAGGTCACCTTGATGCTGAGGAAGGACAAGCCCCACAGAATCGCCACCAGAAGGCCGTAGAGGAGAGCCCTGCGCTGCGCGTCCATCGGCTCAGGATAACGGGCACTTAGGCGAATAGCTCAGAGGCGGAGGTCAGGTGGCAGTCGATCATCCCAAGGATCGCGACAGCTCACGCGGCAGCAACTGGAGTTATCCATCCGTCCAGGGAAAATCAGTCCAGGGTTACCTGTTGGCGTGGTTTGGCCTTAAATTTCATAGCCATATGATGCGGGTCACATCCGGAAAAGTGAAAGCAGATCGAGTTGCGTTCAAAAGGAAGAGTATCCGATCATGGCCGTGGAGTCACTCATGAACCCAGTCAAGGCAGCTGCCGCGCAGAGAATTTCAGAGCTTGAGCAGATTGTCATGGCGCACTGGACCCTGGAGGTGTTTCGGCGGTTCCAGTGTGTTTGGCTCAGCTACGTCCTCGACCTCCCGGCTCATGAAATTGCCAAAGTCCTTGGTTTGCATGTTGCCACTGTCCGGCGCATCGGAGCGGAATTCGCCCGGGAGGGAATTCTGGTAATTGCTGGGAAGGGCAATCGGGGCGGTCGAAGGAATCAGTGCATGAGCTTCGAGGAGGAGTCGGCCTTCCTTCGGAAGCATACGGAGCTTTTCAATCGCTCGGGGGTCGTGGCGGTCGGCGCGCTTAAAGAGGCTTTCGAAGCGAGCGTGGGCAGGACGATCCACAAGACCACGATCTATCGTCTTCTGGAGCGGCATGGCCGGAAGAAGATCGGCGCCGATGCAGGCCGCCTTGGGGGGGAAGCCACCCCGGTGGTTGCTCACAGAAAGGGATCCCCAGGACCCAAGCGCAAGGTCAACCGGGTGCGTTGAGACCGGCAAGCCCACAGCCGCCTTGGTGCCTGTGATGTGGCTAGTCATTTGCTTTTTTGAATGCGACAAGGAAAGACAATTTTCATTGACTGGAACCAACGTGGATCTACGATAGGGCTCCATTCTGTTCCCAATAGGAGGCAACATGACGAGGTTGACGAGGTTCGCCGCTGCCCTAGTGCCAGTGGCGATGTTCTTTACGGGCTCCAGTGCCTTCGCCCAGGCGAAGTTCCACGTGGGCATCGTGACCGGCACCGTCTCTCAGTCCGAGGACGATCTGCGCGGCGCCGAAGCCCTGATCAAGGAATACAAAGAGGTGAAAAACGGTGGCATGATCCAGCACCTCACCTATCCCGACGATTTCATGTCCCAGCAGGAGACCTTCATCTCCAGCGTCGTCTCCCTCGCCGACGATCCGCTCATGAAGGCCATCGTCGTGAATCAGGCCATTCCGGGCACGGCTGAAGCATTCAAGCGCGTCAAGGCCAAGCGCCCCGACATCTTCACCCTCGCTGGCGAAGCCCACGAGGATCCCGCAGTCATCGCCGGCTCCGCTGACATGGTCGCCAGCCAGGACTTTGTGTCCCGCGGCTACACCATCATCTGGGCCGCCAAGGAAATGGGCGCCAAGACCTTCGTGCACATCTCCTTCCCCCGCCACATGTCCTATGAGAGCCTCGGCCGCCGTCGGACGATCATGGAAGAGGCCTGCAAGGACCTCGGCATCAAGTTCGCCTTTGAAACCGCCCCCGATCCCACCTCTGATGTGGGCATGGCCGGTGCCCAGCAGTTCATCCTCGAGAAGGTTCCCAGCTGGCTGAAGAAGTACGGCCCCAATGGCGAAAAGGTGGCCATGTTCTGCACCAACGACGGCCACACCGAGCCTCTGCTCAAGCGTCTCCTGGAATCCAAGAACGGCCTCTTCGTGGAAGCCGATCTTCCTTCCCCGCTCATGGGCTATCCTGGCGCCCTTGGACTCGACCTCAAGGCTGAAGCTGGCAATTTCCCCGCGATCTTGCACAAGGTTGAGAGCGCTGTCGTCGCCAAGGGCGGTGCCGGCCGCTTCGGCACCTGGGCGTTCAGCTACGGTTACACCGTTTCCGCCGGCCTTGGCGAATACGCGATCCGGGTCATCAATGGCAAGGCCCAGAAGAACAGCCTGAAGGACATCTTCTCTGCCTACGCCAAGTGGACCCCCGGCGCCAAGTGGAACGGTGCCTACTACACTGACGCTTCCACCGGCGTCCGTTACAAGAACATGGCCCTGATGTACATGGATACCTATATCCTGGGCAAGCTCAAGGGCAAACAGTTCCTGCCCACCACCAGCCTGAAGGTGCCCGAGAAATACCTCACTTTGAAGAAGAAGTAGGTTGTAGATTGACAGCGGAGGGGTCCTTGCGGCCCCTCCGTTTTTTTCGCGCGAGGACGCGCTCCCTTGGCCTGCAAGGCGAAGAGGGGCCGCGGTGTGTCTAGGGGCTGTTACGGCATGGCCTTCCATTTTCTTGGCATTCCGTCACGGCCCCATAGGCCATCCCCGCCCATTAGACGTACTATTTGTCAAAGAACGCTGACCTAGGGGAAGCCATGGGACAACAAATACCGCTCCTTTCTCTGCAGAACATCTCCAAGGATTTCTACGGGACCGTTGTTCTGCATGATGTGTGCTTCGACATCAATCCTGGCGAGATCATCGGTCTGGTCGGAGAGAACGGCGCGGGAAAGACCACCCTCATGCGCATTTTGTTCGGAATGCCCGTGATCAGGGAGACCGGCGGCTATAACGGCAAGGTCTGCCTGGATGGCCAGGAGGTGAATTTCTCCAGCCCCTTCGATGCCCTGGACGCTGGCATCGGTATGTCCCACCAGGAATTCAGCCTCATTCCTGGGTTCACGACGACGGAGAATATCGTTCTCAACCGCGAATCCATGAAGAGTTCTTTTCTGAACGATGTCTTCGGCGACCGGATGAGCACCCTTGACCGAGCCGACATGAAAAAACGGGCGGAGAACTCAATCTCAAAGCTCGGCGTGAGATTGGACCCGGACATGCTCATCTCCGAGATGCCTGTGGGACACAAGCAGTTCACCGAGATCGCCCGCGAAATCAATCGCGAGAAGACCCGACTGCTGGTCCTGGACGAGCCCACGGCGGTGCTCACGGAGACCGAGGCCGAAGTGCTCATCAGCGCCCTTCGAGCGCTCGCGGCTCAGGGTATCTCGATCATCTTCATCTCCCACCGGCTCCACGAAATCATTGAGGTGGCGGATCGCGTCGTGGTGCTTCGGGACGGGGTCATCGTCAAGGACACGCCGACGAAGGGCGTCACCGTGCGCGACATCGCTTCCTGGATGGTGGGTCGGCACGTGGCCACCGAGCGCTTGGACGAAGGCGTCCGGACGTTCGGGGAGACGATCCTTTCCGTGAAGCATCTCTGGGTGGACCAACCCGGCGAAACGGTTCGTGATATCTCCTTCTCCGTGCGCAAGGGCGAGATCTTTGGAATCGGCGGCCTGGCCGGACAGGGCAAGCTCGGCATTCCCAACGGAATCATGGGCCTGTTTCCCGGTGGCGGTGACGTGCAACTCCGCGATAAGCAGGTGCGATTGAATGAGCCTCGGTTAGCCCTGCAGATGGGGATGGCCTTCGTGTCCGAAGACCGGCGTGGCGTAGGTCTCTTGCTCGACGAGACGCTCGAGTGGAACATCGCCTTCACGGCCATGCAGATCCAAGGGAAGTTTCTGAAGTCCTTCGGTTTCTTCAAGATCCGCGACGAAGCGGCCATGAAGAAACTCACCGAAGAGTACATGGACATCCTTCACATCAAGTGTACGGGCCCCAAGCAGCAGGCCAAGGAACTCTCCGGCGGCAACCAGCAGAAAATCTGTCTCGCCAAGGCCTTCGCCATCCGCCCCGATCTTCTCTTCGTCTCTGAACCCACCCGCGGCAT
>JANYIU010000165.1 GCA_025361955.1 Holophagaceae bacterium
GGGATTCGAACCCCGGACCAAGCGGTTATGAGCCGCCAGCTCTGACCGCTGAGCTATAGGGCCATGCCCATTGTAACGGAGCTGGGCGTTCTCGCCATGGGTGGGTCTCTGGAATTGGGGAAAGTTGGAGATTCCTATGACTCGTGTTTTGAATATTGGGCTTCGCAGCTTGGGGGTTCGGCCCTGGTCAACCGATCCAACGGGTACCGGCAGGGGCTTTGAATGTGAATACCGAAGGGGGAAAATCTGCACTAGGGACGTACGGATTTTTCAATTCGAGCACCTGTTTGGCTCCGGTGGCATCCGTCCAGGTCACCCGCTTCAACAAGCCGTCCATGCCCTCAACCGTCACCTTCGGCAAGTCTTTCCGTTTCGGTTCCAGCAGGACCTGGCCTGCATTCTCCGCCTTGATTTGGTATGCGCTCTCCAGGGCTGTGGGATCCACCAGGATGTTCAGCAGGGGCATATCCCTGGTGGCTGAGCTAAGAGTCAAGCGTTGCGCGGTCACGGCCATTGGATCGTACTGAATCAAATGGATCCCATCGGACACCAGGACCATTCCCTTCACGTACGTCACACGCAGACGCCCGCCCTTGGCCAGCTGGATCTTCCCTTCCTTCTTGAGCTTGCCGAATACCGCGCTCTCGGATTCCTGAATGAAGCCACTTTCAAGGCGAGACAAGTGAGGCAGTGCCTTCCACCAGGCTGGCAGCTCGGCTGCTTGCAGCGCGCTCGCGACGAAGAGGACGCACACGAGGGCTTTCAAACTAGCTTCGCTTTAGTTCGAGGGTCAGTTTTGCAATCGCGCCTGAACTGGGAGCGATTCGCTTCAACTGCCCTTGTGCGACCATCATTCCCCCTTGGCGAATCTGCACGACCACCTCGATCTCTGATCCGTCGAGATAGGTTGGCAATTCCACCTTGATGACAACGGGAAGACCCATGGCACTTGTATGGGTCAGGTCCCCGAGGAGTGCACTCACTGCGGCTCTGGGCGTGGGGCTCTTGAACTTCGGAGCCGTTGGCGTAGCCAGGGATACCATCATGGGATTGACCGTGGGTCTGGGCGCTGGGTTCGGCCGCAGCATGGGAGAAAGAATGGGAACGACGAGTGGTCGGGGTGAGGACACTGCCACCGGCGCGGGCATGTGCAAGGGGGAAGGCATCCTCCGGAGCACAGGGGATAGTGGGGCGGGGAGATCTCTAAGTAGGTCGCCTACGGAAGGCAAATCGGAAAAAGCCAGGGGTTTAGCTAGTGCCGGGGCGAAGATGCCGGCTGTATCAGAACGACCTGCCTTGGATGCAGGGGCTTGCTCGCGCGCAATTTGGGGATTCTCTTCCCTTGCGGGGCTCGTCTCGCCGAAGTGATGGGCCTTGATGTGTGTCAGGGCCAGTTTGGTGATGCCACGAAGCGTCTCAAAGACCCCACTACCCTCCTGGGCGTTGCTCGGGAAACTGCCATGGCCGCTTGGGTTCAGCTCTCGTTCGAGTGCTTCAACGGAGACAATGTTCTTCAGATCCTGTTTGTTCCACTGGAACACCATTGGAATGTCACGAATGTAAAGTCCCAGTTCCTTTAGATTGGCTGCAAGATTTTGCAGGCTCTCTTTGTTGGCATCAAGCATCGGCACCTGGCTGTCCGCTACGAAAACGATGCCATCCACCCCTTTGAGCACAAGTTTCCGGGTGGAGTTGTAGAACACCTGCCCGGGGACCGTATAGAGCTGCAGCTTGGTCTTGAAGCCGCCGATGACCCCCACATCCATGGGCAGAAGGTCGAAGAAAAGGGTCCGATCGGTCTCAGTGTTCAGCGAGACCATCTCTCCCCGTGCCTTCTGCGAGGTTTTCCCGTAGATGGTATTGAGATTCGTTGTTTTGCCGCATAGACCAGGGCCGTAGTAAACGATTTTGGCCGTCATCTGGCGTGTGGCGTGGTTGAAGAACACCATCGTCCAAGACCTCAAAGTATGGCGAGAGTGTAACCGTTTCACGCCAAAGCCTCAAATCTAGAAACACGTGCCCCACAAATGAGCCTCCTGGCTGCGATGATGGATCCTGAACCTGTGGAGGCATTCTTTCCCATGATCCGACTTGCCATCATTCCTGGGGACGGCATCGGTCCCGAGGTCATGCAGGGTGTCTATCCGCTGCTCGAATGGGCCCAGAATCGCGGCCGCAAATTGGAATGGATTGCCTTTCCCTATGGTGCCGAGCACTTTCTGCGGACCGGGGAATCGCTTTCGGATGCGCATTTCTGCGCTCTCCGGGATGGATTTGATGCCATTTTGTTCGGAGCTGTGGGCGATCCCAGGATCCCTGATGGCCGACATGCCGAACAGTTGCTCCTGAGATTGCGGCAGGAGCTCGAACTCCATGTCAACCACCGCCCCTGCGAGCCCTTTCTCGATGCCCATGTCCCTTTGAAGGGGGTGCGCGCCGCCGAGATCCATATCGATGTCTTCCGGGAGAACACCGAAGGCCCTTATTGCATGAGGGGGTTCACTGAAGCGGATCGGGCGGTGGACGAGGCGGTCCATACGAGCAAGGCGGTCCGAATCCTGCTCAAGGCAGCCTTCGAATGGGCCTCGAGGCGAGGATGTCCGCTCACGCTCGCCCACAAAGCCAATGTTCTGAAGCACGGCCACGGCCTCTGGATGCGAATTTTCGAGGAATTGCGAGAACAGTTCCCAAAGGTGACCGCCAGAGGCATGCACGCGGATGCCCTGCTCTGTAACCTGGTGCAGAATCCGCGAGGTTTCGGTGTGATCGCCGCCGATAACTTCGTCGGGGATCTCGTGAGTGACCTGTTGGCAGGTTTCCAGGGCGGAATGGGCATGGCCCCTTCCGCATCCTGGGCTCCCCATCGTCCCTTCCGTTGCTCCGCTCTCTTCGAGCCAGTACACGGCTCAGCTCCGGACATCGCCGGGAAAGGATTGGCCAATCCCTTGGGCATGATTTTGTCCACAGCCCTTTGCTTCCGTCATATGGGCTGGCTCGAGGAGGCTGAGATCATCGTGCACCTCGTCGCAACCACCCTTGCGGAAGGAGCTGGAACCCGCGACATCGGTGGCACCCTGATGTGCCGGGAGCTGCAGGGACTGGTTTGCGACCGGCTGATTAGCAGCTGCGCATGACTCCCACGAGAACACCCTGGATCGTTACCTGTTCGGGTGCGAAACACTTGGGGGTGAGTTCGGGGTTGTGCGGGATGAGCCAGACTCCCTTGGGATCCTTCCGGAATTCTTTCAGGGTGGCCTCTTCCCCATCGATGAGTGCCACCACTCGATCGCCATTACGGTACTCGCCCCGTCGCTGTAGAACCACCAAATCCCCATCCAGGATGCAGTCCTGGACCATGGAATCGCCCCGGACTCTCAAAACGAAAAGCCCATCCCGGTCTCGATGGATGCTGTTGGGCACTTCAAGGGGAATCGCTCGGGTTTCAGGGATGAGTGGAACCCCAGCCGCGACATCGCCGCAGAAGGGATATAGCTTGACGAGAACCCGTTCCTGATTCGTCCAAGGCGAATCCTCTTCGGGGATGGATGGTTCAGATTCAGCCATCACGATGTTGTTACCACACCCATGGCTGCGCTCAAGGAATCCCTTTTCAATGAGATGCTGCACATGCTTATGAATCGTGCTCACCGCGCTGGAACCCACCCCCTCCGCGATTTCCTTGAGCGTAGGACTACGCCCTTCCTCTTCCAGGAATTTATGGACGTAATGCAGGACTGCCTGTTGGCGCTTGGTAAGATTTATAGGCTTCATGGCATCAAAGTAAGCGAAAGAAGGGATGCCGTCAATCCTTTTTTTTCGCTTTTTTTCAACCTATTGATTTTTCTTTTGTAATCCCCTTCCCGTGCTCAACCGAATTGGTACTATTTTCTCATTTTGTGTGCCGCCGCGACATCATTGCTCATGAAGTCATTGGCAGGCTAGAAAGGAAACCCATGTCCCTCGCCCCAAGCACCTCCCTCCAAGCCGAAGAAACAAAAACATTGATTAATGATTTTTCGATTGAGGTCGCCACCGTCAACGGCTCCGGGAGCCAGACCGCCAACAATGCGCTGCTGCGGGCCATCTTTCAGATGGGCATCCCGGTCAGCGGCAAGAACCTCTTCCCTTCGAATATCGCCGGCCTACCCACCTGGTTCCAGATCCGAGCCAACGCCAAGGGCTATGTGGCCCGGAAACATGACATAGATCTCATGATCTGCATGAATCCCGAGACGGCCAAGGACGATGTGATGAAGCTTCCGAGCGGATCCACGGTGATCTTCGATGAGCCCCTGAAGCTCGACACCCTGCGCGGGGATCTCTCTTTCTACTCGGTGCCCTTCCAGCAGATCGTCTCGGCTTCCTGCCCTGAGCCCAAGCTGCACAAGCTCGTGAAGAACATGATCTACGTAGGCGTGGCCGCGAACACCCTTGGCATTGATATGCAGGAAATCCGAGCGGCCATCGCCAAGCAGCTTAAGGGTAAACAGAAAGCGGTCGAACTCAACCAGACCGCTGCCCAGGCAGGATTCGACTGGGCTGATTCAAACATGCTCCCCCAGGACCGGCTCCGGGTGATCCGCGACAACAAGACCGATGGAATGCTTATCATGGACGGCAACACCGCTTGCGCCCTGGGCGCCATGTTCGCAGGCGTCACCGTCGTAGCCTGGTACCCCATCACGCCCAGCTCCAGTGTCGTCGAGAAGCTCAGCGACTATGCGGATCGCTACCGCATCGATCCCGCGACCGGAAAACGCACGATCGCCATCATTCAGATGGAAGACGAACTGGCCTCGGCGGGCGTCGTGATCGGCGCGGGGTGGGCCGGTGCACGGGCCATGACCGCCACCTCCGGACCCGGCATCTCCCTCATGTCGGAATTCATCGGTCTGGGTTATTTCGCCGAATGTCCCAGCGTGTTCATGGATGTGACGCGCATGGGGCCTTCCACGGGTCTGCCCACCCGCACCAGTCAGGGTGATATTGGTTTGACAGCTAAGTGCAGCCATGGTGATACCTATCATATTTGTCTCTACCCCGGCTCCATGGAAGAATGCTACCAATTCACCTACCAAGCCTTCGACCTCGCGGAGCGCTTCCAGACCCCTGTGTTCGTGGTGAGCGATCTGGACCTGGGCATGCAGAACTGGATCACGAAGCCCTTCACCTATCTGGAGGGTCCGTTCGACCGGGGAAAGGTCCTCGACCAGACACAACTGCAAGAGATCCAGGACTGGGGCCGTTACAAAGATACGGATGAAGATGGAATCTGCTGGCGGACAATCCCAGGTACCCCGGGCGGCAAAGGCGGCTATTTCACGCGAGGCACCGGCCACAATCCCTATGCGGGGTATTCCGAGAATCCTGAGGACTGGAAATCCAACATCGATCGATTGCAGCGGAAATTTCTCGGCGCCCGCGCCGCCGTACCCTGCCCAATCCTGCAAAGCACTGGCTCCAAGCGCGGACTTATGGCTTTTGGCTCCAGTGATCCCGCTGTCGTGGAAGCCCGGGATATTCTTAGGGATACCTGCGGCATGCCCACCGACTACTTGCGAATCCGGGCCCTGCCCTTCACTGAGGAAGTGGAATCCTTCCTGCGGGATATGGAGGTGATCTACCTAGTCGAGCAGAACCGCGACGGACAGATGGCCTCTCTGTTGAGGGACTTCTTTCCGGACCTGGCCGTCAAATTGCGCAACGTGCTCCATTACGACAGCACGGCTATCACCGCTCAGACCATCGTCGATCAAATCATCGCGTTCGGGAAGTGAGGGAACCATGACCACAAACCCCGTCCCCACCAACCAGATCGGGCTCACCAAACAGGATTACGTGGGCGCCAAGTCCACGCTCTGTGCGGGCTGCGGCCACGACGCCATCACCTCCCAGATCATCCAGTCCGCCTGGGAAATGGGCATCGAACCCCATCGCGTGGCCAAACTCTCCGGCATTGGCTGTTCCAGTAAGACACCCACCTATTTCCTAGGCCAAGCCTGGGGCTTCAATTCGGTGCATGGACGTGCGGCTTCAGTCTGCACGGGGGTAACTCTCGCCAATCGTCAGCTCGTGAACATCATCGCCAGCGGCGACGGCGATTCCATGTCCATCGGTATGGGCCAGCTCGTCCACATGATCCGCCGCAATGTCCCCGTCGTCTACATTCTCGAAGACAACGGCGTCTACGGGCTCACCAAGGGACAGTTCTCGGCCACCGCCGATGTGGGGTCCACTCTGAAACACGGATCCGTGAACGAGATCCCTCCCCTCGATCCCTGCACCCTGGCCATGGAACTGGGCTGCGGTTTCGTGGCTCGGAGCTTTAGCGGAAATCCCAAGCAGCTCAACATGATCCTGAAGGCAGCCTTCGCCCACAAGGGCACGGCCTTTATCGATGTCATCAGCCCCTGCGTGACCTGGAACAATCACGAAGGCTCCACCAAGTCCTACAAGACCCTCAAGGACAAGGAGATGCCGCTCCATGAGTTGGGCTTTGTCCCCTTCTACGAACTCGGCGCTGTGGAGATTCCCCCTGGAGAGGCCCGGGAAGTGGAATTCCCCGATGGCTCCCGGGTCACCTTCCGGGCCATCCGCGAGGACTACGACCCCACGGACCGCTTCGGAGGGTACCGGACGATCCACAAGGCCCGGATCAAGGGCGAGTTCCTCACCGGTTTACTCTACGTCCAGCAAGGCAAGCCCACGCTCCACGATTTCATGCATCTCACGGAGGCTGCAATCGCCACCCTGCCCCAGGCCCTCGTGAAACCAGGCCCCGAGGTCTTGCAAGCCTGCATGGACGAATTGCTGTAGATCCAACCCGCGATTGACTGGGGACCAGGGTCCGCTAGACTGATATCCCCCCTTGGGGCTGTAGCTCAGCTGGGAGAGCGCTGCACTCGCACTGCAGAGGTCGACAGTTCGATCCTGTTCAGCTCCACCAAAACGCCCTAGAGAAATTTAGGGCGTACTTGTTTTATACCGGCAGATAAAAATCGAAAGAGCTCGCCAAGTCAAAATGAAGTCAAACAACGCACCCGAACACAAGGCATCCGGTTCGAAGATTCCGAGCTTGATCCACTCGAGAGCGCTGCAGGCCATGCGCCCACTCGCTGCCATTCGGTTGATCGAGCCATTGCTCCAAGCGTAATTTATCCTTCGGGAGTCTCCCGGCATCAAACCCTCTGACTTTTATTCCCGCGTCATTTGCAGCCCCAAACGCGGCTTGAGTCTAGCCACGCGCTAGAATCAAAGAGGAGGTTGCAATGATCCAAAAACTGTCTGAGCTGGTGCAAGAACCCAAGTTGAACATCCGAGGTGGAATAGGAGCGGCCAAGGGCGCGGACTATCTGAAGACTGGTGATATGGCGGGCGTCGTCAGCCTTAGTCGCACGACCCTGGACCCAGGATCCACCATTGGCGAGCACCCCCATCCCAACACGGAGGATCTCTACCTGATTCTGGAGGGCCAGGGCACTGGAATTCTTGATGGTGTGCGCGTGCCCTTGGGTCCTGGCGACTTGTTCCTGGTGAAAGCGGGGGGAAGTCATGGCCTGATCAACGACTCGGATGGTCCCCTCACCTTCCTGAGTTTGCTCACTCGACAATCGGAAAACCTTTAGAGAACCGGCCGATCGAACGCCAGCGCGTTCCTTTGAATCAAGCGACATTGGGCTAGGATCGACCCCCTTTCACGAACAAACGAAGCAAGGAGCTCTGCATGGACTATCGACGACTCGGCCACAGCGGCCTCAAGGTCAGTACGCTTTCCCTCGGATCTTGGGTGACCTATGCCAACCAAGTCGATGTGCAGTCGGCGGTGGAGATGTTGGCCGCCGCCATGGATGCCGGCGTGAACTTCTTCGACAACGCTGAAGTCTACGCCAACGGGCAGAGCGAATCGGTGATGGGCGAGGCCTTTCGCAAGCTCGGCTGGCCGCGCCTGGATTACGTGGTCTCGACCAAGTTCTTCTGGGGCCTGGCACGGAACGGGGAAGGCATCAACCGCCGCAACACGCTCAACCGCAAGTATTTGACGCAGGCCATCGACGGCTCACTGCAGCGCTTCGGGCTGGAGCACATCGACCTCGTCTACTGCCATCGCCCCGATCCGCACACTCCCATTGAGGAAACGGTGTGGGCCATGAGCGACATGATCACTCAGGGCAAGGCGCTGTACTGGGGCACGAGCGAGTGGAGCGCTGACGAGATTCGCGCGGCTTGGAACATCGCCGAACGCCACCACCTGCACAAGCCGATTGTGGAGCAGCCGCAGTACCATCTCTTCCATCGCCAACGCGTGGAACAGGAATATGCGCGGCTCTATGAAGACCTCGGCCTTGGCCTCACAACCTGGAGCCCGCTGGCTTCGGGTCTGCTCACTGGCAAGTACCAGAGCGGCATCCCAGCCGACAGCCGTGGTGCGCTGAAGGGCATGGAATGGCTGCACCCAGGGCTGCTTGACACCGCTAAAAACGAGGCCGTGGGAAAGCTCGAGCCTATCGCAGCCGAACTCGGCGGCAGCCTGGCGCAGTTGGCCATCGCCTGGGCGGCGAAGAATCCGCGGGTAAGCACCGTGATCATGGGCGCCTCGAAGCTTTCGCAGCTGCAGAGCAATCTCGGCGCGCTGCCCCTCATGGACAAGCTCACGCCCGAGGTGCTGGCCCGCATTGACGAGATCACCGCCCCCTTGGCGGATTGAGCGACTCCAGGGCGCCAGTTTGAAGAGCTAGCCTATCGCTGCGACCACCTCGTCCGGATCCGGGTCCAGAGCAGTGGGAATCGAATCCGCTATGCTGGAGTCATGATCGGTCGACTTCGCGGTGAACTCATCAAAAAATTGCCCAACCTCGCCATGGTGGAATGCGGGGGGGTGGGCTACGAATGCTCGATCTCCCTTGGGACCTATGGCGCTCTGCCGGAACCTGGCGAGCAGGTCCTGCTCCATGTGGAGACCCTGCTTCGAGAAAACGATCTGAGCCTTCTGGGGTTCGCCACACCCCAGGAGCGAGGGGCCTATCGGCTCTTGGTGAAGGTCGACGGGGTGGGTCCCAAGCTGGCCTTGGCCGCTTTGGGAGCCCTGCCCTTGGAGGAGCTGATTCAGGCCATCCGCGGGCGAGATGTAAAGACCCTCACCCGCATACCGGGCATCGGCAAGAAAACCGCCGAGAAACTGTGCTTCGAACTCTCCGAAAAGCTGGGTGGGCTGGGCGGCCTGGACGGCCTGGGTGCCTCAGCCTCGCCCCAGGACGCCTGGGAGAATGATCTGCGCTCAGCCCTCACCAACCTGGGCTTTCGGGAAGACGTCGTGCTTCCCATCGTGGCCGAGCTGAAGATCCAGAAGCCCCCTCTTCTCGAAGCCATCCGTTTAGCATTGAAAGCATTTCAGCGATGACCACCCGCATTCTGTCCACATCAGCCCTGGTTGGCTGTTCGCTTCAGGAACTGGGACAGCGGTTTCCTGACCTCTGCATCGCACCCTACCGATCGGTAGCCTGGCGCATGGAGTTGGCCAAGGCGGAGGCGCTGGTAGTCCTTCTTTCCGAGCCGATTCTGGAAGCCGATCTGAACCTCGCCCCCAAGGTGAAAGTCATCGGAACCCATTCCGTCGGCATGAACCACCTGCCCCAGCAGTTCTGCCGGGAGCGCGGCATCCAGATCGTGAACACGCCCGGAGTGCTCACCGAGACCACGGCGGATCTGGCCCTGACCCTGCTTCTGGCGGTCACCCGCCGACTGGCGGAAGGCGAGGCCCTGGTGAGGTCCGGCGCCTGGCAGGGTTGGGCTCCAGACCAGCTCCTGGGTACGAGCCTGAATGGTAAGACCTGCGGCATCCTGGGCTCGGGGGCCATCGGCAAGGCCTTCGCCCGCCGCGTCTGGGCCCTGGGTATGAAGCCGGCCTTTTGGGACCGGGACGGCAAGCACCACCCTGTGGATTTCGGCCCGGCCCTCGCGCCACGGATGCCCTTGCCCGAACTGCTGCCCCAGTGCTCGGTGCTCTCCCTGCATTGCCCCCTGACGGAGGCGACTCAGGGCATCCTGGACGGCAAGAGACTCAGCCTGCTCCCGCAAGGCTCGTTCATCATCAATACCGCTCGCGGGGGCATCTTGGATGAATTGGCGGTGTTGGAAATGCTTCATTCCGGGTTTCTGGGAGGGGTCGGTCTGGATGTCTACGAGGGGGAACCCGCTGTGAATCCAGCTTGGCTCACGGCCCCCAGGACCGTGCTCCTCCCCCACCTGGGCAGTGCCACCCTGGAGACGCGGGAAGCCATGGCTCGGCTGCTCTGTGAGGGCGTCGCGAAAGCGCTAGCCTGTTAAGCTGACTCTGCTTCTACGAGGTATTCCCATGTTATCTTCCTGGCTCCGGCTGCTAGATCCTGAAATCACCACCTTGAAAAAGGATAGTGTGGCCTCGCCCCAGTCCCGCCTTCTGCTGGCCAAGGCCTGCAATGGCCGGTGCCTGCATGGGGACGCAGCGGAGATTCTGGATCAGCTGCTCGCCGAGAACCGCTCTGACGGCGAGGCTTGGTTCGAGCGCATCGTGGCCGAAGGGGATCACGGCGTCCCGGAGGAACTGGAGAATCTCCACCGGGAACTGGTGGCCATCCGGGACGAAAACCCTACGGAGGCCGCCCCTCGCCGCAACCTCGGTTACATCCGCATCCTGCAGCAGCGTCCTGATGATGCGGAGCGCTCCCTGCGGCAGGCCCTGGAGCGCAACGGGCAGGATCCGAAGGCACTCGAACTCATGGGCCTCCTCTGCCTCCAGCGGGATAAACACTCCGAGGCCAAGGGCTGGTTCCTCAAGGCGCTTAGCCTGCAGCCGAGAGATCCCCGAACCCTGCGCATGCTTGGAATCACCTGCGAACAGCTCGACGACGCCAAGGGCGCTGAAGCCCAGTTCGTCGCGGCGCTCGATGTGGATCCCAGCTACTTCTGGGGCTGGCACAGCCTCGGGGAACTCCTGCTCAAGCGCGGCAACATGGAGGCAGGTCTGCGCTGCATCCACCGGGCCCGCAGCCTCCAGGCCCGGGAGCCGGCCAGTTACTTCATCCTGGCGGAGCTGTTCTCGGAACAAGGGCACTTGGAGGTGGCCCAAGCTGAGCTCCACCAGCTCTTGCTGCTGAGCCCCCCTGCGGATGTGTTGGCCGAAGCCTATGCCATGCTGGGTGAGATCCGTCGGGATCTTGGCGATCAAGATGGAGCCGTGTCCTATTTCTCGCTGGCCACGGAAACCGACCCCGAGGCCGCCAATCCCTGGTCCGCCCTGGGAGACTTGGCCCGGGAGGACAAGCGCTGGGAAGATGCCCTCCGCTGCTATCGGGAAGCCTTGGCCCGCGACACGCAAGCCGCGGATGTGCAAGTGCAACTGGGTTACGTTCTGCTGAAGCTCGGCCAGCCCGTCGAAAGCGAACGCTGCTTCCTCACCGCCCTGGAATCCGATCCAGGGGAATACAGCGCCTATCTCGGGCTCTCTGAGTGCTACCGCCATCTGCAGCGATTCGAGGATCAGCTGCGCATGGTGAAGGAGGCCATGGCCCTATCCCCGGAGGATCCGGACGTGTGGAACGCGGAGGGCGTGGCTCTGGAAGTGAACGAGAGGATGGTCGAAGCCACGGAGGCCTACGAGAAGGCTCTGACTTTTTCGCCCCTCCATCGGAAAGCCGCCAACAATCTCGGCTTCATTCTTGAGCGCCGGATGAATTCCGGCGAGGTGGAGCTCCGCGAACGCGCCGTGGAAGCCTGGAAACGCCGTCTGCTGCTGTGCCGCGACGAAGGCCAGAGTCTCAAGATGGCCGCAGAGCATCTCACGAAACTCGGCGTATTGGACGAGACCCTCCACCGCTGGCTGGGGCAGAAACTTGCCCCCAGTTCCAACACTGAATAAGAGTAGCTGTGGAACCTCGCAGCGCCTGTTAAAATGGCAGGTTCGGAGTACCCATGAATGGATTCCTAGTGACCTTGCATGTGATCATGAGCGTGTTGCTCATTGGCTGCGTTTTGCTCCAGCCTGGAGCGAAGGGCGGCGGTCTGAGTGCCACCTTCGGCGGCGGCGGAGCCAATTCCGCGTTCGGGGCCCAGGGCGCCGCGCCAGTGCTTGCCAAGGTCACCTACTGGCTCGCCGCGATCTTCATGGCGACTTCTCTGGTCATCGAAGTGGTGATCGTGAAAGGGAATCGGTCCGTACTTGACAAGGGCCTGACTTCGGCTCCTGTCTCCGCCCCTTCGGTGCCCGCTGCGCCAGCGCCACCTCCTGCGCCACCCGCTGCGCCAAAGACTCCCTAAAAGTGAGGATTGACGGGCGCCGCAAGCCGTGGCATCCTTTGATTTCTGTTCTGCCCGCGTGGTGAAATTGGTAGACACGCCATCTTGAGGGGGTGGTGGCCACAAGCCGTAGCAGTTCGAGTCTGCTCGCGGGCACCAACAAAAAGCGCTCTTCGGAGCGCTTTCTTTTTAGGGGCTGTCAAGGAGCATCTCTGCCGTTGCTTTGCAATCCTTTTTGGCCTTTCATGCCAGCCCCGCCATGCTTGGGCCTGCCATTCTGATGGTGGGGTTCTTACCCAATGATGGCTGGTCGAAAACACCCATGATTCCCCTTCCCTCGCCACTGATCCTCGCGCCCCTTCCGGACTGGTTTTCGGCCAAGGGACGCCGTCTGCCCTGGCGCGCCGAGAATTTGGATCTGCCTCATCCAAACCCCTACGCAGTCCTGGTTTCGGAAATGATGCTGCAACAGACGCAAGTGGCGACTGTGGTGCCCTACTTCAACCGGTGGATGGCCCGTTTCCCGGATCCTCGGGCGCTATCCCTCGCGGAAGATGACGCCATCCACAAGCTCTGGGAAGGGCTCGGATACTACCGGCGGGTCCGATTCCTGAAACAGGCCGCGACCTTCATCGCGAAGGCTGGCTGGCCCGAGGATCTGCAGGGCCTGCAATCCCTACCTGGGCTTGGCCCTTACACAGCGGCCGCCATCGCCGCCATCGCCTTCCAGCGACCCGAGCCCGCCTTGGACGGGAATGCCTTCCGCGTGCTCGCCCGCCTCCTGGGCCTCCAGGACGAGCCCCGGCGCCACGCGGCGGAACTGCGTGAATGGCTCCGCCCAGGCTTATCGGCCCTTGGTCCCTCCCGAATCACCCAGGCTGTGATGGAGCTGGGTGCCACGATTTGCGCTCCACGACCGGACTGCGGCCATTGTCCCTTGGCAGCCTCCTGTGAGGCACTGCGGCTGGGGATTACCGACCGCATCCCACCCTCCTTGGAGCGATCCAAGGTGAAGACCCTGGATGCCTGGCTGGTGGCCATCGAGGCCGAAGGTCATTGGCTCCTGCTCCAACCTGCGGCCAAAGGCCTCCTAGCGGGACTTTGGCGCTGGCCCATCCTCGAGATTGCCCAGGAATGCGCCGCTACCACCGCCGCCGAATCGCACATCCCCTACCTCACCTCGGATTATAGGACATGGAAGGGCTGGGTCCAGGTCTACAGCCATCGCAAGGAACGGGTGATCCCTGTGGCCATCAAGGTGGCTAGGACCTTCGACGCGCCCCTCGGCGGCTCTTGGATTCCCCTTGCGAAACTGGACACTCTGCCGCTCGGTAAAAGGGACCAGCGCTTGAGGGATCTTCTCCGTGAGGGCACGGCCATGAATGTGCAGGAGATCCCAATGGCTCAACTATTAAAGCGGATCATGGCCGGAGAGCCATGACCCGCTGGAGCCGTTTTTCCTTTTCAGAACCCGAGATCCGAGAGTTCCTGTTGTGCAGTTCTCGCTTCGGGGGTGCCGGGGAAGCCCTCCACGATTTCTTTGAAAGCCTTCACCGCCGCCGGTTTCAGTCCCTGCTTGACGAAGCATTGGGCACGCTTGAGCTTGGCCGGAA
>JANYIU010000169.1 GCA_025361955.1 Holophagaceae bacterium
GGGTGATGCCATCAGCTGTGCGGTGGCCGCAGCCAGCATCCTGGCCAAGACCCATCGCGATGCCTTGATGCGGGAGATGGACTCGAAGTGGCCTGGCTACGGGTTTTCGCAGCACAAAGGCTATGGCACCCCCGAGCACCGAAAGGCCCTGCGCACCCTGGGCTCGAGTGCGATCCATCGGCTCAGCTACGCTCCCGTGGCGGCCTTGCAATGCCCGGACGAAGGCTTGAGAAAAGGCCTGAGGGAGGGTCTCGAGGCGTGCACTTCCGTGGCGCAGCTCCAAGCTTGGGTGGAGGCGGAGCTGAGACCGGTTTACGGCTGCCTGCAGCTCGAATGGGTAGAGGCGCTGCGTAAGATCTATGGAGGGAAGCTTGCAAGGCTGGCTCTGGAGCGCGGGGAATAAAGGGGTTGAGGTTCTTTCGCGGACCTTGAAAAGCCTGGGGTCACTGCTTTTGTGGGGCCAGCAAAGCCTGTGCCTTTTTACCAACTCGCGTCATTGGGGTAGCATGGGCCATAGTCGATCCGACTTGGAGTAACTATGAAGCGATGGATACTTGGATTGCTGCTTGGCGTTTTCGCGGTGCTTTGGGCGCAGGCCCCGAACCAGGAAGTTGTGCTCTCAGCTTCCGCTGGCTCCAAGGTCGGCATCGCCCTGCCAACGCCTCAAATCATGGGGTTGGAGGCAGGTTTGGTGAACCGCGAATTACGGGATGTGGTGTTGCGGGATCTGGAGGAAGCAGGCCCCTTCGCCGTCCTCAAAAATTCTTTGCCTAGCTCCACTGAACCTGCCTCCTATCCGTCCTGGATCTCGGCAGGAACGGATTGGCTGGTGATCTGCCGAGTGGCTCTGACAATCCCCACCGAGGTCGAGATCGTCCTTCAGGTGGTCGATGTCAAGTCCGGCAAAGCTGTGTTCAACAAGAAGTACAGTGGGAAGACAGCTGCTTTGCGCAGGATGGCCCACACCATCGCGGATGATCTGGTGGCCAGGCTCACGGGCGAGCGGGGCGTGGCCACCTCCAGGATCGTGTTCGTGCGCCTGGTTTTCCCGGGCGTGAAAGAGATCTTCCAGCTCGACCGCGATGGCGCGAACCTGCTGCAAATCACCAATCACAAGAGTCTGACCCTTTCACCCACGATCGGCACGGATGGCCGGATCGCTTACGTGACCTACAAGGGGGGCGCGCCGGAAATCTGGGGCCAGATGAAGGTGGGAGGTCCGCACGTCAAGCTCTATCCCCGCAGTGGCAGCCCGCAAGGCCATTGCTTTGCACCGGTCTGGTCCCCGGATGGCAAGCGGCTGGCATTGGTCCAGGGCGACCGGCGGGGTAACAGCGATGTCGTGGTGCTCGATGTGGCATCGGGCCGAGTCAGGCGCCTTACCGACAGCAACTGCATCAACACCGAACCCAGCTGGAATCCAGCGGGGACCCAGATTGCCTTCACTTCCGACCGGGAAGGCACGCCTCAGGTCTACTTGATGGAAGACGACGGCTCCAATGTCCGCAAACTCACCCGCGAGGGTAACTACAATGCGAGTCCCGCCTGGAGTCCCAATGGCTCGATGATCGCCTACGTTTCCCGCTTTGAGGGGAAGTTCGACCTGTTCGTCTACAAACTTGGTGAAGGCAAGGCCTACCAGGTCACCACGGGGGTGGCCAGTGCTGAATCGCCGGCCTGGTCTCCCGATGAACGTCGTTTGGTATTTTCAAGTGGGAGCCGAGGGGGCATGCAACTTTACACGACCGATCTTTCAGGTAATACTTTGCGCAGGCTTACGGAATTCGCTGGCTGCCAAAGCCCGAGGTGGACTCGGACGCGTTAGAAACAATTGAAGCCCTGCTGCAGGGCGTTGTTAGAATTAATCCGGTGGAGGAACCAAACATGCGCATCGTGCGAACCATCATCCCACTCGTTGTCCTGCTGACGTTGGGGGTAGGAGTCGCCTGTAAGAAACCAGCCCCTGCGCCAGAACCTCAGGCTCCCCAGACGGACACAGTCAAGCCACCGGTCGGCACCGATGATGCTGACGCCAAGCGCAAAGCCGCTGAAGCAGAAGCCCGCCGTCTGGCTGAAGAAGAAGCTCGCCGCAAGGCCGATGCCGAAGCCACTACCCTCGCTGCCTATCGCCGGGCCGCAGAAGCCGCCTTCAAGGACATCAATTTTGATTTCGACAAATCCAACATTCGCGAGATGGACAAGGCAAAGCTGCAAGCCATCGCCGATTTCATGAAGGCCTACCCACAGGCCAAGGTGCAGATTGCAGGCCATTCTGACGAGCGCGGAACCGTGGAATACAACTTGGCCTTGGGTGAGCGTCGGGCTTATGCCGCGCATTCCTACCTGGTTGGTCTCGGCACCACCGATGCCCGTCTTTCCGACATCAGTTACGGCAAAGAGCGCCCCAAGGTCCAAGGCAAGGACGAAGCGACTTGGCTCATCAATCGTCGCTGTGAGTTCGCGCTCCAGTAGGCGCTTGCCGACGATGAGTCTAAGAGCGGAGGAACCTTTTCCTCCGCTCTTTTGTTTTCAGAGCGGAGGGATATCGTGCAGCTGCGACCATTGATCACATCCATCATCCTGGCTGGGATGGCCTTCAGTGTTGGATGCACTTCTGATGAACAACTAATTAAAGTTGAGCAGGAGGTCGGCGACCTCAAGCTGGAAGTATTCAAACTTCGGCAGCAGATGGAAGAGGCCAATCACCAGGCGGAAGCGGAGCGGGTAGCTGCAGGGGAGGCCAGGAACCTCGATCGCCGGTTCCAGGCCGATCTTCAGGAAATCATGCGGCAACTTCAGGAATCCACTCGGGTCCTGAACAGTCGTCTGGGCAATGCAGGCAATGTGGCTGTCCATCCGACCAAGGCGGCGCCCGAGCAAGCGCAGGTGTCGGTCACCAGCGACGATGAGAAGGCCTTCAATGCCGCAGTGCTGGACTACAACCGCGGCAATTATGCCCTCTCAGCCGAGAGCCTGACGCTCTTCCTCAAGAGCAATCCCCAGAGCCCACGCCGCCCTGACGCACTCTTCTTCCTTGGGCTTTCGTACTACAACCAGAAGACCTACGACAAGGCTCAGCCGTACTTCGAACTGATCCTGAAGGAGCATGCCTCCTCGAATCAGTTCCTTCCGGCCAAGCTCAAGCGTGCCCAATGCTTCGTCAAGCAGGGACTGAAACCGGCGGCAGTGAAGGCTTTCAAGGAAATCGTGGAGGGCTTCCCCGGCACCCCCGAAGCGAGAACCGCACAGCAAGAACTCTCGGATCTCGGGTTCTGAAAAGGAAAAACGGCTTCAGCGGGTCATGGCTTTCCGGTCATGACCCGCTGAAGCAGCTGCACCATTGGGATCTCCTGCACATTCATGGCCGTGCCCTCACGGAGAAGATCCCTCAAGCGCTGGTCCCTTTTACCGAGCGGCAGAGTGTCCAGTTTCGCAAGGGGAATCCAAGCGCCGCCGAGGGGCGCGTCGAAGGTCCTAGCCACCTTGATGGCCACAGGGATCACCCGTTCCTTGCGATGGCTG
>JANYIU010000181.1 GCA_025361955.1 Holophagaceae bacterium
ATCCGGCAGGCCAGGTGCCCCAAGGATCACGATCTGCTGGACCCCGCCGTGCGCATCGGCGGCCTGCCCTCCGTGAAGCTCCTGGTCGGCGATAACGGCCAGCACATGATCGTCCACCTGGATCCAGTCTTTGGTCGCTCCAACCATATCTTCCCTGAACCCATGGAGGAGGGCGTTCGGGCTGCCTATGCCTGCCCCGAGTGCCAGGTATCCCTGGAGGATCCCTCCCGTCGTTGCCAACTCTGTGGTGGCCCCGTTTTTTCCGTAGCCACGGGTGCCGGAGACGCTGTCACTTGGTGCGCCAAGAAGGGCTGCCATGCCATGACCTGGCCCACCCAGGAGAACAACGGGGATCGCTGCATGGCGGAAATCAAGGTGGAAGATACCGGGCAAGGCATTCTAGCTGAAGATCTACCGCACCTTTTCGAGCCCTTTTTTACCACCAAGGGATCCAAGGGTACTGGCCTTGGCCTTTCCGTGACCTGGGGCATCATAGAAGGGCATGCCGGCACCATCGAAGTCCAAAGTGTTCCAGGGAAAGGAACCACTTTCACCATCCTCCTGCCCTTGGCCGATAATCCCCCTGTCAGCTTTCCTGCCTAGCAGCCACTTTCTCAAGGAGTACCATGAGTGCCATCATTGTCGTGCTGATGTTTGTCGCCTTCGTGGTGGCCGATGCCCTGGTCCGGAAGGCACTTCGCCGCGGCCGGGAGAAACGCGAACGCCACCAGCGGGAAGAGGTGCTGAAGGTGGCTGTGCGTTTGGACTTCGCCAAGGAGGCCCTAACCCTGAAACGAGTCGAGGTAGCTAACCCCAAGGCCAGAATCCTGGCTGTTGATGACGAGCCCGTGGTGCTGGATGCCTTCCGCCGCATCCTCGTACTGGATGGCTTCAACGTCGATACCGTGGAGAACGGACCCGAGGCTCTGCTCCTGATCCAGCGCCGAGATTACGATTTCGTCTTCACCGATCTCCAGATGCCCAGCATGGACGGCGTGGAGGTCGTCAAGGCCGTGAAGTATCTGCGCCCTGATGTGGATGTGGTGGTCATCACCGGTTACGGCACCATCGAAACAGCGGTGGAAACCCTTCAGCACGGGGCCTGTGAATACGTGCAGAAGCCCTTCACAGCCGAGGAATTATCGGAGTTCGCGCAGCGCATCCTGATCAAGCGGGAGGCCCGCTCGGCGGCCATGCAGAAGCCCAGGGTGCGCATCGTCTCCTCCGCTGCGGCAGAGGAAAGCAACAACCAGGAGTTCTGTGTGCCGGGCGGGGCATTCCTGGCCACGGGCCACGCCTGGGCCCGCATCGAAGCCGGGGGACAGGTTCGCATCGGCATTGATGATTTCGCCCGCAAGGCCCTGGGCAGCATCAGCGCGGTGGAAGTTCCCGAGCGGGGCCACCACGTCCAGCGGGGCGAACCCATCTTCACCCTGAAGCGGGGCTCCGAATCGATCCGTGTATTTGCGCCCTTAAGCGGCAAGGTGATCCACAGCAATCCGGAACTCCAAAAGGAACCTTTCCTGGTGACAGAAAGCCCCTACGATCGCGGCTGGTTCTGCCTGCTGGAACCCCAGGACCTTGCCGGGGAACTCCCCTCCCTGAAGATTGGCAAACCCGTTATCGCTTGGTACCAGGACGAGGCCTCCCGCCTTCAGGCCCTCGGCCAATCCCCTTTGGATTGGACCACCCTGGAACAGCAGTTCTTCGGGAAGTAAAAAGGCCATGGCCAGGAAATAGGAGTCAGTGGCAAGAGGGGGCCGTTCGGGCCCCCTTTTCATTGCCTACTCGTCCTTGGGGGGTACCTGCTCCGCTTCGATCTCTTCGCTCTCTTCACTCTCCTCGAAGCCTGGGATGTAGTTGGGTTTCTCCAGGGGATGCTCATCGTGGTGATAGTGGCGGGTCACCTTGCCATCCAGCAAGGCCCAATTGAGGGGATAGACATCCGGATCAAAGATCACGAAGTAGAAGTGCCAGACCAGGATGGCGAGGGAGGCGAGGATCGCCTCATAGAGATGGACGGTAAGCGCCACATCCACCACCCAGCGGGGCATGTGCTGGGTGGCAAAAACCTTGAACCATAACATCAGGCCGGTGCCGCCCATGATGAAGGTACCCCACACCACGGCCCAGTATTCGGCCTTCTCCGCGTAGCCGAAGCGGCCGAACTTGGGCCGGGGCGACCTGGGGTGCAGGAGATGGCGGACATTGCGCAGCACATCCAGCAGATCCTTCCTATCGGGGAACATATCCTTCACGAACTGGCGGCCATCCCGGGTGCCCAAAGCGTAGAACACATGGGCCACGGAAAGGGCCATCATCACGATGGCGGAGGTGCGGTGACCCATCCGACGGAAACCCTCGCTGGAGCCCACCAGATAGGTGAGCCAGGAATCGGGGAATTTCAGTGCGAAACCGCTGATCACCAGGTAGATGAAGCTGGCCGCCAGCAGGGCGTGCTGAACGCGGTCCAGGGGCTTCATGCGCACGACCACGCGCTCCGGGTTGCGCCGGGCGGCCATGGCCTTGCGATATAAAATCAACAAATTGTGGAAGAGCATGCCGCCGATGGTGGCGAAGATCAGCAGCAGGTAGCCGCTCTTTACCCATTTGTTGATCTTGTCGCCGGGGCCAGAGATATCGCTGCCATCCGAATGGATCTTCCCGAGGGCAAAATTCTCTGTGGTGCCCGGATGACACTTCTGGCAGGTCTTAGCCAGATTGTCCGGATGGATGGTGGAGCGAGGATCCGAGCTGGGCAGGATCTTGTGGAAGCCATGGCAGCTGGCGCAGTTGGCCGCCTGCTGGTCGCCCATGCGCCCGGCCAGCCCGTGATAACTCCCCAGGTAGGTGGAGACGCGATTCGCAGGCAGGTTGAACTTGGCGTTCATGCGCTGGGAAGCATGGCAGCGGATGCAGACCTGCTCGGCCATTTTCACGGAGCTGGCATGCTTCAGGCTCTCGATCCGATGATCCCCGTGGCAGTCCGTGCAGGTGGGTGCATCCTGGAACCCCTTGGCGATGGCCTGCCCATGGATGCTGTCCTGGAAATCCTTCTGGACATCCGCGTGGCAGGTGCCGCACGTGGCACCGATATTGGCCCGGTTCACCGGCGAGGACGAAGAAGCGAACGGGACGATCTCGTGGCTGCCGTGGCACTCCACGCAGCCGGCGGCGCCGGAATTGCCAGCCTTGCGTGCGGTACCATGGATACTGGCGTTGAAGGAGGCCTCGGGTTTTTCGTGGCAGGTGCCGCAGGTGACCGGTTTTGCAGCGGTCCCCCCGGGATGCTGGGCCCCATCCAGATCCGAGTGGCAGCTCACACAGCCATTGCCTCCGTGGACGGAGCTTCGGAACTTGGCGAGCTCCACGAAGGGCGGAGTTTGCTTGGCTCCTCCCACCTTCTGAACTTTGGTGCCGTGGCATTGCAGACAGTCCTTGTCCTCGGAGCCCGCGAAAACGGGGCTGGCGACAAACAGAAATGCGAGCGCGAAAAGGAAAGCGAAGCGTCTGAGCATAGGGATGCGTCCTGCGGTAGGGGCTGCGTTCATTGACGAAGGCGGAGGTACTTGAAGATGTTGTTCCAGAACCGGAAAGCCAAAACCTTCATCGACGAGGAGCTCTACTCGCCCGCGGTCATTTAAGATGACTCTTTCTCAATTGTCTAATTGTGCCCGAAAACAGCAGCTTCATGAAATCCTTCCGCAGCATCTGGCCTTAAACCCGGAGGAATTGCTGAGCCTGGGCTAAAAAATCGACCCGCCCGCCGATCGGTCTTGCACTTTGAAGGGGCTTCAAGACCCTGTTCGGTTATCCTTTTCAGCACGTATGAAATCAAATCAGGGCATGGGTTGGAGGGTAAATAATGAACTTCGGAGAACGAACCAAGGGCCTCAGCAGACTGATCGCTCACTCGGGCAACAACTGGATCACCCTCGCAGGGGCAGTGCTCACGACGGCATCAGGCATCAGTCTAGTGTGGTTCTGGTTCATGGAGCTGACCAGCTCCCGGGCCGTCAATCCCTATATTGGGCTCCTGCTCTTCATGATCCTGCCGGGGATATTCATGATCGGGCTCGCCCTCATACCCCTGGGAATTTGGCTACGGCGGCGTAAGCAGCGGCAAGAAGGACCCCTGCCTGCGGAATACCCGAAGCTGGATTTCGCCTCACCTGTGGCTCGCCGGCTCTTTCTCCTGCTTGGCTTGGCCACTGCGGTGAACATCGTCATCATCGGCACTGCCAGTTATAAGGGCATTGATTACTTGGATTCCAGCAAGTTCTGTGGGTTGACCTGCCACACCCCCATGACCCCCGAGTACACGGCCTTCCTCAACTCTCCCCACTCGAGAGTCGGCTGCGCCCAGTGCCATGTGGGACCTGGCGCAGGCGGTTTCGTCCGCGCCAAACTCACCGGTCTGCATCAGGTATATGGCATCATCTTCAACACCTTCAGCCGCCCCATACCGAGCCCCGTGACAAGCTTGCGCCCGGCCCGGGAGACCTGTGAGCAATGCCACTGGCCGCAGAAGTTCACCGGAGACAAACTGATCATTCGCACCAAATATGCCGACGACGAGGCCAACACCGCCACGACCACCGTACTGCTCCTGAAGATCGGCGGGGTCACCTCCCAGGGCCAGGTGGGCATCCACGGACGTCATCTCGATACCACTGAGCGCATCAGCTATATCCATACCGATGCCAAACACCTGACCATCCCGAAGGTGACCTACCGAGATGCCGATGGCCAGATGGTGGAATACCTGGCAGAGGACGCCAAACCGGAAGCACTGGCCACCGGCCAGGAGCGGAAGATGGACTGCATCGATTGCCACAACCGCCCCACCCATGCCTTCGAGGTGCCGGAACGAGCCCTGGACAAGGCCCTGGTGGAAGGACTCATCAACCCAACCCTGCCGTTCGTGAAGAAGCAGGCGGTGCTCATCTTGAAGCGCGACTATCCCGACCAGACCACCGCCTCAAAGGAGATCCCGCAACTTCTGGAAGCCTTCTACAAGGCGAGCTACCCGGCTGTCCTCGCCCAGAAGAAAGCTCTGGTGGACCAAGCGGGCGAAGCCGTGAAAGCCATCTACCTGCGCAACGTCTTCCCGGAAATGAAGCTGAAGTGGGGCGAGCACCCTAACTTCATCGGCCACGAGGAGTCCGTGGGCTGTTTCCGTTGCCACGATGGGACCCACACCTCCAAGGGTGGCAAAACCATCGCCGCCGACTGCAATACCTGCCATATCCTCCTGGCCCAGGACGAAAAGGACCCCAAGATCCTCAAGGATCTCGGGGTGCACTGATACCGGTTCGCAGCCTAAAAGGCAAAGACTCCGTATCGACCATTCTCATGGTTGCCTGCATTTCGCATGGCTCGGGGGAAAAACTAACACGGAGGGCGCGGACAAAAGCGGAGGATCACGGAGGAAGCTTTTTTCTCCGGGATCCTCGTTCTTTTCTCCGGGCCTGCCGAGTAGCGCGGGGGAATCTCACCCCCACGCTCTCACAGAACCGGACTTGAATCTCTCGACTCATCACGGCTCTTATCGCCCAGTCGTTGTATCCATTCCCAGGGTCCAGTGGACGAATAGGGATTTGTCCCTCT
>JANYIU010000214.1 GCA_025361955.1 Holophagaceae bacterium
CGCCCAGACTGAGCCACGGTGGCCCCCAACTGGATGAGCCTCAAGGGCACCGTGGGGAAGAGTTGGAAGGCCGCGAAGAAAGTTATGAACGTGATCGCGAAGACCAGGGCGAAGTGGCGTGTGAACAGGGAGACAGAAGGACGTTGAAGCACCTCTTGAACTTAGCAGACCCTCGAAAAGGCTTGCGGCTACTGGACTGCTTCCCGCCTGCGAGAACCGATCAGGATCCTGAGTTGACTGGCGCAGGGGCCTCTTGCCGCAGCCGGGGTTTCATCACGCGCCCCACCAGGAAGAAGCAGCCCGCAAGAGCCACACCCCCCAGGCCCCAGCCCCAGCGATACCCTGCCGCAAGTCCTTGGGTATGGCCGATGCGCTCCATGACCCAGCCCAGCCCGAAAGCGCCCACAGCTTGTCCAGCGTCATAGGCAAAGTAGAGGGCGCCCACGCCTGCTCCGCGTCGGTCCGGACGGGAGCGGTCGATGATCGCCATGAACAGCAGCGTGTGCGTCATCGCGTAGCCAGCACCGTAGATAGCGCCGCCCAGCACATGGCGTACGGTTCCTCCGGGCAAGAGCGCCAGCAATACCATCCCCGATATGGACAGCCAGAGCATGAGGCCGAGTAGGCGGATGGGATCGCGGCCAAAGCCGGTCGCGCCAAGGATGAGGCGCAATCCCACCATGCCCAAGGCCAGGGAGGTTAGCAGCGCCGAGGGCCAGACCGCCTGCAGGAACTTGGCTTCCTGGGCGGAGTAGGGCGGTATGGGACCATAACTGATGCCCACCAGGAAGAGAATCAGCACCGGCAGCAGCACCACCTTCTCGGGCAACTGGAAGGCGGCGTCCTGGCGCAGCTGATCCTGGGTTTCCCCCGGAAGGAATTTAATGAACACATGCAGCACGAGAAACCCGGCCCCCAGCGCCAACATTTGCCAGCGGAAGCCCAGGAGCGCGAAGAGCACCAGACCGAGGATGGGACCCAAAGCCACTCCGGATGGGCTGGATAGGCCAAAGAAGGACATGCCTTCAGCCCGGTTTTCGGGAGTGAGCAGCGAGCCCATCTTGGCCACGGAAGCGGTGCGCAGCCCCGACCAGATCAGGCCATGAAAGGGGGCCAGAACGTAGAATATCCAGCGATTCGCTGGGGTCTGGATGCAGGCATAGGCCGCGAAGAAGGCCACCATCAGGAGCGACGCGACCCGCAGAACCCGGCGCTGTCCCAGGCGGTCCCCCAAGGGACCAGTGAAGAGGGAGCCAATGGCTGAGCCCAAGGTGAAGGCGGCCATGAAGCGCCCGGACTCCGCAAGATCCGCACCTAGGTTCCTCAGGCGCAGAGGCACCACGGGGAAGAGCTGATAGCCCAGGGCGAAAACAAAAAAATAGAACACACTGAGCAGCACGAAGGCGCGCGTGAAAAGTCTGGGCGGATTCCCTGCCGCCGTGGGCGTGATCGGCATGCCACGAGCATCGCACGAGATGGAGGTCGGGAGCGCTGGGAGAGAGGATTCTGCCCAGCAGATGGCCTTCCCACGTTGCAGAAGTCGCGGCCATTTGGGTTCGATGGAACTGAGTGTGAATAGTCGTACCCGCTGACTGCAGTCACGCGCAAGATCACCGTGGCACCTTAAGAGGTTGTGCTTCCTGGGTGCAGTCGGTCAATGAGTCATGCACGCTTGGCGATCCCGCTTGTTCATAGTCACCTGTTGTGTTTCAACCTGAACTAGGCTGCGGATTCCAGGTCATTGGAGAAGGTGATGCTCATCAAGAAGCCTGAGGATATCAAAAGCAGCGAGATCACGGACAAAGAGGTCTTTCTCTCCCGCCGACTGTTCATGCGTGGAGCAGCGCTCGCGGCGACCGCAGTGGGAACGGCTTGGGTCTACCGGCAGTTCGCTTCGCCCAGCCAGGATTCCAAAATCGGGGAGAAGATCACCGGCGTGAGATCCGCAGCCGAGTCAGCGAGTCAATCCACCAGCGAAGCCAAGACCGCCCTGCAGGACATCACCCACTACAATAATTTCTACGAATTCTCCACGGACAAGCGCGCGGTTGCCTCCTTGGCCAAGAACTTCGTCACCCGCCCCTGGACGATTGCTGTCGGGGGCCTTGTCCATAAGCCCGGGACGTTCGATATCGATGCTCTGCGCAGGCTCTACACGCCCGAAGAGCGCGTCTACCGCCATCGTTGCGTTGAGGGGTGGTCGATGGTCATCCCCTGGATCGGATTCCCCCTTGCCAGGATTCTCGACCAGGTGCAGCCCATGTCGAATGCCAGGTTTGTGGCCTTCGAGACCCTGGCTGATGCGAACCAGATGCCCAACATCGGCACGAAGATTCTGGACTGGCCTTACGTGGAAGGCCTGCGGCTGGACGAGGCGATGCATCCCTTGACGATTCTCTCGGTCGGGCTCTACGGCGAGACGTTGCTTCCGCAGAACGGCGCGCCCCTTCGCCTTGTGGTGCCCTGGAAATACGGTTTCAAAGGGATCAAGTCGATCATCAAGATCCACCTTCTGGAGACGATGCCACCCGCGACTTGGAACCTAGCCAATTCCAGCGAGTACGGATTCTATTCGAATGTGAATCCGAATGTGGATCATCCGCGCTGGAGCCAGCGGACCGAGCAGCGCATCGGCGAGTCCGGCAAGCGTGAGACGCTGCTGTTCAACGGTTACGCGGACCAGGTCGCGAGCCTTTACAGTGGGATGGACTTGAAAGTGAATTTCTGAACGAGCGGCAACGATGCAAGACATTCGATTTTTGAAATTCGTGATTTTCGTGAATGCCTTCGTGCCGCTCACTCTGCTCGCCTTGGATGGTTACCACCACAAGCTGGGCGCGAACCCGCACGAATTCGCGACGCGTGCAACCGGTGTACTGACCCTTCTTTTCTTGCTCCTCTCGCTCGCGGTCACGCCGGCCAGAAAGATGCTCGGCCAACCGTGGTTGGCGAAGTTCCGCCGCATGCTGGGCTTGTTCGGCTTTTTCTACGGGGGACTGCATCTGCTGACCTACGTCTGGTTCGACAAGGTCTTCCAGATGCAGGCCATCGTCGCCGATGTCGGCAAGAGGCCATTCATCATGGTCGGAATGACGAGTTTTCTGCTCCTCGTACCGCTTGCGATCACTTCGAATACCAGGATGATCAGGTGGTTGGGAGGCAAGCGCTGGAATCAGCTGCATCGGTTGGCCTATGTGGCAGCCGCCGGCGGTGCGATCCACTTCTACATGCTCGTGAAGGCGGACACGCGCGTGCCCCTGCTGTTTGCCGGGGCTCTCGGGATCCTTCTGGGCTACCGGATCCTGAACAAATACTTTCCGCGTTACACCGAGCGCCCCCTTGCCAGGGCCGCAGGTAAAGCTGCCAAGCTTGCCCACGGCAACAGCCAGGAAACCTTATGAAGGCCGATGTTGCGGGAATTTTCTGAACAGGCGGACTTGCACTTACTGCTTGAGCCGCCAGAGGTCCAAGGCTAGGACGAAGGCCATGAGGGTGATCAGGAAGTAAAAACCACTCATGAGGACCTTTTCCTTGAACGGGAGGGTGAGATCTCGCCCCCGCAACTTCTCGAGGGTGAGCATGGCCATGTGACCCCCATCCAGGAACGGAATCGGCAGGGCATTGAGCACGGCCAAATTCAGCGAAATAAAGGCCATGAACATGCAGAACCCCGTCCATCCTGATTTAACCGC
The DNA here is from genome assembly GCA_025361955.1 of Holophagaceae bacterium. Lineage (GTDB taxonomy): Bacteria > Acidobacteriota > Holophagae > Holophagales > Holophagaceae > UBA1801. The sequence goes on from JANYIU010000214.1 coordinate 3,693, forward strand.
CTCACTACCGCCCTTGACGATGGCGATGGGACCACCCACTTCCCGGAGGCTGGCCCGGAAGCTCACCAGGCGACCGAAGCCCTGAAGCACCTGGCCAGTCAGATTGGCTGTTTCCACGGCCCCGAACACAGGTCCCCGCCAGAAATCCCGGAGCTCCAGAGGCCTGCGGGTGTAAAGGATATCGGTAGGACTGAATTTGATCCCCACCTTCCCCTTGCCCCCATCGTTCCTTGGGGTCACTTGAACGGTCCGCGCCTGGCCATCCTTCTCTACGGTCAATGAGACGGGTTGATCCGCGTGCGATTGGATATACGCAACCGCTTCAGCGCTGGTGGAACCAGGAAAACGCAATTCACCGAACTGGCGGATGAGATCACCCGGAAAAAGCCCCGCTTTGGCAGCGGGCGACTCAGGCACGACTTCAAGCACCATCAGGGGCGAAGGTTGGGGAGTGGCAGAAGTAACCCGGGCCTGGTCGATGCCGATTGCTGAAAGGAGAAGGTACGCAGTGAGCAGATTGGCGAGCACGCCTCCGGAATAGAACAACATCCGGCGGTGGTAGGGCTGCTTAAGGAAGCCATGGGGATCTTCCGCCTCAGGCTCCTCCGGGTTGTAGCCAGCGAGCTTGACATAGCCGCCCAGCGGGAGCGCGGCGATTCGGATATCGGTCTCCTTCCACTTGAAGCCAATGAGCCGGGGGCCGAACCCGAGGGAGAACACCTCTACCGGCAGTCCCATTCGCTTGGCGAAGAGGAAGTGGCCCAGTTCGTGCAGAAATATAAGCACTCCAATCATCAGGAGGGCCCCGGCGATGCCCACGGCATTGCTCATCGAAACCGCGGCGATGGCCAATAGGGGCGTGAGGGTCAGCAGTCGCATGCGTTTCATGAATTTCCTTGGAAGCGTGTTTAAAAGGCTAGGGCAGCCAGAGCCACTACCCATTACTTGGATGCCGGGTTGCACCGGACCCTTGATTATCTCCGCAAAGCCATGCAACCGCGCATTCTCTACGTGATGTGGCGGTCCAACCATTCTCGAGCCCTGCTCCGGGCCCGAGAGTCCGAGTCCATCACCTGGGCCAGATCCCGGGCGGGTTCCGAGGGCACGGCGTCCAGCGTCTGGGCCACGCAGGCCTGGATGCCCCAGAAGCCGATGCGACCCGCCAGGAAGGCGGCCACCGCTTCCTCGTTGGCGGCGTTGAGAATCGCCGGAGCGGTACCCCCCACCCGCAGGGCTGCGTAGGCCAAGGCCAGGCAGGGGAAGCGTTCCAGATCGGGGGGGCCAAAGGTCCAGGTGCGGGCTTGATTCCAGTCGTAGGTGGGAACTGGGCCATCCAGGCGCTCAGGGTACAGGAGAGCGTACTGGATGGGGAGCTTCATATCGTTGGCGCAGACCTGGAGCTGATAGGTGCCATCGTGGAAGCCCACCATGGCGTGTACCTGACTTTGTGGGTGGAGGGTCACCTGGATCTGCTCCGGACGGAGCCCGAACAGCACTGAAGCTTCGATGACCTCCAGGCCCTTGTTCATGAGGGTCGCGGAATCGATGGTGATCTTGGGCCCCATCTTCCAGGTGGGATGGTTCAGGGCTTCAACCACGGTGGCGGCCTGGATGCGTTCCAGGGACCAGTCCCGGAAGGGACCGCCACTGGCCGTGATGCGCACCTCCCGCACCAATTGCGGGCTGCGGCCAGCCATGAGCTGGTGCAGAGCAGCATGTTCCGAATCCACGGGCAGGAGTTCGCCGCCCCCAGCCTGCAGCGCTAGGTGCATGAGCTCTCCGCCCACCACCAGGGCTTCCTTGTTGGCCACACAGACCCGATGCCCGGCTCGCAGCGCGGCTTCCGTGCTGGCCAGTCCCGCAGCTCCCACCACGGCGGCCACCAGCGTATCCGCTTCGCTCTGCAAGGCGCAGGCCAGGAGGCCTTCGGTCCCGAAATGGATCGCAGGTGCATAGTTCAGCGAGGACCGGAGCCAACCGGCGTCTCCGGCCTCTGCCACGGACACATAAGCTGGGCGGAAGCGCTCGCATTGCTGCCGGAACAACTCCAGATTCCGGCCGGCGGCCAGGGCGACGATCGCCAGGCGTTCCGGATGAGCCTGGACCACTGCAAGGGTGGATGTGCCGATGGACCCGGTGGAGCCGAGGATCGCGAGGCGCCGCACGTCAGCTGAGCCCATGAACCAGATGCACGTAAATATAAAGGGCCGGTGCGGCGAAGATGAGGCTGTCCACGCGGTCGAGCATGCCGCCGTGACCTGGGATGGAGAAGCCGTCCAGGCAAGAGTCCTTGACGTGGGCGCTGCGCTTCCAGGTGCTTTCCACCAAATCTCCCAGCATGCCGACGGTGCCAAGGATCAGACCCAGGGCAATGGCATCCACGGGGGTCCATTCCGTGCAAAAGAACCGCCTGACCAGGAAAGCTCCGCCAATGTTCCCGGCCAGGTTTCCAATGGCCCCCTCCCAAGTCTTCTTCGGGCTGACCCGGGGTGCCAGCTTATGCTTTCCGAGCATGCTGCCCATGAAGTAGGCCGCCGTGTCCCCGAGCCAGACAATGAGGAAGAGGGCTAGGATCAGCCGGGCGCCGGTGTTGGAGAGAGTCGTGTCGTTGAACATGAAGAGCTTCTGCTGGAAGCCCAGGCCAAGGCCCATGTAGAGTGCGGCCAGCCAGGTGATGGCCTGGCTCGACAGGGCGTTTTCGAGGGGATCCTTCGAGAGCAGCAGGGCCCCGAAGTGGATGATGCCCCCGGCCACCGCGAGGATGAACCAGAGGGGAAGAGGATCTCCCCCAGTCCGGGCCTCAAGGAAGAAGTGCAACGGGAAGAGCAGGCCCACCAAGGTTCCAGCGATGATCGAGGGGTGATGTCCAAGCTTCCGGGCGATCAAGCACATCTCCCGGACGCCCATGAAGATGGTCGCGGAAACGAGCAAAAGATAGGCGACCTTGGCCCAGGGCCGGGTCCCAAAATAGAGCAGGGAAAAAAACCCGATGGCGAAAACCCCGGCTGATAGGAGGCGGATGGCCAGATTCCGGGTATCCATGGTGTGGCGGGGAGGTGGGGGGGAGGTCATGGTCATCCTTGTCACAGGCCACCGAATCGGCGTTCCCTGCGGCTGTACTCGTCCAGGGCTTGTTGCAGTTGGGGAGTCCGGAAATCGGGCCAGAGGCAGTCGGTGATGTAGAACTCAGCATAAGCCGATTGCCAGAGCAGGAAGTTGGAGATCCGCATCTCGCCCGAGGTCCTGATGAGTAGATCCACGTCCGGCACCCCGGCGGTCCACAACCGCGCCGCCAGGGCGCTTTCGGTGACCTCCTCGGGCTTCAAGCCATCCTCGACGCAGCGACGGGCTGCCTGGGCCAGTTCGAGCCTGGAACCATAGTTGACGGCAAGATGGAAAACCATGCCCTCATTAGCCTTCGTTTCGGCTTCCAGGGTTTTGATATCCCGCTGGATGCCCACAGGCATGCCTGCCAGCGAGCCGAGGTGGTGGAAACGGATTTGCCGGGATCTAAGCTGGGGCAGGAAGATGCGCAAGTAGAGTCGAAGTAGCGACATGAGCGTTGCCACCTCGGCAGCAGGCCGCTTCCAGTTCTCGGTCGAGAAGGCAAACAGACTGATGTGCTTGATGCCCATATCCGAGGCCGCATCCAGCAGTTCCTCGGCGGCCTTCACCCCTTCTTTGTGTCCTTTGATGCGAGCCCACCCCCGCTGGGCAGCCCATCGGCCATTCCCGTCCATGATGATCGCGACGTGGGCTGGGATGCTCAAAAGGTTGCTCCGGGTCACCTGAGACAGGGGGTGTGAAGAAGAACCGTGCACAGACGGTTTTTTATGCGAAGCGGATTCTAACACAAGGCCTTTCAGTCCCAAGACTCCTGATAGGCTATTCTATTCCCCAGAAATGGATGGAAACTCATGGTTCAGTTCAACACGCGTGCCAATGAGATCCTGCTCAAACTCGTGTATTACGGACCTGGATTGTCCGGGAAGACCACGAACCTGCAGGCTCTGCACGCCATGTGCCATGAAGGCAGCCGAGGCGAGTTGTTCTCCGTGAACACCCAGGAGGATCGGACCCTCTTCTTCGATCTGCTGCCCATCAACCTGGGCTATATATATGGGAACGCGATCCACCTCCAGGTCTATACCGTTCCCGGTCAGGTCCAGTACGATGCCAGCCGCCGAGTGGTGCTGGGTGGAGCTGACGGTGTGGTGTTCGTGGCGGATTCCAGCGAAGCCAAGATGCAGGAAAACGTGGATTCACTATCGAATCTCTACCACAACCTCAATGCCAACCGGCTGAACATCAAACAGATTCCCTTCGTCATCCAGTACAACAAGCGGGATCTCCCGGACGCCATGGCTGTGGGCGTCATGAACCGGCGCCTGAACTTCCGTTCCGTGCCCTTCTTTGAAGCCATCGCTCCCAAGGGCATCGGGGTGCTCGATACCTTCCTATCCATCACCAAGGACACGGTCGGCATCACCTTCCGGAAATACCACCTGGACAAGAAGATCAAGGATTTCGACGAGATGCTCAATCTCATTGAAACCAACGTCCGGGCCACCATGCGGGAATTCGCCCGTCCCGAGGAACCGGCCGCGCCCCAACCTGAAACGACGGTGCTGCGGCACAGCAATGTCAGCGTGGCGGATTTGGAGCCAGGCAAGGTGGTGGATGCCCAGGACCTGTTGGAAGACGCCCTTAAATCCAATATGGAGACCGCGCGGCTCTATTCCGAGCTGAAGCAGGTCAAGGATTCCCTGGAAAAGAAGAACGAAGAAGTGAATCAGCTCTATACGCAGCTCGAGCGGGCCAACCAGGACAATCTCAAGACTCGGCGGTATTTGGAGGGACTCATCCAGAGCGTAGGGGAAGCCATCATTTCCTTTAGCCACGATGGCCGCATTCTGACCTGGAACGCCGCCGCGGAACAAATCTTCGGCTATGCTCGCAGCGAGATCGTCGGCCGCTCCATTCAGCAACTCGCACCACCCCATCGCGCCGGGGAGCTGGATCAGATCATCGCCCAGGTGGGCAAGGGCCAGATCATCAGGGATGTCCCGACCTCCCGTCTGCGCAAGGATCGGACGGAATTCCCCGCCACCGTCACCTACGCTCCGATCCGAGGCGGAGACGAGCGGGTGCTGGCCTTTTCCGCGCTGACCCGGGATGTGGGTGGCCAGAAGGAACTGGAGCGGCGGGTCGAGAATCTCGAATCCGGGGCCTCTCTTTCCCGCATCATGCCCCCCCTGTTTAACGAGCTAGCCAACCGGCTAAGCTCAATCCTGCTGCAGAAGGGCCTGCTGCTGGAAGAGGCCACGGATCCCCAGCAGGCCCTCCGTTTTGGCAAACTGCTCCAGGCGGTGGACTCCGCGCAGAACCTGCTGAAGCCCCTGCTCATGGTCGTGACTCCCTCTTCTCCGCGATTCGAGAAGACCCAGCTCAATAGGCTGGTCCAGGAGGCGGCCAAACGTGTCGAAGGCGAAGCCGCGGCCTCTGGCGTGACCATGGACTACAGCTACGATTCCAACCTACCTGAATTCGGTCTGGATGTGGAGCAGGTCAGGGAAGGCTTGGCGAACCTCCTTCGCAGCGGCATCTATTCCTCCAGCAACTCCCCGGTCAAGCGGGTAAGGGTCGGCACCCGGGCGACGGGCAGCGCGATCCAGATCGTGAGCCAGGACACCGGCGCGGCCATCGCGGAACCCGAAAAGGGGAAGGTCTTTGAGCTCGCGAACGTATCCGACGCAGCCACTCTGGGATTGTGTGTGGCCGCAGCGGTGGTCAAGGCGCATGGGGGCAAGATATCCGTACGCAGTCAGGTGGGGGTCGGAAATGCATTTCTACTGGAGTTTCCAATGATCGATGGTGTGATGCCTTCGAATGTACCACCTGCGTTTGAGGGCAAGAAGGTGCTGGTGGTGGATGATGAATCATTTCTTCTGGAATGCCTGGTGGACGCCATCACGGCTTGGGGATGCGAGGTGACACCCTGTGGCCTAGCCACGGAAGCCATCCAGAAACTGCAGGTAGATACCTACGATCTCATCATTTCCGATATCCGGATGCCCGGTCTTTCTGGAATCGAACTCTATGCCTGGATCCAGACGCACCAGCCGGCGATGACCCGGCGGATCCTCTACACGACAGGCGACAGTTTTGATCCCGTGACGCGCGAGTTTTTGGATCGTGCCCGCCTGCCGAATCTCGGCAAGCCCTTCGATCTCAAGAAACTCAAACAGGCCCTGGGGGACCTCCTCGTCTCGGTGACCAGCTAGGCCGTTAGCTCCGCAGCGAAATCGCCAGAACGGCACAGATAATTTTGCTGCGGCCTTTAATCAGGGTTCTCCATGAACCCGTCAGCGAGATCCACGACGGTCATTTCTCCACAGGTCGCATGAGGCCGGATGGCGGCCCCTGCTGCGTGGAAGTCAGGATTGAGGATGGCATTCCGATGACCGCGACCGGGGACCCCGTCGTCGATGAGCCATTGCACGACGGTCCAACGGGGCTGCTCAGGGCCGTAGCTGATCACCTCTCCGATCAAGGACTGGTGCAGACCATAGCTGGGGATCCGGCTCTGGAGGGTGGCTCCAGCCTGTCCCTTGTGTCCGATCTGGCCGGTGGGTCCTTGTTCCATGGCCAATTACCTGGCCGCGCGGCCGAGGCCTTCGTTCCAGTGCAACAGCCCCCAGAGAGGGCGTGTTGCAAGAATCCGATCAGCTCCTTCAGGGCAGCTGCGCTCGCTTCGGTCCGGATGGGCACGTGCTCCGGGGGGTTTCTAACATTGCCTTCGAAGTACTTCGCCTGGGTCTCCAGCCATCGCGCGTATTCCGCCGATGCGTGCGTCGAGTATATCCTGTCAACTTCACCCATTCCATACGGGGAGGAATCATGCACATCTCTTTTCATGGGGCCGCCGGAGGCGTGACCGGCTCCTGCCATCTAGTGGACACCGGCAACACCCGCCTGCTGGTGGATTGTGGCCTGTTCCAAGGCAGCCGTGAGATGCGCGAGGAGAACAGTCACGGGTTTGGGTTCGACCCGGCGTCCATTGATTTCCTGCTGCTCACCCACGCTCATCTGGATCACTGCGGACGGATTCCGCTCCTGGTGAAAGAGGGGTTCCGGGGCAAGGTGGTCTGCACCTCGGCGACCAAAGAGCTGGCCGGACTGGTCCTGATGGATACGGCGCGGCTTCAGGAGGAAGATGCGGCACGGGCCAAACGCCATCAAGGACGAGGGAACCGCTACAGCCACCTGCCGGAAGAACCTCTCTACAACAGCCTGGATGTGGAAGCCGCGCTGGCGCGGTTCGCCATCCCGATTCCCTACGACCAACCCATGCAGCTCACGGGCGATAGCAAGATCACCTTCCAGGACGCCGGCCATATCCTTGGGTCCGCCAGCGTGCGGGTGGAAGCAGGTTCTCGTCGGATGGTCTTTTCCGGGGATGTTGGCAGCCCCCACCATCCGATCGTGCGGGACCCGGTGCCTTGCCCCGCAGCCGATGTGGTGGTGATGGAAACCACCTACGGAGGGCGCACACACCGAGGCGTGACGGAGACCGCCACGGAATTCTACCAGGTGATCATCGACACTGGGAAGGCGGGGGGGAACGTCGTGATACCCACCTTCGCCCTGGAGCGGGCTCAGGAAGTCATCTACAGCCTCCGCGAGGGGCTGGAGCAGCAGCGGCTTCCCGCGGATCTCCGGGTGTTCCTGGATTCCCCCATGGCCACCACCGCCACGGAGATCTTTCGCAAGCATCCGGAATGCTTCGATCAAGAAGCCCTGGACGTGCTGAAGGAGCGCGATCCATTTAGTTTCAAGGGGCTCACCTTCACCCGGGACCGAATGGAATCCAAGGCCATCAACGATGTCAGCCGCGGCGCCGTGATTCTGGCAGGAGCGGGTATGTGCACGGGAGGTCGGGTGCTGCACCACCTGGAGCGCCTGCTGCCCAGGCCTGAGTGCGCCGTGGCATTCGTGGGATACGCTGCGAATGGCACCCCAGCCCGGTCCCTCATCGACGGTGCCCGCACCTTGAAGCTGTTCGGCCAGGAGCTCCCAGTTCGGGCCCAGATCCACACCATCAATGGCTTCTCCGGTCATGGGGATCAGGGGACCTTGCTGAAGTGGCACGAAGGATCGGGCAAATCCGCCCTCACCTTCCTGGTCCATGGTGAACCGAATTCGGCCCTCGCCCTGCAGCAGGACCTCACAGCAAAGGGCTTGAAGACGCAGATTCCCGAGCTGCATCAGGAGTATGAAATTTGATCT
>JANYIU010000257.1 GCA_025361955.1 Holophagaceae bacterium
AGATCGCCATCCAGGAGGTAGTCGAAGGGCATCGTGAAATAGCCTTTCAGCCCCCATTCGGAACCATAGGAATTGCGGATCAGGAACCGCTTGGTCTTCTGGTTGTAACCCACGGCCAGGACCGCGTGGCCGCCCAGCACCCGCTCGTCTGGCTTGGGCATGTCCAGGACGCCGGTGTTCACGACCTTCGCACTCTCAAAGCCGTCATACACCGTGAAACCTAGGACGAAGGGGAACCCGCTGGCGAGGCAACCGAGCATTTCGTTGAGCTTGGTGTGATCGACGCGGAAATAGACCACAGCCTTGTGTTCCAAGGCGGCCTTGTAAGCCCGCGCAGAGGGTTTCCGGGTGAACTTGCTGATGTCATAGGGCCAGAGCTCTTCCGGCGGTGCCCCCTGGGCAGCCACCACCTTGATGCCATCCCGGATCTGCGCGCCCGCGTCGCTTTCGATCGAGCCTTCCAGAACCCGCTCACCGTAATAGATGAATAACCGGCTCGGCATCAAGAACCCCAAGCTCTCCTTGAGGTGTTCGTAGGCGAGCGCCCCGCTGATGGCGTTGGCGGTGCAGCTCCCCAGATTCCCCTGATCGTAGGGCGCCGCCAGCCAGGCACCCCGCAGGTCCAGCTTTTCGGGCAGTTTCGGTGGGACCTCCAGCTGCATTTGCTGAACGGCGTAACGGAAATCCCGGTGGTCAGGAAGATCCGGCTGCCAACCGTAGCGATTGGATCTTGGGAGCAAGGGCTTGAGCATGGCATCTCCTGGCTTCAGAAAGCATTCCTGGCGAGGGAGCTCGCGAAAAGAATGAATGTTTTAGAGAGGGTTCTGCTCCATGGTAGTGAAACTTTCGCGACTGTCAATCCACCGGGTCCAAGCTGCCCCCGGCCTCGATCCAGGCTAGAATGGCAGTTTCGCCCCGCTGCTTCGTCTATGCTGATTAGCAGTGCGCTGCAGCGCTCGCGAAGCCCGAATGGATCTTACTCATGACTCACGCTACGCCCGCTCCCGAAACCAAGAGCCTCAACTTCCTTGAAGAAATCATGGAGGCGGATCTCCAGTCGGGCAAACACTCGGGTCGCATCTGCACCCGCTTCCCCCCGGAACCGAACGGCTACCTCCACATCGGCCACGCCAAGTCCATCTGCATCAACTTCGGGCTGGCCAAGAAGTACGGCGGCGGCACCAATCTGCGCTTCGATGACACCAATCCTGCCAAGGAAGACCTCGAGTACGTGGACTCCATCCGCGAGGATGTGCACTGGCTGGGTTTCGAATGGACCGGGGAATATTACGCCTCCGACTACTTCCAGCTCCTCTACGACTATGCGGAATATTTGATCCAGCAAGGCAAGGCGTACGTCTGTGATCTCTCGGACGAGGCGACCAAGGAGTATCGCGGCAACTTCTACCAGCCCGGGAAAGAAAGTCCCTATCGCCAGCGCTCCGCGGCGGAGAACCTCGATCTCTTCCGACGCATGCGCGCCGGCGAATTTGCCGATGGGGCCAAAGTGCTGCGCGCCAAGATCGATGTCCAGTCCCCCAACATGAACCTGCGCGACCCGCTCATGTACCGCATCCGCCGCGCGTCCCACCATCGCACCGGCGACGCGTGGCTCATCTACCCGATGTACGATTACGCCCACGGCATCAGCGATGCCATTGAGGGCATCACCCACTCCATCTGCACGCTTGAATTCGAGGACCACAAGCCGCTCTACGACTGGTTTCTGGAGCAAGACGTAGACGCGCGTTTCTTCCAGCGCCCCCTGCCCCACCAGTACGAATTCGCCCGGCTGAACCTCACCTACACCGTCATGTCCAAGCGCCGGCTGCTGCAACTGGTGCAGGAGAAGCATGTCCAGGGCTGGGATGACCCCCGGATGCCGACCCTTTGCGGCCTGCGGCGCCGAGGGTTCACCCCGGAAGCCATCCGCGCCTTCGCCGAGAAGGTGGGCGTGGCCAAGCGCGACATGGTGGCCGACGTGGGTTTGCTGGAGCATTGCATCCGCGAGGATCTCGAGCAGCGCGCCCCGCGCACCATGGCCGTGTTGCATCCCCTGAAGCTGGTCATCACCAATCTGGCGGAGGACGAGGTCCACTGGTTGGAACTTCCCAATCATGGCGAGCGACCGGAACTGGGCAGCCGCAAGGTGGCCCTCACCCGCGAACTCTGGATCGAGCAGGACGACTTTCGCGAGGAAGCCCCCAAGAAATGGTTCCGGCTGGCCCCCGGCGCCGAGGTCCGCCTCAAGAGCGCCTGCCTGGTGCGTTGCCAAGAAGTGGTCAAGGATGCCGCTGGCCAGGTGGTGGAGCTGCACTGCACCTGGGATCCCCAATCCCTGGGTGGCAACGCCCCCGACGGCCGCAAGGTGAAGGGCACCCTGCACTGGCTCTCCGCCACCCACGCCCTGCAGGCCGAAGTGCGCCTCTACGATCGTCTCTTCACTACCGAGGACCCCATGAACGTGCCCGCAGGCGGCGATTGGCGGGATGCCCTCAACCCCCACGCCCTGGAGATCCTGGTGGCGGCCCGCGTGGATCCAGGCCTGGCCGCGGCCGTCCCCGGCACCCGCCTGCAGTTCGAGCGCCTGGGCTACTTCTGCGTGGATCTGGATTCCAAACCCGATGCCTTGGTGTTCAATCGCACCACGGGCCTGAAGGACAGCTGGGCGAAGATCGAAGCCAAGGGCTGAAGCCCGGCCACAGACTGCTTCTGACCCCACTCCACAAGCGCCTGCGGTGCCCCTCCCCACCTCCCGTACGGCCAGAAGAAGCTCCAGAAGGATGCCGCTTGGCCGAACGGCCAGGAAATTCCAGCATTTAGCTGCTTGTTGACCTGGTACTGGCTCGCGAAGAACCGCACGGCTGAATTTCTATCAGCCTCAGCAGTGACCTTGAGCGGCAAGGATGTCGAGTGTTTCCACCAGCAACTCGTATGGGTCATACCCCATCGCCACCCTGACAGGCCTTCCCCGCTTGGCGATCGCCATGGGCTCATCTGCCGCGACCTCGGGAAGGGAGAGGAGCTTCAGTCGGGCTTCGGTGATCGTCATCTGGCGCAGGGTGGCTTCTACTCAACCAAGTGCACATCTGGGCGATCATCTGGCGACCTCTTGGTCAAAGGGGTAATCCCAACAAACGTGCAACCAGGGATCAAGTAGAGGGCTTAGGTCAGGCCGTCGCAGTCGCGTGGAGCCGCAACCCAAGGGCGTGGACAACCTTGATAAAGGTGTCCAGTTCTGGGTTCCCCTCCGGAGACAGAGCCCGGTAGAGGGATTCACGGCTTAGTCCCGTTGCCTTGGCAATCTTTGTCATACCTTGGGCTCGCGCGATGTCGCCGAGGGCAGCGGCGATCACGCGGGGATCACCGTCTTCCAAAGCCGCCTCAAGGAGTGCTGCCATATCTTCCTTGTCCTTGAGGTAGGCGGCACCGTCATAGGGGGTGGTCTTGGTACGGCCCGAGGGGGCTGTGCGGGGACTGGGGGTGCGGCTTTTGCGGGTTTCCATCGGTTCATCCTCTACAGGCTATGGCCCAATTTCAGAGCGGTTCGGATGTCCTTTTCCTGGGTGCTCTTGTCCCCACCTGCAAGAAGGAAAATCAGGGTTTAGCTCTTCTTGAAGAAATAGACCCGATACCCTGGGCCGAAATCAGTTCGCATTTCTGAGACGCCCTCGCGCACAGGTGTCACGTCGCCTGGAAGGCCGAGGCTGAGACGGTAGATCCTCGTTTGAACGCGAACCCGCGCTTGCCTGTCCTTCAGATCGGAAAGCCACTTCACGAACGTGGGGGTCTGGCGAATCTCGTTCATGACATCAGTGTAGCCCATAAGCTACGGTTGGCAACCCCGATACGGGCAATTGCCAACAAATGGCACTGCCAATTAAGGGCTGGCTGTTCGGGTGCGGCAGCGCAAAGCTTGACGCGGAGAAAAGAACGAGGCTCGCGGAGGAAGAGGAGCGTGGAGGACGAAAGGGAGCGCCAAAGGTGTTCTTTGATCCCCCTGGATTCATCTATGGCCTGCGCAGTTTAGTAGACTGGATGACGCGACGCATCTGCTCGTAGATGTCGCCACGATCGCCGTCTCTCCGTATTCCAACGCCCACAATAATGACCTGGAGGGACACTGTGTCCACCGTGTAGACAATGCGGTAGCGCTGGCCAATGGCTCGGATGCCCCGGAAACCGAAGAGATCCCGCAGTAAAGCCTTACCTCGCGACTCCGGCGATTCCGCAAGAGAATCAACCATGTCGGCAAGTTTCTTTTGAACCCTGCGGTCCTGGATCTCCGCCAGCATGTCTGCGGCATCGTCAGTATAGAGAACCTCGTATTCCTGCTCCATCAGAGTCCAAGACGTTTCCGAACGTCAGCCGAGGTCTTTGTTTGCCCCGCTTTGGCCTGCTGAATGCTCTTGGCAAGGCGCTGGGAAAACGCCTGATCAGAAAGGATGTCGAGTGTTTCCACCAGGGATTCGTATTGGTCATACCCCATCGCCACCATGACAGGTCTTCCCCGCTTGGCGATCGCCATAGGTTCATCTGCCACGACCTCGGGAAAGGAGAGGAGCTTCAGTCGGGCTTCGGTGATCGTCATCTGGCGCATGGTGCCTCCTGCTCAACCAAGTGTACAGCTGGGCGAGCATCTGGCAACCCCTTGGTCAAACCTATGTCTAATCGGGTTGGCCAAATGAAAGCCCAGCAGCGACCAGGACATTTGGGTCGAGCACAATCAGGCGGATCATCCTGGCATCTCAGAGCCCGATATCTTGGCCTGCCTTGCCTACGCTTCCGAGCTGAGTCGAGAACGCTTCGTGGAGCTCCCTCTGGGCCAGGTGTCATGAAACTGAAGTTGGACGCAAACCTGGGTAGCCGGGCAACCTGTTTTCAGGGGAGCCATTGCCTCGGCCCGCCTATCTGATCACTTCGACGACAACCCCCGTGAGCTTTGCCCAGGGCTAAACCTTTGACCGTTCTTGTTCTGCAGCCCCTGACTGTTAGTTGTAGATTGAATTGCCAATTTGTGAATTCGGACTAGAATCCTTCCATGATCCCGCGCACGGCTGCGTCCACCCTGCTCCGACTGGCCAAGGGCTTTCCGATCCTGGCCATCACTGGCCCCCGCCAAACCGGCAAGACGACTCTGGCCCGGTCCACCTTCCCGGAGAAGCCCTACCTCAGTCTGGAGGATCCCGATATCCGCGCCCTCGCAGCAGAGGACCCGCGCGGGCTGCTGTCACGGTACCCCACCGGCGCCATCCTCGACGAGGTCCAGCGAGTACCGGCGCTCCTCTCCTACCTGCAGACGCAGGTGGATGCGCACCCCCAGCCTGGAGCCTTCGTCCTCACGGGCTCCCAGCAGTTGGACCTCAGCTCCGCCCTGAGCCAGTCCCTGGCTGGTCGCGTTGGCCTGCTGAACCTCTTGCCTTTCTCGCTCGGAGAACTCCAAGCGGCGGGCTGCCCCCCGGACAACTTGGACACCCTACTCTGGCGGGGTTTGTATCCGCCACTGTACGACCGGGATCTGGCCCCGGGCGATTGGCAGGCGGCCTACGTCAGCACCTTCGTCGAACGAGACCTCCGCCAGCTCCTCGCGGTCCGCGACCTGTCTGCCTTTCAGCGCTTTGTGCGAATGTGCGCCGCCCGCATCGGCCAGTTGCTCAACCTGTCCTCCCTGGCCACCGACTGTGGCATCACCCACAACACCGCTGGGGCTTGGCTCTCAGTGCTGGAAGCGAGTCACTTGGTGTTCCTGCTGCGCCCCCACCACCGCAACTTCAACAAGCGGCTGGTTAAGACCCCCAAACTCTATTTCAACGATCCCGGCCTAGCCGCCTGGCTGCTGGGCATCCGCGACACGGGCCAGATGGCCTTCCACCCAAGCCGAGGTGCCCTCTTCGAGAACCTGGTGTTTCTGGAATGCCTGAAGGATCACCTCCATCGAGGGCTCCCTGCCGATCTCCACTTCTGGCGGGACAGCGCCGGTCTGGAAGTGGACCTGCTCCGGGAGCAGCACGGTTTCCTCCATCCCATCGAGATCAAGTCAGGCCAGACCCTGGCTACTGATTTCTTCGCCGGTCTCCAGCGTTGGGGCCTCCTCTCCGGGACTGCAGCCGCCGCGCCTTGGCTGGTCTATGGCGGCGACCAAGCCCTCCGCCGAGGTAGCACCGACATCATCCCCTGGCGTGACCTGCCGCGCAGGCTGCTGGACCTCGACGGGGCCAGCCAAGCCCCCTAGACTTCAAGCAATCGTTCCCTCCTTCCAGGAGAGCCTTCGCGCTATCACCTGATCTGCCGGGCGCCTCTTCCTCCGCGGACCTCCGCCGCCCTCCGTGCCTTCCGCGTCGAGCTTTGCGACTCAAGATGCGACTCGGCAAACTTCAGCAGATGAACAAGCTTGCAGCCTAACTTCTGCTCAGGAAAAGCTGAGGTTGAAGATTCGTGGTACAAAAAGCCGGGAACATACTTCTCGATTTAGCGCTGTCGCTTGGGCGATGGGGACTGAAAATGGGTAAGGAGCCCACCATGGAACGCTCAGAATTGCTTGCAAGGATCTCAGTAGACCCGAACGTATGTTTTGGGAAACCCTGCATTCGTGGGCAGCGTATCTGGGTTTCGCTGATACTGGATCTTCTGGCCGCAGGGTGGACCCACGCTCAGATCCTGGCGGAGCATCCTGGCATCGCAGAGCCCGATATCCTGGCCTGCCTCGCCTACGCTTCCGAAATGAGCCGAGAACGCTTCGTGGAGCTCCCTCTGGGCCAGGTGTCAGGAAACTGAAGTGGGACGAAAACCTGGGTAGCCGGGGGCAACCTGTTTTCAGGAGATCCATTGCCCCAGACCGCCTATCTGATCACTTCTACGATGATCCCCGTAATCTTTGCCCAGGCTTTATCCGCCGTCACGGCAATGGCAGCGTCCTGCCGAGCGGTTGCAAGGCATATCCGGTCGCCAAGGGAGAGACCTAAGGGTTGGGTGAACGGGATCAGGGCGGCTGCCGCAAAGGCTATCCCAGCGTCAACCGCGATGATGTCCAGTCCCATGGATCGGCATTGGAGTTCGGCGTCCGCACTAGACATCCCTCGAGCAACCAATTTGGCAGCCACTTCGGAGATGTTGACGGCAGTGATGTCTGCTTCGCCGGCTTGGATCACCTCCCTGACCCGAGCAGCCCCAGGTTCGTTGCTCATGAAGGCGAGCACCGCACTGGCGTCCAGTAAGTAGCGACGCATCAGTCCAGCTCCTTGGAGGCTTCCTGGCGACGTTCTTCCAGGAACTCAGCCACGACCCCACCCCCGGTAAGCACCTGGGAGCAGACCGATTGGACAGCATCTAGCCGGTCCCGAAGGGGCACAACCTTGAGCACTTTCCCTTCCATTTGCAACATGACAACGTCTCCATCGGTGATTTTCATCGATCTTCTTACGGCAGCAGGGATGACCAGCCGCCCACCTTGAGTGATTCTTGCCCACATGGCGTCCATTCCAATCCTCCATGTTTCAAGTATAGTCCATGTATTTAAATCTCGCCATAATTAAAATCAACCACAACAAGAACCTGATCACGGACTTTGTTCATGGCTCATGAAAAAACCTCAAGACCAGGTCTGGGAGTTGATAACCCGCTTGATACCGCCGACCTTGTGGATCCAGATACCTCTAGTCTCCAGCCCTGCTTCCTCCGCGAGCCTCTGCTTTTCTCTGCGCCTCAGCGTTGAGCTTTTCCCCTCAACATCCAACTCATGACTCTCCAGCAGACAAACAAGAATTCCGTGTATCTTCTGCGCATTCTGCGTTCATTGCTCATGGCAGAACTCAAGGGCAGGCGGTCTGGTAGCGCTAGGAAAAGCTCAACGCTGAGGCGCGGAGCAAAACGGAGGCTCGCGGAGGAAGCAGGCTGGGGACTGGAGGTAGGTCTTCTCTTGAGCTGTCGTATCTGGACCTGCAAGGTCGGTTGGCAATCCCTGCTGCCTTAGGAAGATCGATGAAAATCACCGATGGAGACTTTGTAATGTTGCAAAGGCAAGGGAAGGTGAGGATACCTACGGCCAGAAAGCTGTGGCCTTCGCGTTTTGCCCTCTTCTGGGTTTCGCTGTGCTGCCGCGCCTGCTGCATTGTTGCCCAGACCGGATTCAGCCTTATGTTGAGAGTTCCAACCCCTCTCTTGTGATTGTCGCCGAAACGACGACAATGTACTTAGGAGATCGCCATGAAGACCATTCCGCTTCGAGACTTCCAGCGTGAAGGTATCAAGGCCCTCGGGGTTACCCCATCGATTGAGCCCTGGCTGCTTGCCGGACGCGAACAGGAGTTCGTCCTTCTGCCGGTATCGCCCGAAAATCGTTCCGCTGTCATGGACCTGGCTGAGGGTCTTGCGGCTGTCATGGCCCTTCGTCAGGACCAGGCGCGATCCGTTGCGGTGGGCCTGAATCAACTCGACGTAAAAGAGATTGACGAGGAGATTCGGGACGCGAGGAAGGCCCTCCGTCGCCGGAAGCACTCGGCATGAGCCGTGCCCTCGTCTTGGACACCAATGTCCTTGTCTCTGCTGCGCTGAAGCCCGAGAGCGACCTTGCGCGAATCGTGGAACACGTGCTTCTCAGGCAGATTCCGGTCTATGTCTGCCCGTCGATCGTGCTGGAATACAGAGCGGTCTTGAACCGGCCCAAGTTCCGCCCAAAGGGCTTCCCCCCCAGCTGGCTCCCACGGCTACTTCAGGTGGCGTTTCACGAACCCGAACCCGCTGGCTGGCCATTGGGCGGGCCCGACCAGGACGACTTGGTGTTTCTCTCGCTGGCCAAGGCCTCCGGGGCGGTTCTGGTCACGGGGAACCTGTCCCACTTCCCCGAGACAGTCCGGGACGGGGTGCTTGTTGTGTCCCCTGCTGCTTACCTGACAGGGGTGGAATAGCCCTCCGTTCCGTGGCCTCCCATGGCACGAAGGTTGGGGTACCCCCAACTCGTCACACTTCAGTGGAAACCAAGTGTTCAGTGTAACTTCTGCGCAGACTGCGTTCATTGCCAGCAAAAGAACCTCAAGGACAGGTGGTCTGGTAGTGCTAGGAAAAGCTCAACATACAAGGCGCGGAGTGAAACGGAGGCTCGCGGAGAGGATCAGTTACGGGAGTTGTTGACCCGCTGGCTGCCACCCTCCTTGAGGGTCCAGATACGACAGTTCAAGAGAAGACCCACCGCCAGTCCCCAGCCTGCTTCCTCCGCGAGCCTCTGCTTTTCTCTGCGCCTTGCGTTGAGCTTTTCGCCTCAAAATCCAATTCGCCGCACTTCAGCAGATAAACAAGATTCCCGTGTTCCTTCTGCGCGGACTGCGTTCATTGATCGTGACAAAACTTCAAGGCTAGGCGGTTGGGTTGCGGCAGGAAAAGCTCAACGCTGAGGCGCGGAGCAATACGGAGGCTCGCGGAGAGGATAGTAGATGACCCGCTGGCTGCCGCTTTCCCAGCACCTTCAAAGCACCTTGAAATCCTTGGCGACCAGATCAGCCTTTGCCGCTGTGAGCTGGGCTGCCTGCGCGAATTGGGCGAAGGATTCGATGGCTCCAGCCACTGCGTCCAGGATCCTGCCCGGCGTGCGCACCCCGAAGCGATCGGCCTCCTGCAGCAGATCGGCCCGCAGGATGCCGTTGAATTTGCCGTTCACGCTCAGAAAGTGCGGGTAGGTCCATTCTCCCTTGGGGTTGTAGGCGTGGGTGACATCGTAAGCCGGAGCCAGCGCCCACGCCTGGTTCTGCTTGAGGATGAAGGCGATGTTTTTCGTGTGGTCGTCGCAATTCCGCGCCATCACGTTGAAGGCCATGCGGCGAAACAGGTCGTCGGTGCCCTCCGGCCCGAGCTGGAGCTTGGCCACCGCCATGAATGCCTGCGCGTAGGCATGGGTGGCCCGCTGCTTGTAGTCGAGATGCTCCATGGCGCAGAGCGTCTGGACATGGTGCTTTTGGTTGCCAACCCGGTCGAAGCGCTGCGTCATGAAATGGGCCCGACCGTTCTCCAGCAAGAGCCGGGACGGGGACATCGGGATACCCGCTGCGCGCGCCATGAGGTAGTAGGCGTACTCGATGCGCCCGTAGTCACCGCCCACCCCCAGTTCCTGGTCCGAGCCCATGCCGTCGAACTTCAAAAGCCAATGCTCGAAGCCCGGTGGGACCTCGAACTGGCCGCTGCGAAGCTCTTCTGTCACGGGGTTCCAAGCGATGACAGCCTTGGCCCGAGCGCCGCCGGCCGAGGTCCCCACCCGGATGATCTGAACCAGCGCAGCCGCAGCCAGCTGGTCGGACGCTAATTCCGCGTGGACAGCCTTGCGGGCGGCCGCGACCAGGGAACTCATCCTGAGGGCTGCGCTGCTGTCCATGCGCGAACCCTTGGCGGGCCGGAATTCGAGGGCGCCGAGGCCGCGTTTGCCCATGTACGCCAACCGCTCCAGGGTCGTAATCGAGCCTTTCTCAATGCCCTTAGACTGCATCCACGCGTCGATCAGCGCGTTCCCGAAGGCGTCAGGCAGCGCGTCCGCGAGCAGCCCCGGCAGCCCTTGATAGGTCGCGGTCGGGAGCAGCGGGAAGGCGTACGGCTGCCGGTAGCCCGCACAAGGCATGGTCCGCGGCGCCAGCTCGAGGCCGGTCTTCAGCCACTCTGGGGCGTACTCGAACACGTAGCAACCGAGTCGCGGGTCCGCAGCCACCGCCCCCACCCGCTGCCCCCAGATCCGCACCTCAATGACCTTCGGGCTCACCGGGAGGCTCCCTTCGCTCTCCGCACCCGGCGCGGCGGTGTCGGCCGCTTCAACAGCGCCAGAGGACTGATGGTCGGGCTCGGCGCCAGGGCCGCAAGGCCTGCGAGCGCCTCCAGGGCCTTCAGCACCCGCAGCAGCGTTTCGGTCGTGGACCCCGTGCCCTGTTCAAGGGCGCGCAGGGTCCGGATGGCGACGCCCGCCCGGGCAGCCAGCTCGGCCTGGTCATGGCCCCGACTGATCCGCAGGCTGCGCAGGCGCGCGCCAAGTTCACGAGCCAGCTCTTCAGGTGTGGAAAACTGGAAATCCATAAACGGCGCACCATGACCTTTTAAGGCGATCAGTTCCTTCCGCACGGCAATTGTTTGCCGGTTAACAAGATCATAATCAAAAGCATTCCTTTGTCAATAAGAGGAAGGCGTTTGCCTCTTATCAAAATAATTTCATTTATTCGGCACTATTTTGCCCTTAATGTGTTTTATTATTTGCAAGCTGCCGCGAGCAGCTGCGACTGCACCACCTCTCTAGCCCGATCTCAGCACCCCCATGAAAGGGCGAAGCACCCAAAAAGCCAGGCTGAAACGTGCTTCTCCAATAGGGTTCACACGGCTACATGTTCCCCTTGGTCGGTTGAATGGCGCTACCGTTTGCGCTCCAGGCATAGGCCATTTCCTGCGGTGGTGCGGCACTGGAAACCGTGAAAGCCTACCTCCAGGACCAGCGCAAAGACTAAAAAAGCACGGCTTGACCCCTCCCTAAACGAAGGGGTTGGCGCCGCATTTCCGAGCAAAGTTACCGCTCCTCCACCCGTTCTCCAGACGCAATGGGAGCGCGTTCCAGCCTTCGAACAACGAGGATACGGAGTTCCTTGGGGTGGATTTCGTGCATGACCCTGAAGGGTTCTCGAAGAATTTCCCCAATGTTGGGGTCCCCTTCCTCGGGGACCACGCGTGCGGATTGGGGGAACTCCCGGACCTGCTCCAAAGACTTCAGGATGGAGACCCGGAGCTGATGGGCGGCCTCCTGGTTGAACTGGGCAATGTAGCCCAGTCCCTCATCCAAGGTATCGAGAGCTTTTCGGGACCAGCGGACTGGGAGCCGATTCACCATTTAGATAGCCTTTGAATGGCGTCAACATGGCTCACCACATCCCCCTTTTCAAAGGTTTGACGCTCTCTGGCGATGGCTTCTCGCACCTCCGCAATCTGAATCCAATCTGCGACAACCAAAGAAGGGGTCTGGCGGTGTCGTGCGGCAAAAGCCTTTAGGCTTCCGGCTAAGTCCGGGGGCAGGAAGAGCGCCACCTTAACCGTTTCCTCTTGGAAGGCCTTTGGCCTTCCCCCTTGGCGACGAGGCGCAGGTGGTTCAGGTTTGGCAATTGTTTGACGAGGCATAGGAGGTTCCTCCTTGTCAACAAACATAGCCTATTTGGCTAATTTGTCAAACATGACAAATAGACCACATGAAATGTTTCAATTCCCACTCCAAGGAGATCCTTGCGGCTGCCCGCGCAGACCCGGGCCGCGCCGGGGCCGCCCCTGGCACCCGCCTGCAGTGCGAGCGCCTGGGCTACTTCTGCGTGGACCTGGATTCCAGATCCGAGGCCTTGGTGTTCAATCGCACCACGGGCTGAAGGACAGCTGGGCGAAGCTCGAAACCAAGGGCTGAAACCTGGCCGCAGGAGCTTCTGACCCCACTCCAGAAGCTCCTGCGGTGCCCCACCCCTACCTCCCCTGCGGCCAGAAGAAGCTCCGAAAGGATGCCGCTTGGCCGGACAGGCCAGTTTGTCCCTCTGGCTCCCCGGGCAGGGTTTCCGTTTGAATAGGTCATCCTTCCCCCCCCGCTCAGGCCTAACCTGACGCACGCCCCGCTCAGGACGGTTTATCCCCGCCCCAAGCGCCTTGTCTTGCCAAGCCCCAACCATGACTTGCACGGCAAACAGAGGGTCTTGCGATTTGCCCAGTGCTCGGACCCGGAATGGGGGTAACTCCCCATACCTGTGTGCCGCCAAAAGCGAGATCTTCACGGGTAGCTAGAAGCTGAACAAAGCGGTTGCGGGCTGTCCGGGCGATTTCCCGCGTTCTAGGGCCTCCAAGTAGGTATCCTGCTCAAATTCGTGCGACACTGATGCAGTCCTCTCGGTTTTATCCATGCCCCTTGTCTCCTCAACCTTAAGCGCAGTCCTGTGGTCGGGAGCTTGTGCGCTGCTGGTCATGGCCTGCATCCTTTGGGTCGCGCCGTTGGGCTGGATGGACCAACCCGGTCCGCGCAAGCAGCATGGGCAGGCCGTTCCCTGCGTGGGCGGGCTGGCTCTCTGGGCCCTGTTGGTGGTGGCTCAAGCCGGGGGCGGGCTGCAGTTGCCGTTACATCTTCCCGATTGGGTGGCGCTGCACATCATGGTGCTGGCGGGGGCTTTGGATGACCGGCTGAACCTGCGCGCGCGCTGGAAGGCCTGGGTGGGCCTCCTGGTGGCCTTGGTCCTGGCGAGCCACGTGGCCCCCTCCTTCCTGGCAGCGGGGACGGAGGTGCGGTTCCTCGGAATGGGCTTGTCACCCTATCCGGCAGCCATTTTCCTGCTCCTGTTCTTCTGGTTTTGGGGCGTGCCCCAGATCTATAACCTGATTGACGGCATCAATGGACTGGCCCTTGGCATCAGCCTGCTGCTGCTGGCGGTGCTCGGTTTTGGCCCCGGCGCCCTGCCCCTCTGGGGGGCCTTGGCCGCCCTGCTGCTCCTGAATTTCCCCAAGGCCCGGCACTTCATGGGCGACTCGGGGGCCCTGCTGCTGGGGACGCTGGTCGCCATCCTGGTCATCGACAAGACCCCTGCCCGGTTGGGCGAGTTGCCCCTGTGGCTCCTGGCCTATCCGATCGTGGATTCGACGATGGTGGTGGCCCTGCGCGCTTGGAATCGGTGCCCCCTCGGCACGGGCGATCGCGGCCATCTGCATCATTGGCTGCTGGACCGCCTGGGCGGCCGGGTCTGGCTGGCCACCCCGCTCCTGCTTGCCCTCGCCGGCTTGCCCATGCTCAAGGCCCTGTCGTTCAGGGGTTCGGATCAGCTTGCGGCGCTGGGCTTGGGGCTTCTCGCCTGCGTAATAGCCTACGCGTTCGTGGACCGTATCAGACAGACAGCACGCCCGGTCAAGGTCATGGG
>JANYIU010000280.1 GCA_025361955.1 Holophagaceae bacterium
CTTCTCCTGGAGATGGACCCGCTGACCAAGATCAACTATGAAGGCAAATACGGCATGATACTGACCGAGATCACCAAGCCGCAGCGCGAGATCCTCGCGCTCCTCAAAATCGAGCCGCCCACGTCGGCCTAGCTACAAAAGGCCCGGGATTTCAGGTTGGAAACGCCGTGACGAAGACTTGGTGATCGTGCGTCTTGCTGACTGGAAGGAAGCGCTGGAAAACGATTCCTGATCCGGGGTGTACTATTTGGCAAACCACCCTACCGGAAAGGATTTAGCCCACTGTCACCCTCCTCACCCCAAAGTGGGGCCGGGGGCTGATACCTTAGTCTTCGCAGAGGTTACAGATGCGACTCAGAGATGGCGATGAAGTCACGCTCACACCCACAGCAATGGCAAAATACGGCCTGGGCCCGAACCAGGGAGCTGGAGGCCGCGGCAAGATCGTGTTGGTTGGCGAGCGCCCAAACGATCGCCTTCGGCCCTATCTGGTCCTGTGGGAATCAGATCCAGAAGGCCCTCCAAACAGTTACCGGGAGGAGGAACTGAAGTTGGCCGGGTTCCGGTTCGGAATAGTGGAGCACTGAGAACAAGGAGTCCCATGACCCGCCGCCCTGGTTCGAATTCCGGCATTTCCGGCCTGTCCTTCTCTCTGAGGCGGGCCTTTGGTGTCTCCCAGCCACAAGCGAAGCTACCCCGTGAAATCGGCATTCCACTTTCACGGAGCGGACGCCAGCAGAAGCTGGGACGGATGGCTGGATACTGATCTCCGTGAGCCTCAAATGCCATGCACGGCAGCCGCTCGGGTTCAGCGGGATCTCCGTGGATGACGCCGGAACAGCCTCAGCGGAAATGGGGATAGCTCCCTTTGGAGTTGTCCAGTAGGCACGGCATAGCCTATTACTTGTTCAACTACGCAGGGGATGGATACAGTCCAATCGGCTCGGACGGCGAGCGACTATTTCAGGGAGACCGTATCCCATTGATTTCAAAGAGAATTGTGGAACGATGAGCATCTTGGACAAATTTTTGCTAATGTTTGGCAGGTCTTTATTCTGGACCCGTCAATGCAAGGTAAATTTCTCGAAAACCAGTCGGTCCAAGGAGGAGCAAATGGAACGAAGCGAAACCCGAACTAAAAACAGAAGACCTTTGGTACACTTCCTTAGGATGTGCGCAAGCACTAACGGATCCATTTTTAGGTTTTATTCGAAGAGTTTTTTGGAAGAATGGACCACCAACTGTAAACCAAGGAGCCTTTGCCGTTGCATGGACTTTAAAACATGCAATAGATTTAAACACTGGGGGAGTCAAAGGGCCCCAGCGTATGGCAATTTTAGAAAAAGGCTTGGATGGAAAATTGCACGCGAGAAAAATAACTGAATACGAAATTCAAGAGCACCCACAAAGTGCTGAGCAAGTCGAAAAACATCTCAGTGATTACCAGCTCTCATTTTCACCTACCAAAGAAACTTCAACTCCACCTACCGCATCTAAATAATGATCTAAGGTTATGGACAATTTACCATGTTCCACAATGATCTCCTAAGCCCGCAATAACTGACTCTTTTATCCGCTCCCGGATAAACCTGGCCACTTCCAGGATGTAGACATTGGAATTGATCGCCCACGTCAATCGATCACCAGGTTCTTGGAGGTGCTGAATCAGGGAATCAGGAGGTTATCCGCGGGGGGGCATGCAGGATTCTACCCTTACCGGCTTGCAGGAGGATTGTAGGAATGACGCGAAAAAGGCCCCCGATTCCAGGGGCCTTTTCACTGCTAAGTCTGGCGGAGAGATAGGGATTCGAACCCCAGTACCGGTCACCCGATAACCTGATTTCGAGTCAGGCGCCTTAAACCACTCGGCCATCTCTCCAGGAGGGAAAGTCTAGCAGATTTGGGCGCGATCGCTGGGGGTCAGGGTAGGAACGCTGGCTTCGGTGCGGCGGAGGTTTGGAAGTAGCTGAAGTATTTCTTGTCCTCGATCAGGATGTGCCCCTGCACAAGGTCCAGGACCAGAAATCCCACGAACTGGGAGATGTCCATCTTGCCAATGCCCACTTCGATTTCGAAACGGCTGGCCTTTTCCAGGAGCCGGTGGTGTTCAGCGGCGTGTTCGCAATGACCGAGGTAATCGATGCGGGCCAGGAGGGTTTCCTCATCATGGAAATGCTGGGCGATGTGGGCTACCAAGCGTCGCAGGCGCATGGTGGCCTCCGCGGTGGGTTGGCCGCTGCTGATCGCCCCGATGAGGGAATTGGCCAGGGTGAAGATTTTCCGGTGCTGGCTATCGATGATGGCTTGGCCGCAGGCGAACGAATCCTCCCAGACGATCCCGATGAGCGGGGTCGCGGAGGTTTCGGCCTCGCCCCCACTCCGCGCCGTCACCACTTGGTTCCTTCCCTCGGCCTTGGCCTTGTAGAGGGCCTCGTCCGCCCGCTGGATCCAGGTGATCAGATTCTCACCCAGGGCGTATTCTGCGACCCCAATGCTCACGGTGACTTGACCGGCCTCTGGGAATTTTTTGGCAGCGATGGCATTACGGACCTTCTCCGCCAAGTTCATCGCCCCTTCGATGCGGGTGGCGGGGGAGAGCACGATGAATTCTTCGCCACCCCACCGTGCCAGAGCATCGGAAGCCCGCAGCTGTTCCCGGGCGATTTGTACGACCTCCACAAGCACGGCATCCCCCACGTTATGGCCATGGGTATCATTCACGTTCTTGAAGAAGTCGAGATCCAGCATCATGAGCGAGACCGGCCCCTTCCTGCGGCGGACCAGGGCCATTTCAGCGGTAGCGGCTTCCTCGAAGCGACGCCGGTTCCAGGCGCCGGTGAGACGATCCGTGCCGGCCGCCCATTCCAGGACTTCCATGGCCTGCTGCAGCCCCTGATTGGCGCGTTCCGCAGAATCCAGCAACCGCTTCTGGGTCGCGACGCGAAGACGATAGGTATCGGAACGCTCCAGGGGAGTCTTTTTCAGGCGACCGGCGAGAAAGAACCCCAGCAAGACGCCCAGGAAGCTCAGCCCCACCCCAGCGAGCGCCAGGGTCAACCATGAGATAGGTACAGGGGAGACAGCGATCATCGGAAGCCCTGCCGCTGAGTCTAAGGCATAACCCGTCAAAACGCGGCTGCAAGAATCCAGGCGGGAGGGGCGCTACTGACAGGCCTCATGAATAGCCATACAGTTGCTTCAGGTTGAGCCTTGAATTCATCGGCGTCGCCGGAAGAATTCTTGGATAACGGCGCGGCACTCGGCGTCCAAGAGCCCCCCTTGCCATTCAAAGCGGTGGTTGAGGCGGGTTTTCTCAAGGAGTCCCTGCAGCTGGGAGACCCCCACCTTGGGATCGGCTGCTCCGTAGACCACCCGGGAGACTCGCGCCTGGACCAGGGCTCCGAAGCACATGAGGCAAGGTTCCAAGGTCACGTATAACGTAGACTCCGGCATGCGGTAGTTATGGAGCCACTCGCCAGCACTGCGCAGGGCCTGGATCTCAGCATGCGCCGTGGGGTCGTTGCGGCCGACGGGATTGTTATGGCCGCAGGCTACCAGCTTCCCATCCAACACCAGCACCGCCCCGATGGGCACCTCGTCCAGGCGATCCGCCTGCTCGGCCTCTTCCAGGGCCAGCTTCATGAAGTAGATGTCGTCACCGGACCACACGCGCTGGGTTCCGCCCTAAATGAAAAAGAGGCTCGCAGCCTCGTGAATCGATCTGGAAGGAAAAAGGTATTGTCCCATAAATACGCTGCGATTATCAGTCTGTAAAAGAACCGGGGTTTTCAGTACCCTCCTTAAAGCCTCCGTGCGGGGGTCTGGACATTCGAAGCGCCGCCTGGGATCGCCCAGCGGCGCTTTTTCCAAAGGAGGCCCGATGAAGGCCCACTTGATCCTGAAGGATGGAACCCGTTTCCGTGGCCGGGCGCCGTTGGGCTTCGGAGGCAGCGGCGAAGCGGTCTTCACCACCGCCATGACGGGCTACCAGGAAATCCTCACGGACCCTAGCTTCGCCGGTCAGATGGTCTGCCTGACCTTTCCTGAACAGGGTATTTACGGCGTGCACCCTGAACTAATGGAAGCAGACCGGCCCTGGGCTTCGGCCCTGCTCTGTCGGCGGCTCACGGTCGTGCCGGACCACACCCATTCCGAAGGCGATCTGGGCGGCTGGTTGAAACGGCACCGGGTCCCGGTGCTGACCGACCTGGACACCCGCGCCCTCACCCAGCATTTGCGCGATGCTGGGGCGCAGCCAGGCCTTATCTGGACCGAGGGTGACGGCAGCCTTGAGGCCGGGTTGATGGCAGCCAAGGCTCTTCCCGATATGACCGGCCAGGCGCTGTGCGGGCGGGTAAGCTGCACCGAACGCTACGCCATCCCGAACCCCGAGGCGCGGTTCCATGTGGCGGTCCTGGACGGTGGCATCAAGCGAAGCATCCTGAGGCTCCTGATTGAATCGGGATTGAGCCTCGAAATTTTCCCCTGGGACACCCCCGCCAGCGAGCTCACTGACGCCCGCTTTAGTGGGCTTTTTTTTAGCAATGGACCCGGCGACCCGGGTGCTTTGGCCGGTATGCAGCGGGAAATCGAGGCCTGTCTCGGCAGGAAGCCCATCTTTGGGATCTGCCTGGGTCTGCAACTCCTGGGTCATGCCTTCGGGGGCACGACCTTCAAGCTCAAATTCGGCCACCGGGGCGCCAACCAGCCGGTGCTGGAACTGGCCACGGGCCAGGTCCAGATCACCACCCAGAACCACGGCTTCGCGGTCGACGAGCAGAGCTTGCCCCCTGAGATCGAGATCACCCATCGCCACCTGAGCGACGGGACCGTGGAGGGTTTCAGGCATAAGACCCTGCCGATTTTCGGCCTCCAACATCACCC
>JANYIU010000295.1 GCA_025361955.1 Holophagaceae bacterium
GTGCGCATCGCCAAAACCACCCTGGAGGTTCCGGGCAGCGCCTTCACCTGGGCGGGCAAGGATATCAAAAAAGTGTTGCCCAAGGGCGCCGCGCCCTTGTTCCTGGTGAAAGCCACTCGTGAGGATGGTCAGCCCACGAAAGTGGAACTGGATCAGGAGCCTTCCTTGGAAGGCGCCCTGCTGGCAGTGGATCCTCCCACTGGCGAAATCCGAGCCATGGTAGGCGGCTACGACTTCAAGAAGAGCAAATTCAATCGCACCTTCCAGGCCGAGCGGCAGGTGGGTTCCACCATGAAGGCCTTCGTCTACGGGACGGCATTCACGCAAGGTCGGACCCCCGCCACCGTGGTGAACGATGTGGCGACGCGTTTTATCTTCTCTACCACCACCTACGAACCCAAGAACTACGAGCACGACTATTGGGGGCCCATCCCGATCTGGGAAGCAGTCCGTGAATCCCGCAACATAGCCGCGGTCCGCACGTTGGAAGCGGTCGGCATCGATAATGTTGTCGACTTCGCGCACAAGGTTGGCGTCATCAGTCCGATTCCGAGTTTTCCCAGCATGGCCCTTGGCAGCGCGGACCTGACGCTCAAGGACATGGTGAGGGGCTACGCGACCTTCGCCAACGGAGGATTGCAGTCGCCGCCTCCCTTCCTCATCCGGAAGGTGGTGGACCGGAGCGGTCGTGTGCTGGAATCCCACGAGGGCCACCCTGGCGACGCGGTCGTGGATCCCATGTCCAACTATCAGCTCATCCAATGCCTCGAGGCCGTGGCCCAGCGCGGGACCGGTGCGCGCAGCAACGATCTGAACTGGACCTTGGCAGGGAAAACGGGCACCACGGACAATCATACCGACGCCTGGTTCCTGGGTTTCTCAACCCGGATCTGCACGGGCGTGTGGGTCGGCCTTGACGAGAAAAAGACCATTTTCCGGGGCGCGGATGGCGCCAAGGTCGCCCTGCCCATCTGGGTGGATTTCATGAGGGTGGCCCTTAGCACCACCCCCAAGGAGGACTTCCCGGTACCCGAGGGTATGGAGTGGGCGGATATCGACCGCTACACCGGACTCCTCGCCACCAGTGCCACCCAGCCCGAGGATCTCCTGCGTCTGGCCTTCAAGCCGGGCACCCAGCCCAAAACCCCCAGCACGGGAGATGTCATCCAGATGATCCGGGACGCTCGCGAAAAGGCACACTATCAGCCGGCCGAGACGCGGGTGTGGGGGACCTCCTCCCTCATCGATGCCCCTGCGAGTCCACCTCCAGTGGACTGGAAGCAGATCCCCGATCCGAACAAGTAGGAGATCCGAGCGTGCAGACGGAAGCGGGGTATGCCGCTGGGGCTTCGCCCGGTCGCCATCAGGTGATCGGCGTGTTCTATATCCTGGCTTCCGCCGCGTGCTTCGGGAGCATGGCCATCTTCGCGCGCATGGCCTATGCCTCTGGCGTCGACATCCCTACGCTTTTGCTGCTCCGTTTCACGATGGCCGCGGTCCTGATGTGGACCCTCCTCCTCGCGAAGGGCGTGAAGCTGCCCAAGGGTAAGGGGATGGCGATGCTTGTAGCCATGGGTGCCATTGGCTACGCCGGACAAGCCTTCGCGTATTTCACGGCCCTGACCCTCGCTTCTGTTGGGCTGGTGTCCCTCCTTCTTTACCTTTTCCCAGCCATCGTGGCCATCCTTTCGCGCATCGTGTTCCGTCATCCCCTCACCTGGATGCAGATCGCGGCGGTGGCCGTCGCCCTTGCCGGCAGCGTGCTCACCATCGGCAAGGCCGGGGATGGCAAGCCCCTCGGGATCTTCTTTGGGATCCTGGCCGCATTCATCTACTCCGTCTACATTCTCGCAGGCAGCCGGTTGCCGAAAGATGTAACGCCCACGGCCTCCACGACCATCATCACCAGTGCCGCTGCCGTGACCTATGCGGTCGTGGTCGCGGCCAAGGGTTTCCATCCCCCAGGAACTGGCATGGGATGGCTCGTGGTGGTCGCCATCGCCATTGTCTGCACGGTGCTTGCGATTCTCTTCTTTTTTGAAGGCCTTGCGCGGGTCGGCGCCGTGCGTGCCTCCGTCTTCTCGACCGTCGAACCGGTGTTCACGGTGGTGCTGGCGGCCCTCGTCCTTGGCGAAGCGATCACCCCTATGCGTGTCCTTGGAGGCGCGCTCATCTTGGGTGCGGTGCTCCTGCTGGCAAAGGAAAACGCCAAACAGTGAGGCACCCAAGCCCTGTAAGGAATCCGGCGAGCCTCTGCAAAGCAAAGCTGCTTTTCGCTAGCCATGCACAAGGATGAATTCAGATGAGAGCCGATGCGGCTCGGGTGCGCGAATCGAGATCACCCAGAAATCATCCATTTGCTCCTGTGGATGACTGTTTTAGTTTTCATACCCTTTCGCTTTCTAAAATAAAAAAATTCACCACGAAGGCACAAAGGCACCAAGAAAAAGCTTCACGGAAACCGCAGGCACGAAGTTTCACAGAAAGACGCTAGGACGGAGCTGGGTCAACGCATTGATCCCTCGAAGCAGCGCATGCTTCGTGTCTTTCTGTATAACTTTGTGCCATTTCCTGTTTTTCTTTGTGCCTTCGGTGCGCCAGGCAAAGCCTGGTCGATCTTGTTACATGAAAGGAGGTAACCCTGCCAATTGCTCGTTCAGCAGGTAGCCAAGCAGGCGTTGAGGTCAGCAATGGCCTTGGCGGAGCCCTGCGCGGCGAATCCGTGAGCCGTAGCGAAAGCAAACCGGTTTCGGCCTCGTTACAAAATACTGTGGGGACGGCCAGCCTTCCGAAGAAGGTGAAGCCTGATATGTCTGGGGTTGAACTAACGAGCGAAGGCTCCCAGACAGTCCTCCGGGGTGATAGCGGACAGCGCGCGGAGACAGATCGACCAAGGAACCGGGCCCTTAGATCCCCGACAACGCATGCGTTGGCGGGGGGAGGCCCGGCAGGGTGCTGGAAACGGCAACGGCGCGGGGGAATCAATAACTCTGCGTTCGGCCCTGGCCGGGAGTCGGATAGGCCCATAGTAGCGAGGATGCGGGTAACGACCGCGGAGCGAAGGGGCCTGACCGTGGAAGTGACGTGGTAGGAAGGGGGGAGATCCGCTTGGTAGAAATGCCCACAACGGAAATCAGCGAGGCTCCAGAGGAGCCCCTGGACCCAGTCTCCCGCTTGAGACAACGCCTTGGCCAAAAGGCGAAACAGGAACCGAAGTTCCGGTTCTACGCATTGTATGACCGGATCTATCGGAAGGATGTGCTGTACGCGGCTTGGGTGCGGGTCTGCAAGAATGGAGGAAAGCCGGGTGTGGATGGCGTGACCATCCAGGACATCCAGCAATCGGAGGGCGGTGCCTTTCGCCTCGTGGATGAACTCCACGAGGAACTCCGGACAAAGACCTACAAGCCCTTGCCGGTCAAACGCGTGTACATCCCGAAACCCAATGGAAAGCTCAGACCCTTGGGCATTCCCGTGATTCGGGACAGGATCGTTCAAACAGCGGCCCTGCTGGTTCTGGAGCCCATTTTTGAAGAAGACTTCCTGGATTGTTCGTACGGATTCAGGCCTGAGCGGAACACGCATCAGGCACTGGACGAGATCCGGGGTCATCTCGAAGCGGGTTTCCAGGCGGTGTATGACGCGGATCTGAAGGCCTATTTTGATACGATTCCCCACGACAAACTGATGGCTTGCCTCCAGACGAGGATCGCGGACCGATCGGTCCTGCACCTCATCTGGTTGTGGCTGAAGGCGATCGTCGTGGAACCAGCGAGTGGAGGGAAGGGCAAGCCTTCCCACAGTCGGCCCAAGCAGGGCGTGCCGCAGGGGGGAAGTCTTTCACCTCTGCTGTCGAACCTGTATCTGCACATGTTCGACAAAGCCTTTCATCGTTTGAGCGGTCCGTCGACGTGGGCAAATGCCAAGCTCGTAAGATATGCCGATGATTTCGTAGTGATGGCCCGATACATGAGCCCTCGCCTCACGGAGTTCATCGAGCACATCATTGAGGAGCGGCTGGGATTGGAGATCAATCAAGAGAAGACCCGGATCGTTCATGCGACGAAAGAAGGAGAGAGCCTGGATTTCCTCGGGTATACGCTGCGGTGGGACAAGGATGTATACGGCCGGAATCGGCAGTATCTGAACCTGTTGCCATCGAAGAAAGCTCTGGCAAAGGAACGAGAAAAGCTGAGGGAACTGACGAGTCATCGGAAGTGCTTCAAGCGAATCCCGGACCTGATCGCAGAGCTGAACAAGCACCTGAGGGGCTGGGAGAACTACTTCAAGCACGGCTATCCGGACAAGGCTTTCGGGGACATGAACAGCTTCATCCTGATGCGGCTCACGAAGCATGTGAACCGCCGCAGCCAGCGGCATTTCAAGAAGCCCAAAGACCGTTCGTATTACGCCATGTTCTATGGCATGGGGCTGCACAAGCTCCAGAGCGACGCGAAACGAGCGAAAGGAAAGGCCACGCAACTGCCTGATAAACCTGAAGCGACATTCCACGGGCGAGCCGGATGCGGGAAATCTGCACGTCCGGTTCTACGAGGGGGGAGGATAGGATGATCCTTCATCCGTCCTCCTCTACTCCACTGGCTTAGTGGTGAGTTTTTTGATTTAGAAAATGAAAAAAATTCAGACGCATTCCCCGTTGGCGTCGTGATCTGGGATCAGGGATTCCGTGTGGCGGGTGATGGGTATAAACCAGGCGATGACGCCCACCAGAGCTGTGGCGAGCCCACTTCCCGCGAACAAGAGGGCGATGCCGGAGCCCGGACCCACGCCGAAGACGGGACCCAGGATCGGTGCCAGCGAGCCTCCCTGCCGCATGGCGGGTTCGAGCAGTCGATCTGCCAGGGGACCTGCGGCTAGGCTCGCCAAAGGGCTGAAGCCCATGCCGATGAGACGGCGCACAGCGAAGACTCGCCCCTGAAGGTCGGGCGGCACCTTGGACTGCCAGAGGGCCTGGTTGGAGGTGTAGTTCAGGCTGCCCAAGGCGGAACCCAGGAAGGAGCCCAGGATCCAGTAGGGAAGGGCCGATCCGATCCCGATGACGAAAAGGCCCGCGAGCCCCACACCCACCCAGCCTGCTAGAATTCCGAAGACCTTGTTCCGGGGTCCACCGAACAGAGCGATCAGACCGGAACCAGCGAGTCCTCCAACTGCTCCAGCAGTCTCGACCCAGCCGAAGGCCAGCGCGTTGTTGTTTGTCTTGGCGAGGATGAAGGGACCGAGGAGTGAATAGCTGAGGGTGAAGAAGAAATTCCCCAGCGTGAAGGTGGATTGCAGGCCAATCAGAGGAGGCCGCCGGAGAATGTAAAGCAGACCTTCCTTCACTTCCAGCAACAGGGATGGACGGGATGCCGTGGACGCAGTGTTCTGGGGAGGCAGGTCGATGAAGAAGACGCTCACGATGGCCAAGGCGCTACCAAGGGCGGTCAAGCTCAGAACGCCGCCGAGACCAATGAATCCAAGCAGTGAGCCAGCCAGCAGGGGCGCCAGGATCCCCGAGGACATCCCTGCCATCTCCAGCAGTGAGGCTGCGCGCGCATAGTGCTTCTTGTCAACCATCACGGTGATTGCCGCGGAAGTCGCCGGCCATTGGAAGGTCTGGAAGGTGCCAAGCACGAAGGCGGCCACGTAGAGCTGCCGAACCGCCAGGGATCCAGAGAGCGCAAAGGCGATGAGGAAGAGATTGACAATCAGACTCGCCAGATCGCTCATCAGGATCATCCAGCGCCGGTCGTGGCGGTCCACCAGGGCGCCCGTGAACAATCCGAACAACACCATAGGTAATAGATTGAAGAAACCAAGCATGGCCACGGGCGTTGCCTGCCCCGTCCGCTGATAGATCCAGAGGGTGACGGCGAACAACGCCATCGAGCCCCCGAGTAAGGAGAAAGCCTGACCAAGCCAAAGCATGACGAAACCCGGCATGCCTTTGAATTTCAGGGAACCCACGCACGACCTCCGAGCAAGACCACGGTATTGGCTCCGGGCCGCGTCTGTCAAACCGTCGCACGGTTGATCGTCGTTCCCCGAGATCAGAGTCTGAGGTGACGAGTGACTCAATTGCAGACCTTTGAACCCGACCTAAGGCAGGTTAATGAAAAGCATAGTTACCTGTTGTTTGGAATCTCAATAGAACGCAAAAGAAATCAGTAGACCAAATGTATGCGCATACATCATACTTGCACTCAAGTGATCACCTCGTTCCATCCGACGCCAGGAGGCCAAAGACAATGAAGTCCTTTCTTCCTATTCCCTTGGCCGGGCTCTTCGTCTTCTTGATGGGAGGATGCGCCGGCGCACAAAGCGTCCCGGCGAACACAGCCACGGAAACCCAGGCTCCCCTTGATCCAAAACAATACATTCTCGTCGCGACAGGAGATCTGCCCATCGTGCTTTCCGCTCCGCACGGGGGGGAGGTAGTGATTCCCGGAATCCCTGAGCGCGCCTTTGGCGAAAACGATCTGGATGTAAACACGCTGCAACTTGCGATTTTCATCCAGGCGGAACTTGCTTCCCTGACAGGCGGGAAGAAGGCCCATCTTGTGGCAGCTCGGGTGAGCCGCAGCTATGTCGATTTAAATCGCGCCTCCTCTAGAGCCTACGAATCCGAAGTTGTCGCACCCATCTACAAGGCTTACCACGACGCCCTCTTTGCGGCGGTCAAAGAGGCAAAAGCGTTAGCTGGTCCGAACACCCTGTTCATCGATATTCATGGGCAGAGCGCTGATGTCACAAAAGTCTTTCGGGGAACCCAGGACGGCCAGACTGGTGATCTCTCAATGCTCTGCCGAACCAATGCCCCGGGTCTGATCGCCACCATGGGGCTCAACAAGTTGATCGTGGAGCCTAGTACGACCCATGGCTATGAAGCGAGTGCTTTTCTGGGCGGTTTCATAGTGAGGACCTATGGGCTCCATGGCGTTGGAGGTATCAACGCGATCCAGTTGGAGTTCGGCCGAGACTATCGCGAGAACTCCGAAGCGATCACCAAGACGGTGAGAGCTGTAGCAACCGCCCTTGTCGCCTATTTAAAGACAATCAATTCGGCACAATGACGCTCATTTGAATATTTCGATGTCAATCCGGAGCTGATCGAACCAGTTCCTATTCCTCAAGGAGGTATAAGGTAATGAAACGAACCATGGCCTTTGTCCTGGCAGGACTGGCCACAGCAACCATGGCCTTCGCGGGTGGCGGCGGCACGCTTCGCATCGCGGTGGACCGCAACCCGCGCAATCTCAATCCCATCTTCGCGGATGACTCGGCGTCATATAATATAATCAGCTACATCTTCGATCCCCTCATCCGCATGAATGAAAAGGGCGAGTTTGAGCCCGTCTTGGCGGCGGCTCTCCCGGTCATTTCGCCTGATGGAAAGACGATCTTGTTCAAGCTCCGCAAGGGCATTCTCTGGCATGACGGCGTGGAACTTACCACCGATGACGTGGTGTTTTCCTTGAACCTGCTGCAAAAGAAAGAGACCAACTCCCCCAACCTGGGCTATCTAGATGCCGTTACAAAAATCGAAATCATCGACCGTTATTCGTTCAAGTTGCACCTGGAAAACGCGGATTCCCAGATCCTGCGTGACTTCGCCTACGAATGGATCGTTCCCAAGCACATCCTTGCCAAGATGAGCCGGGACGAGATGGAAAAGGGTGACTACTCTCGGACCCCTATCGGCAATGGTCGTTTCAAGATCACTGAAAACCGCGCCAACGAGCGCATTGCACTCGTAAACAATGCGAAATACTTCGGGAAGCCAGCCAAGCTCGATGGCATCGTCGAACTGATCACCCCTG
>JANYIU010000048.1 GCA_025361955.1 Holophagaceae bacterium
ATGGCGATGGCTGGCAAGGAACTGAAGCCCTGACGAGCCGCTTGTTCCCGGCAGTCGACGCGCCTGCAATCCTGCCGCATGCTGTAGGCCTGCCTGCAAGTTGGCAGGGATGCCTCCGGCCCAACGCCCCTTGAAGGATGATGACTTCTCAAAGCTATTTTTGACGGAGCTCTGCAGCGATCCACGGGAAGGATGCTAACCAACTAAATTCACCCACTCAAAACGTCCTAGCCTCGCTTGCTCCGCGAGGACAGGACGCTGGGTCATGCCGCCCCTAATCTCTGACGTAGTGGCAGGTGTAACCGCCAGGATTCTTCTGCAGATAGTTCTGGTGGTATTCCTCTGCCTTCCACCAGGGACCTGCGGCGGTGATCTCCGTGACGATGGGCTTCTTCCATTTTCCGGAGGCATCCACCGCCGCTTTCACTTGCTCGGCGATCCGCTTCTGGTCCTCGCTGTGATAGAAGATGGCGCTGCGATAGGAACTCCCGGTGTCATTGCCCTGCCGATTCAGGGTCGTGGGATCGTGCATGCGGAAGAAAAAGCGCAAAAGAGCTTCATAGCTGGTCTTGGTCGGATCAAAGCGAATCTCGATCGATTCGGCGTGACCTTCGTGGTTCTGGTAGGTGGCATTGGCCACCTTGCCGCCGGTGTAGCCCACTTCCGTGGAGAGCACGCCAGGCTGCTGCCGAAGCAGTTCTTCCATGCCCCAGAAGCAGCCCCCCGCGAGGGTAGCCACCTCGACCTTCGGCTTGGTGGCCGCAAGGCCGAAAATGGGCAAGTACTGGCCGTAGCCGGTCTTCTCCAGATCCGCCACGGGGAGGAATTTCAAGGATGCCGAGTTGATGCAATAGCGGAGTCCGCCCTTATCCGCAGGTCCGTCGTCGAAGAGATGGCCCAGGTGGGAGTCGGAGTTCTTGGAGCGGACCTCGGTGCGAACCATCCCGTACGAGGCATCCCGCTTCTCCTGGATATCGCTGCCTTCCAGGGGTTTCGAGAAGCTGGGCCAGCCGCAGGCAGAATCGAACTTGTCCTTCGAGGAAAACAGGGGTTTCCCAGACACGACATCGACGTATAGTCCCTCCTCGTGGTTGTTCCAGAACTCATTCTGGAAGGCGGGTTCGGTCGCGTTCTCCTGGGTGACGCGGTACTGCATGGGAGTCAGGCGCTGTTTTAGATCGACCTGGAATGGTTTCTCGGTCATCGGGGCCTCTTGAGGGTTTGTTTTCTGAACAGTGGGATTGGCCTGGGAGCGGCTGCTAGCGAACGCGAGCCCGACCCCGGCCAGGGCGACGAGGAGGAGTCCCCATCCCCACTTACTGGGTGCACGCATAGGTGCCTCCTTTCGTATCTCTTGGATGCGGCAACTGCCCCGCTGTGCACGCGGGCGCAGCCAAGAAGCTCTTGGTCCAGGCTGGATGATGCGCCGATCATCAGGAATGAACCGGGTTGCCTGGACGAGAATTCCCTCTGATCGCCAAGGTCAGGTATGGTAATCCATGAGAAGAATCAGTTTGGTTAGCGCGCTGCTGCTGGCAGGCAACTAAGGGGGTCCCATGGCGCGATCCTCTCCCCGATTGGTGGTCTTTGATCTCGCGGGCACGACGATGCAGGACGATGGGTCGGTTGCGACCATCTTCCAGCAGGTGCTGGCTTCAGAAGGGCTGGGAACCAGCCTGGAACAGATCGTCCAGGTTCGGGGAGCCTCCAAGCGGGAGGCGTTTCAGCGGCTCGCGGTGGATTCCGAGCAAGCCAAGCGCTTGTTGGAAGCCTTTGTTGCGAGCATCTGCGGGCATTATGCGGCAACGCCGCCTCGCGAAGTGCCTGGAACTTCGGCGATCTTTGCCTGGCTGCACGATCAGGGTATTAAGATCACGCTCAATACAGGCTTTGAAAGAGGCCTCGTAAAAACGCTGGTGGAGGGCCTCGGATGGGATCGAGGAGCCTTCGACGCCATCGTGTGTGAAGACGACGTTGACGCGGGACGCCCGTCTCCGGCGATGATCCTGGAGGCCATGCGCAGAACGGGGATCACCGATCCCGCCACCGTCATGACCGTGGGCGATACCGTCCTGGATCTCCAGGCAGGCACGGCGGCCCAGGCTGGATGGGTCGTTGGCGTTACCTCCGGAGCCCACAATCACGAAAGGTTGCTGCGGACCCCGCATACGCATCTCATCGCGGGGGTGGCGCAGATCCGTGAACTGCTCCGGTAGGTCCCAAGACCAAACCTTCAAGGTCGCAGATGGTCCGGCTCGAGGATCGCTGCAAGCTAGGGGAGACCATGCACCGATCCGATTGCAACACTTCGATGTTGAATCGGATAAAAACGGAAGGGTTGGTCTTGTCTGGATGTAAAAAAATCTTCTTAGGAGTCGCTTTTTAACCTTCGTTGCAGAGCCAAGGCAGGCCTCTAGCTGGTGTTGGTTCAAGGTGGCAACTTGCCGGGCAGGATCATGAAAAATGGAAATCCAAGGCTATTGCAAAGTCAGGGACAGAGCCCAACAGATTGTTTTAATTTGTTTATTTTCAAATAATTACGCGCCCAGGCAGCGCATTGTCTCCGGTCAGGATTTTGCAGCTCCAGCGAGGGTGAGCTCGAATATGAAAAGAAACGATTTTAGGACGAACACGTTTATATTGAAATCATTTAGGTTGTGCCTACCGCGTGGAGGTGTTGCGGCTTTTGTCGCAGGTGATCTTGCGCACATTGCTAGCGCGGACGCAGGAGTACTTGGCTTTTTCAGTGCTTGAATATTAACGAGCCAACACCGGACTAGGGCGTTCCGCCTCTGGTCAGGCGAGCGAAGACTCGAGGAGCCGCCGCATGTCCGATTACCGCATCAAGGACCATCCGATCCTCCCAGTGCCTAGTGAAGCCGTGGTTCCTTTCACGTGGAGGGGGCAGGGCTTCAAGGCCCGCAAGGGCGAGACCATCGCCTCCGCACTGTTCGCTAACGGCATCCGGATTTTCGGCCACCACCACAAGGATGGGTCGCCTCAGGGCATCTACTGCGCCAACGGACAGTGTGCCCAGTGCTCCGTGATCGCCAACGGGCTTTCCGTGAAGTCCTGCATGGTGCCCGTGATCGCAGCCATGCAGGTAGAGCCTCTGGAAGGTAAGGCCGCCCTCATCGATGTCGAAGGGGATTTGCGCTTCCATGCAGTCGAGACCATCGAAACCGAGTGCCTGATCCTGGGTGGCGGGCCGGCCGGCCTGGCTGCGGCCATCGAACTGGGCAAGGCGGGCGTGAATGTCATCCTGGTGGACGACAAGGCGGCCCTTGGCGGCAAGCTGGTCCTCCAGACCCACAAGTTTTTCGGTTCCATCGAAGCCTGCCACGCGGGTACCCGCGGCATGGACATCGGCAAGAAACTGGAAGCCGAAGTCCGCACCTATCCCAGTGTGCGCCTCTGGATGGAGACCACGGCCCTGGCGGTATTCTCGGATCGTAAGGTGGGATTGCTGCGCGGCAACCACTACTTCCTTGTGCGTCCCCAGGTGCTGTTGGTGGCGACCGGAGCCCGGGAAAAATCGCTGGTCTTCAAGGGCAACACGCTGCCCGGTGTCTATGGTGCAGGCGCCTTCCAGACCCTGGTGAACCGCGATCTCGTGCGCCCTGCGGAACGGCTCTTCATCATCGGCGGCGGCAACGTGGGCCTTATCGGCGGCTACCACGCGCTGCAGGCAGGCATCCAGGTGGTAGGCCTCTGTGAAGCCTTGGACGAATGCGGCGGCTACAAGGTCCACAAGGACAAACTGGCGCGCATGGGCGTGCCCATCTACACCCGCCACACGGTCGTCTGCGCTAACGGCAAGGAAGAAGTCGAGAGTGTCACCATCGCCCAGCTGGATCCCTCCTGGAAGACCATTCCTGGCACGGAGAAGACCTTCAAATGCGACACCCTGCTGGTGGCCGTGGGTCTGGATCCCGTGGATGAGTTCTACAAGAAGGCGAAGGAGTTCGGCCTGCCGGTGTTGGCGGGCGGCGACGCGGAAGAGATCGCGGAGGCCAGCGCGGCCATGTTCACCGGCAAGATCAGGGGCACCGAGGTCGCCCGGATGCTAGGCCGCGATGTGGGCGAGGTACCCCCCGAGTGGCTGCACACGGCGGAAATCCTGAAGGCTCGGCCTGGCGCCATCATCACCGAGGAGATCCCCGAAGATGAGGACGGCGTGTTCCCGATCTTCCACTGTTCCCAGGAGATCCCCTGCAACCCCTGCACCTCCATTTGCCCGAAGGGCGCCATCAAGATCGAGGGCGACGATATCCTGGGCCTGCCCACCTTCGATGAATCCGCCTGCATCGCCTGCGAGCAGTGTGTGGCGATCTGTCCAGGCCTGGCGGTAACGCTCGTGGACTACCGGAAGAAGGACGAGGATGGCGTCGTCGTCTCCATCCCCTACGAATTCATCCAAGCCACCATCAAGGAAGGGGACACCGTCACGGTGCTGGATACCCTCGGCGAGGTGCTGGGCCAGGTGCCGGTGGTGAAGGTCCGCTC
The DNA here is from genome assembly GCA_025361955.1 of Holophagaceae bacterium. GTDB lineage: Bacteria > Acidobacteriota > Holophagae > Holophagales > Holophagaceae > UBA1801. Next base: position 4,507 of record JANYIU010000048.1, read on the forward strand.
ACCCAAGTTCGCGGATCATGCCCTGCTGGTGAAGGTGCAGGCCCCAGCCGAAATCGCTAAGCGTATCGCGGGTATTCAGGTCCAGGCCCCCTGGGTCACGGAATCCATGGAGGAACAGATCCAGCGGATCGAGGATGACGATGTGGTCTGCCGCTGCGAGCGCGTGACCGCGGGCCAGATCCGCAAGCTCATCCGTGCCGGCGTGCGCGACCTCAACCACTTGAAAGCCCTCACCCGTGCCGGTATGGGCGCCTGCGGTGCGAAAACCTGCCCCTCGCTCATCGCCCGCATCTTCCGCGAGGAGGGCGTGCCTGCCCCACAGATCACCCCCTTCACCCAGCGGCCCGTATTCATGGAAGTTCCTCTCGGCGCCTTCGCCGGCGTCGTCACCGGCGAAGGACCCACGAGGGACGCTGTGCCCACCTCAGTCGCTACTTTGGAAGGAGGTGTGTAATGGCAGCCTCGATCTATGACGTAATCGTCGTCGGCGCCGGGAGCGTCGGCACACCCGCCGCGATGTACCTGGCGGAAAAAGGGCTGAAGGTCCTGTGCCTGGATCAGTTCTCATCCCCGGGCCAGGGCAGCAACAAGGCGGCCATCGGCGGCCTCCGCGCCACCCACTCCGCCCCTGCCAAGATCAAGCTCTGCCTTGACTCAATCAAGACCTTTTCCACTTGGAAGGAGAAGCACGGCTTCGATATCGAGTGGTTCCAAGGCGGCTATGTCTTCGTGGCCTACCGGGCTGAGGAAGTGAAGGTTCTGCAAGACCTGCTTGTCATCCAGAAGCAGGCGGGTCTCAACATCGAATGGTACGACAAGGACGCGCTGTTGAAGCTTGTGCCCGGCCTCAGCGCTGAGGGATTGATCGGTGGAACGTTCTCGCCTGAGGACGGATCGGCCTCTCCGATGCTCTCCAACTGCGCCTTCCACAAGCGTGCCGTGGAGTTGGGGGTGGCCTTCCGCTTTAACGAGCGGGTCACCAGCATCATGCGCCGTAAGGGTGTTGTAGTGGGCGTCCGCACTGACAAGGGCGGGCATGCTACCGGCTGTGTCGTCAATGCCGCAGGGGCATGGGCCAAGGCTCTGGCCCAGTCCGGGGGTCAGGATGCGCCGGTCAATCCCGACTGCCATGAAGCTGGCATCACGGAGCCCGCTGCGCGCTTTCTGAATCCAATGCTGGTGGACATCCGTCGCGAACCGGGGTCCGCAAACTACTATTTCCATCAGAGCGCCATCGGCCAAGTGCTCTTCTGCATCACCCCTGATCCGCCCATCATCGGCTCAGACCGCCGGGAGACCTCCTCGTACCTGCCCATGGTCGCGCGCCGGATGGTGGGCCTCATGCCCAAGCTCACCAACCTCAAGGTGCGCCGCACTTGGCGAGGCCTCTATCCCAACACGCCGGATGGTTCGCCCATCGTGGGCCGCTCCAAGACCCTTGAAGGCTATATCAATGCCGTTGGAATGTGCGGGCAGGGCTACATGCTTGGTCCTGGAGTGGGTGCCCTCGTGGCCCGTTTGGTCACGAACACGCTGACCAAGGATGATGAAGAGATCCTCCACGAACTGCGGCCCGACCGGGAATTCGCAGGCACGGAAGCCCTGAAGTAAGTGTTGAACAGAAGGGCAGGGAAGGGCGCGGATTCCGCGCCCTTCCCTCTTCAGCAGGGAGGAATTCCTGGGTTCCTCCCTGCAAGCGGCGGTGCTACCATGCCTCCAGCATTACGATGCGCCACGCTTTCTTCAGGGAGGTTGCCATGGCCACTGCGCGTGTGAAAGAGATTTTGAGTTGGTACTCGTCCGACAACCCGGGTGTGAAGGCCAATCTGGCCCGCATGATGAATACAGGCCGACTGGCAGGCACGGGGAAGTTCGTCATCCTGCCCGTGGATCAGGGCTTCGAGCATGGGCCGGAGCGCAGCTTTGCGCCCAATCCGCCCGCCTACGATCCGCGCTATCACGTTGAACTGGCCATCGAATCAGGCTGCAATGCCTACGCTGCGCCCCTGGGCTTTCTGGAAGCCATCGCATCGGACTATGCGGGAGACCTGCCCCTTATCCTGAAGCTGAACAACAGCGACAGCCTCAGCAAGGTGGAGCCCTGCAGTGCCGTCACCGGCAGCGTCGAGGACGCCCTAAGGCTGGGATGCGCCGCCATTGGTTACACGATCTATCCGGGCAGTGAGGACCGCAACATCATGTACGAAGATCTGCGGGAGCTGATCCTGGCCGCCAAGACAGTGGGACTCCCAACGGTTGTGTGGGCCTATCCGCGCGGCGCGGGTCTCGCCAAGGAAGGCGAGCAGGCGGCGGATGTGACGGCCTACGCCGCCCACATCGCCTGCCAGCTAGGCGCCCATATCGTCAAGGTCAAGCCCCCGAAGGCGAACACCTACATTCCTGAAGCCGTGAAGGTCTACGAAAAATTTAAACTGCCCACAGAGACTTTGAAGGACCGCATTGCCGAAGTGGTGCGAGCCGCCTTCAACGGCCGCCGGATTGTCATCTTTTCCGGAGGCGAGGCCAAGGGCACCGAGGAGGTGCTGAAGGAGGTCGCCGAGATCGCGGCGGGCGGTGCGTTCGGATCCATCATGGGCCGCAATGCCTTTCAGCGCCCCAAAGCCGAGGCCATCAAGCTGTTGCATGCGGTGATGGACATCCACGCGAAGGCGTGAATATTTTAGACTTTGAAGCGGGACACCAGGGCGTTCAAGTTTTCTGCGGCCTTGGTCAAATCATCCACGGCGCGTGTGGTTTCGTGGAGGGTCGCGGCCATTTCCTCCGTTGCCGCCGCATTCTGCTCAGCGATGCTAGACAGGTCCCCCATGACGGCCACCACGGTCGTGCTGTCCCGACTCTGGGTTTGGCTCTGGGCGCCGATGGCTTTCATTTTATTGCCGCTTGCAGTGATGGCTTCCTGGATTTGGTGGAGGATCGCGCCTACTGCGTTCACCATCTCATTGCCATCCTTGATGCTCTTGCTGGACGTCTGGATCAGGGTCGTGATTTCCTTGGCTGCATGGGCTGAACGTTCTGCGAGCTTGCGCACTTCTTCGGCCACGACGGCGAAACCCTTGCCGTGTTCTCCGGCCTTCGCGGCCTCGATGGCGGCATTGAGCGAAAGCAGATTGGTCTGGTTGGCGATTTCGGTGATCACCGTCAGGATGCTGCCGATCTGCTTAGAACTGTCATGGATGACTTGCATCCCCCGGATGGCCTCGGCCACGGAGGTGCCACCCTTGACGGCGGCACTCTGAGCCTGGTCGAAGACCTGCAGGGCATTGGCGACATTCGTGTTGTTCACCTGGGATGATTCCGCGATGGCTCCGACTTTCCCGTTGGCTTGCTGCACGCTCGTCTTCTGGCTTTCGGCGGTCTTGGCGATGGATTCAGCCGTGGAGGACATCTCGGCCATCCCAGCATTCATCTCCAGGGAACCAGAGGCGATGGTATTGGAGATGGAGATGACTTGCTGGATGATGCCCTGGATGTTCTCCACAAAGTGATTGAAGCCACGGGCAAGCTGGGCGATTTCATCATTGCCGTGGACCTCGAGACGGGCCGTCAGGTTCCCCTCACCCTCGGAGATGTCCTTCATGCGCTGTTGGATGATCTCCAAGGGCTTCACCAGTGCCTTGGCGAGAATCCCGGCCACGAGTAGGGTCAGACCCAGGACGCAGATTCCGGCGATGACCATGAGGCCGATGCTGTGCCGGATTTGGGTTGCCATCCTTATCTTGTTGACCGCCAGCACGACATAGACCTTCTTGCTCGCTTCCGGGACGGGAGTCGCGAAACCCTCATATTCCTGAATGGGAAGGTTGAGGATCTCTTTCCCTGCGGGGGGTTTGCTAAGTAGGGCCTGGGCGAAGGCCTTAGCGTCCAGTTTGTCCGCGTCGGCCTGTTTCTTCTGACTCAGGACCTTCATGCTGCCTGCGTCGAGCAGGACCACGGCGGCCAGGCTCACATCCTGGTTGGCCTTGATGAGTTGGTCCATCTGCACATCGATGACGCCGATATCCTCGAACTGCACAGACGTTTTGACGGCCTCCGCCATCAGGATGGCGATGGTCCGGTTATTGAGCTTCAGGGATTCGCTGCTGGAGACAGAGAGCTTCCAGGCGGCTATGGACACGAGCGCCAGCGTGGCTGCGAGAGTTGTGGCCACGTTGCCAAAAGTGAGCTTCCGCTTGATGCTGAGTGAATTCCACATAGACATGGTCCTCCCGCCTAAGAAGCTCTGAACGAAACGGAATTTTTAGAAACTGGGTTTTATGAGCCTTTGACTGGATGAACGCCTAGCTTCAGGAGAAGACACTTCAATCTTTGTAGATGCCGCTGCCGATTATGAAGCCTTCGTGCAGTTCGACGTAGGATGTTTTCTGTTTGATTTTGTTGTCAGTAGGATCCGGATATTTGTAGTCCACCCAGCCCTTGCCCTTGGTTTTCGCGGTGTCAATGATTTCGCGGAGAAAGAACTTGCCGTCGGGATCCTTCGCATCCATGCGATTCTTCCCCACCAAAGCCCCGGTGTTGTAACCGATGGCCTTGACGACTGCCTTGTCATCATAGATGAAGATGTACAGCTCGCTACCCGTGGCGACATGGAATTTTCCGCTGCCATTATTGGTCTCCTGGATCAGCTTCTCCATGCCGTTCGCCTTCGCAAAGACGATCGCCTGCTTGACCAGGGCCTCGGCTTTGACGGCATTGGCGGATTGGGCGCTGGCCATGAGACAAGGCAGTACGAAAGCACCTGCATACCTGAAAAATTTCATGAAATCCTCCTATCGTGCCTTGGCACAAATTAGGTATCGACTGATGTAAAATTTTCTTTACTATTTTCCGAGCTCCGCCGCCACTTTCGCCGCTGTCTCCACCCCGCGAGCCAGGACGGACCGGATGCGACCGTCCTCCAGAGCCAGAATGCCGGCGATGGTGCAGCCTGCGGGTGTCGTCACGTCATCCTTGAGGGACGCAGGATGACGTCCCGTAGCCAGTACCATTTCGGCCGCGCCCAGGGTCATCTGGGCCGCCAACTCGATGGCGACCTGCCGCGGCAGACCGCGCATCACCCCCCCGTCCGCCAAGGCTTCGATGATGACGTACATGAAGGCCGGGCCGCTGGCGCTGAGCCCGGTCACCGCATCCATGTGCTTCTCCTCCAACTCCATGCAGCGGCCCAAGGGCGTGAAGATCTCCCTGGCTAACTCGGCATGAAAGACCTTCGCTCGGCTGCCCTTGGTAATCACCGTCATGCCCTTGCCGATGGAGCAAGGCGTGTTCGGCATGGCGCGGATCACCGGGCAAGGGCTCGCCAGGATGGCCTCGATGAAGGGGGTGCTGATGCCAGCGACGATTGAGATCAGCAGGGGCTTGTGGGCCAGGGCGCCCTTGGCCTTCAGCTCCTCCAGGGCCTTGGCCAGATCTTTCGGCTTGATGCAGAAGATCACCACGTCAGCCCAGGCTGTGGCCTGCGCGTTGTCCAGGAGACACTGGACACCCAGCTCCCGCGTGAAGGCCTCCGCTGCGTCCTTCCGGCGGCAGGTGGCACGGAGATGGCTGGGCAGTAATTTGGCGGACTTCAGTAGACCTCCGGCGATGGTGCGGCCCATGGTGCCGGATCCTAAAATGGCAATTTTCTTGTCCTTGAGCATGTGGACCTCGTCGGAGCAGTGTGGTTTCAGGTGACCACGAAAGGCCCTAGCCCGGAAGGTGGTGATCACAAGAGCAAAGGTCCGATTTAGCAACGCGAGCAGTTTAGACTTTATTTTCCTAGGTATATGATGAAAATCACATCTTAAAATAACCACAAGCTCTAGAATCGGTTTCAAAAAGAGTGCTAGGGATGCTGCTGCAACACTTCAGAGCTTGGTTTAAGTATTTGGACAGCCTTTCAGATATCTCTATTTAGAACGCAACCTTGATGGGTCATCCCCATTGACGATTCCGCTTGGAGACCTACGCTAGGCATTCCGTTCAATTCTTTTCCAGGAGACAGCATGAGTAAGTTGACCAAGATCGCCTTAGCTATTGCTCCAACGGCGATGATCCTGGCAGGCCCCCACGCCTTCGGGCAGGCGAAGTTCCATGTGGGCATCGTGACTGGCACCGTCTCGCAGTCCGAGGACGATCTGCGCGGAGCGGAGGCCCTTACCAAGGAATACGGCTCGGTGAAGAGCGGGGGCGTGATCCAGCACCTCACCTATCCCGATGATTTCATGTCCCAGCAGGAGACCTTCATCTCCAGCGTCGTTTCTCTTGCTGATGATTCACTCATGAAAGCCATCGTCATCAATCAGGCCATTCCCGGTTCCGCTGAAGCCTTCAAGCGTGTCCACGCCAAGCGCCCCGACATCTTCTGTCTCGCGGGCGAAGCCCACGAGGATCCCCAGGTCATCGCTGGTTCTGCTGATATGGTCGCCAGCCAGGACTTCGTGTCCCGCGGCTACACCATCATCTGGGCCGCCAAGGAAATGGGTGCCAAGACCTTCGTACACATCTCTTTCCCGCGCCATATGTCCTATGAAAGCCTCGGCCGTCGCCGCACGATCATGGAAGAGGCCTGCAAGGATCTCGGCATCAAGTTTGCCTTTGAAACCGCTCCCGACCCCACCTCTGATGTAGGCATGGCCGGTGCCCAGCAGTTCATCCTCGAGAAGGTCCCGAGCTGGTTGAAGAAGTACGGTCCCAATGGCGAGAAGGTGGCCTTCTTCTGCACCAATGACGGCCACACCGAACCTTTGCTCAAGCGGCTCCTGGAATCCAAGAACGGCCTCTTCGTCGAGGCCGATCTCCCCTCTCCGCTCATGGGTTACCCCGGTGCGCTGGGGCTCGATCTCTCCAAGGAAATGGGTAACTTCCCCGCGATTCTGAAGAAGGTCGAATCGGCGGTGGTGGAGAAGGGCGGTGGGGGCCGCTTCGGCACCTGGGCGTTCAGCTACGGCTACACCGTCAGCGCTGGTCTGGGTGAATATGCAGTCAGGGTGGTCGAGGGTAAGGCTCAGAGGAACAGCCTGAAGGATGTCTTCTCGGCTTACGGCAAGTGGACCCCCGGTGCCAAGTGGAACGGAGCTTACTACACGGATGCCGCCACGGGCGTCCGCTACCGAAACATGGTCCTGATGTACATGGACACCTACGTGCTGGGCGGCCATAAGGGCCAGTCGTTCCTGGCTACCACCACCCTGAAGGTGCCGGACAAATTCTACGCGAGCAAGGCTGTGAAGGTCGCTGCGCCCACTACTCCGGCGCCTGCAGGGACCAAATCGGCGACGGTGTTCCTGCGCAGCAATCTCAATATCCGGAGTGGCCCTGGCATGAGCAATCAGGTCCTTGGGACCCTCCAGCCTGGTGCGCCTGTGCTCATCTATGCGATGCAGGGTGACTGGTGCAAGATCCATCCGACCGAAAGCCGCTGGGTCTCCGGCCGGTACCTCAACCAGTAGATCTTCAGCTTGGACGGACCCCGGATCGCCTGACGATCCGGGGTCCTATCTTTTCAGCGGAAGGTTGTTTGCGTCCTTGAGCTGGCCGACAGCGATGAGGATGATGTCGATGAGCGTCCAGATTCCGCAGCCTCCCAAAGTTAAGAGCTTCAGGACCCCCAGTCCCACATGACCGAGGTAGAAGCGATCGACTCCAA
>JANYIU010000049.1 GCA_025361955.1 Holophagaceae bacterium
GCCGAGTTGTGCTGGCTCGGCTCGGCGGCTGGGTCAGTGGGGATCCCGAAGCCTATACCTATCTGCCCGAGAGCATCCGCTCCTTTCCGGATCAGGAAACCCTTGCCCGAGCCCTTGAAAGGGCGGGTTTTGAAAAAGTGACTTGGAAAAACCTCACTGGGGGCATTGCGGCACTACACTTGGGAAGCAAGCCCCTCTTCGTGGCGTAGCGCTATTCTGTGAGGTCCTGTCATGTCCAAACCTGATCCCAGCATCACTGCCAACCTGCTCAACTCCATACTCGGAAAGACTGAAACCCACCCGGAGAACGCCACCAAGCGCCCCGGAAAGCAGAGCCACACGGAAGCCCATGCGGAAAATCCGACTCCGAAACCTCCCAAGCTCAAGACCGCCAAGAACAGCGCGTCGGGTCAGGGCCGGATGCGGTCCAGCAACCGCGGAAAATGATCTGATTACCTTCCCGGAACTAGGAGTTGCTTGCATCCAGCGCGAGCACCCCCAAGGATGGGCTTTGCTTTGGAGACGCAATGGACACTCACGGCTTGGGCTTCAACACTAAACTGGTGCACGCAGGCATCCCGGACGACCCCATGGGTAGCGCCGTCACGCCGATCTACCAAACCTCCACGTTCATCTTCAAGGATGCTCAGCAGGGGGCGGATCGATTCGCAGGCAAGGCGGATGGATACATTTACTCCCGCATCAGCAATCCCACCATCAAGGCGCTGGAAGACGCCATGGCGGTCCTTGAGAGCGGCTTCGGGGGTGTGGCGACCGCTTCGGGCATGGGCGCGGTGACCACGCTGTACCTGGCGCTCCTCAGCAGTGGCGATCATATGGTTAGCACTGCGGGCGTCTATGGCCCGTCCCGGGTGCTCATGGAGAAGCACATGAGCCGCTTCGGGGTGGAAGCCACCTACGTTGATAGCTCGGATCTGGCCCAGCTCCGCGCCGCGATGCGGTCCAACACGAAGCTCCTCTACGTGGAATCCCCCTCCAACCCCTCCATGCAGGTGACCGATCTTGCCGCCGCCGCCCAGATCGCCCACGAGCATGGCGCCCTGCTGGCCGTGGACAACACCTTCGCCAGCCCGTTCCTGCAGAAGCCTCTGGAGTTGGGCGCCGACATCGTCCTGCACTCCGTGACCAAATTCATCAACGGCCACGCGGATGTCGTGGGCGGCGTGCTGGTGATGAAATCGGAGGAACTCTACAAGCGGATCCGCCCCATGATGGTCATCACCGGCACCAACATGGACCCTCACCAAGCTTTCCTGGTGAGCCGCGGACTCAAGACCCTCTCCCTGCGCATGGAGCGGGCCCAGGCCAATGCCCAGGTCATCGCCCCTTGGCTGGAGCAGCACCCCAAGATCGCCTGGGTGAGCTATATCGGCCTACCCAGCCATCCCCAATACGAGCTGGTGAAGCGCCAGATGGCGGGGCCCGGGGCCATGATCGCTTTCGAACTCAAGGGCGGCTACGAAGCCGGCAAGACCCTCATGGACAGCGTGAAGCTGGCGGCCCTTGCGGTCTCCCTGGGCGGCGTGGAATCCCTCGTCTGCCACCCCGCTTCCATGACCCACGCCAGCATGGGCCGCGAGGCCAGGGCCAGCGCCGGGATTTCCGAAGGCCTCGTGCGCTATGCCGTGGGCATCGAGGATGTGGAAGATCTCCTGGCGGACCTGGAACAAGCCCTGGTCAAGGTCTGAGCATGACCCTCGCGATCGCCATCCATGGAGGAGCGGGAACCATCCGCCGCGCTGAACTCACAGCCGAGCGGGACGCTGCCCTGCGCGCGGGCTTGGCCTCGGCCCTGGATGCGGGCTATGCGGTGCTGTGCGCGGGCGGCAGCGCCCTAGACGCCGTCACTGCGGCCGTGGTCACCCTGGAGGACGACCCCCTCTTCAATGCCGGTCGTGGCGCTGTCTTTACGCTGGAGGGGACCCAGGAACTGGAGGCAGCCATCATGGATGGATCGACCCAGGCGGCCGGAACCGTCATGGGGGTGAAGGTTGCAAAGAACCCGATCAAGCTGGCCCGCCGGGTCATGGAGGCCACGCCCCACGTGACTTTGGGCTTTGCCGCCGCCGACGCCTTTGCCCGGGCGCAGGGACTGGAGTGCGTGCCGATGGACTACTACTTCACGGAAACCCGTTGGCAGGCCCTTCAGCTGGAAAAGGCACGTCTCGCTGCGGGAGGCCGGCCTGACGAGGCGCCTGCAGACCGCAAGCACGGGACCGTGGGAGCGGTAGCCCTGGACGGGGCGGGCCACCTGGCCGCAGCTACGTCCACGGGAGGAATGACCGCCAAGTGGGCGGGCCGCATCGGGGACACGCCGATCATCGGCGCCGGAACCTGGGCTGATGCCCGTTGCGCCGTCTCTTGCACGGGGCACGGAGAGAGCTTCATCCGGGCCGCCGCCGCTCACGATATCGCCGCGCGCATCAGCTACGCAGGGCAAACCGCGCAGGCCGCCGCCGAAGCGCTGGTCCATCAAACCTTGACCCGGCTGGGCGGCTCCGGAGGGGTGATTGTGCTGGATGCCCAAGGGCGAATCACCATGCCCTTCAATTCCGAGGGGATGTACCGGGCCATGCTGGACGGTCAGGGCCGCCGAGAGGTGGCCATCTACCGAGAGGAAAACAACTCTTTTTCAAGCCGGTAGGTCCACCTGACGATGCCAATGTCTGTAGGCCCTTGGCCTCGGAGGTGGAATGCCATGCGGACGAATCTCCCGGTCACCAAGGTCGAGCAGGAACTCAGCGATGGGACGTTCATTGTCTCTGCTACTGATCCGCAGGGGATCATCACCTCCGCCAATGATGAGTTCGTGAAACTCAGCGGATTCCGACTGGAGGAGCTCCTTGGCCAACCTCACAACCTGATCCGCCATCCAGACATGCCTGCGGAGGCCTTCGAAGATCTGTGGAACACCATCAAGATCGGAAAAGCCTGGCAAGGGATCGTCAAGAATCGCTGCAAAAATGGCGACCACTATTGGGTGGACACCACCGTCACGCCCATTTTGCAGGAAGGGACCATCACCGGCTACGTCTCCATCCGCGGCAAACCCTCCCGCTCCCAGATCCAGGATGCGGAATACCGTTATGCATTGGCCAACAAGGGCATGAAGCTGGCGGACACCGCGAAACGCGCCTGGATCCCCATGGGGTTCATGGGCATGGCTGGCAGGCTCTATCTTAGTTTCGGCGTCACCATCGGGATCTTCGTCGTCACCATCATTTCCCACACTTTCTTCGATGCAGCAACCGGCACCCAGATCCTCTTCGGAGGCAGCACGCTAGGCTTACTGGTGGGATCGGTGCTGGCCTTTCTCAGCATCCACTCTCTGCGGGTGCAGTTGGGCGGGAACCTGGACCACAGCATTGAGGTGTTGCGCAGGATCGCCGACGGCGATATGCGGGTGGAGGTGGCCACTCTTCCGGGCGATGACTTCAGCCTGCTGGCCCTGCTGCGCCACATGCAGAGCCACCTCAAAGGGATGGTCAACCGCATCCGCTATGACTCCACCCTGCTGACCGACCATGCAGCCAGCTTCGCCCACTCCGCTCACGAGATCTCCCTGACCAGCCATGAACTGGCTCGGAATGCTGACGAGCAGAGGACCTCCGTGGAACGCATGGCCTCCGCCATCACAGAACTCTCGGCCTCCATCAAGGAAGTGGGCGGGAACGTCCAGGCCAGCCAGCGGCAGGCGCAGGAAGCCGTGCAGGCCACCCAGGACGGAGACAAGGCCGGCGAAGCCGCCAAGAAGGCCATGGGCGATGTGGAACAGTCCACGGCTCAGGTGGTGAAAGCGGTGAAGGTCATTCAGGAAATCGCCAGGCAGACCAACCTGCTGTCTCTCAATGCCGCCATCGAGGCCGCCAAGGCTGGCTCCCTTGGCAAGGGGTTCGCGGTGGTGGCCGAGGAAGTGCGCAAGCTGGCCGAGCGCAGCGGCGCTGCAGCCAAGGAGATCGCCACCCTGATCGAGAGCAGCAACGAGGCCGTCTCCCAGGGGCGCATCACCGTGCAAGAGGCCGTGGATTCCCTCTCCCGGATCCGGGAGAACATCGGTCAGGTTACCGCCATGTCGCTGGAGATCAGCGCGGCCACCGAAGAGCAGGCCAAGGCTAGTCAGGAAGTGTCGCAGCAGGTGGAACTCGGTGCCCAGAAGGCCGTGGAGAATGCCTCCGCAAGCATCGAACTGTCCACGACCGTCGATCAGAACGCCCAGGTTTCCACCCAACTGGCCCAAACCGCCCAAGGCCTTACCGCCCTGGTAGCGCAGTTCAAGACCTAGGGGTTCGCGCGGATCGGGTTATACCCTTTCGATTCATAAATTAAAACACTCACCACAAAGACACCAAGACACGAAGAAAAAGAATCGGAAAAACCGCAGGTTTTAAGTTTCAATGGAAGGCGCTAGGACGTTGCTGGGTCAACAGATTGATCCCTCAAAGCAGCGCACGCTTCGAGTCTTTCTGTTCAACTTTGTGCCAATTTTTCTTTCCTTTGTGTCTTCGTGGTTCTATTTTTTTGATCGCAACTCGCCAAGCTGCTCCCGCTCAGCCCAGCTTCGTCAACGTCACGCCATCCATCTCGGTGGGCTGCTCTAAACCCATGAGTTCCAGCAGGGTGGGCGCCACGTCGCACAGGGCGCCGCTGGCGCGAAGCTGACGGCCCTCGAAGCCCTGGGCGACGATCACGGCAGGCACGGGGTTGGTGGTATGGGCGGTGTGCGGATTGCCCTTCTCGTCCCGCATGCATTCGCAGTTGCCATGATCGGCCGTGATGAGCAGAGCGCCATTCATGGCGAGCACAGCCCGGGCGATCTGCCGGATCCCGTCGTCAACGATGGCGCAGGCGCTGGCCGCGGCGTTGATATCCCCGGTGTGGCCCACCATGTCGGGATTGGCGAGGTTGCAGACCAGCATCCGGTAGGCTCCCCCCTGGATGGCCTCCACGAAACCGCGGATCACCTCGTGGGCGCTCATTTCCGGCTGGAGGTCATAGGTGGCCACCTTCGGCGAAGGCACCAACGCGCGGTCCTCCCCCGCGAAGGGTTCCTCACGGCCACCATTGAAGAAGTAGGTCACGTGGGCGTATTTTTCGGTTTCGGCAGTGCGCAGCTGTTTCCAGCCCTTCGCGGCGATCAACTCGCCCAGGATATGGGTTAGATTCTGCGGCGCATAGGCCACGGCGACGAACGACGTCAGTTCCCGGTCGTACTGGGTGAAGGTCACCAGACTCACCTGGGGGCGGTGAACTTGGGGGAAGGCCTTGAAATCCGGATGCACGAGGGCGTGGCTGAACTGCCTGGCACGATCCGCCCGGAAGTTGAAAAAAATGATGCCATCGCCGTCCTGGATAGGGTGAAACTCCGCCAGCTTCGTGGGACTCACGAATTCGTCCGTTTCGTTGCGGGCATAGGCCGCCTTGATGCCCTCCAGCGCATCGGTGGCCTCGAATTCCGCCACGCCATCCACGAGCAGCCTCCAGGCGCGCTCCACGCGCTCCCAGCGCTTGTCACGGTCCATGACCAGGTAGCGGCCGCAGAGACTCCCGATCTTTACCAGGGGCAGGTTCCGGAGCTGGAACCCCAGCCACTGTAAGAAGCCGTCGGCGCTCTTCTGTTCGGTATCGCGGCCATCCAGGAAAGCGTGGATGGTCGTAGGCACGCCCTCATCCTGGGCCCACTGGGCCAGGGCCACGAGGTGGTTCTGATGGCTGTGCACGCCGCCGGGACTCACCAGACCCATGAGATGCAGGCGCTTGCCGCTGGTCCGCAACCGGGAGAGCAGTTGGCCCATCGCTTCGTTCTGCCGGAAGGTGCCCTTCTTGATGGCGGCATCGATCCGGGTGAGCTCCTGCCAAACCACGCGCCCGGCTCCGAGGTTCATATGTCCCACCTCGGAATTACCGAACTGGCCCTCGGGCAGGCCGACGGCCTCGCCCCCAGCCATGAGCTGGGTGGTCGCATAGCGGCGGCGCAGGTCGTTGAAGGCCGGCATCCCTGCGACGAAAGCGGCATCGAAGGCATTCCGCGGCCCATCACCGAAGCCATCAAGAATGAGGAGTGCGATGGGACCTGGA
>JANYIU010000020.1 GCA_025361955.1 Holophagaceae bacterium
GCAGTGTGGAAGACGGCACGAGGCGGCTGGTACTGCCGCGTGCTGCGGGAGGGCGAGGTGCAGGCTGGACAGTTCCTGCTGCTGGTGCAGCGCCCCCACCCTGGCTGGACCGTGGCCCGCGTGCTAAACGCCTCTCATGGCGCCGCAGCCGAAGAGCGCCTGGCAGCAGCCGCGCTGGAGCACCTCACACCTAAATGGAGGGAGCAGCTGGCGGCCCAGGGTTGACATGCGCTTGTTCTTTGCGATCCCGCTGCCACTGCGACTGAAGGACGAGTTGGCGCGCTTCCAAGCGCGAGCTAGGCATGCTGGTGTGGCGGCGTCCTGGCCTGATCCCCAGGGGCTGCACCTGACCTTGGCCTTCCTTGGCGAACAGGACGAATCCTCAGTGCCAGCAATGCTGGACATGGCTCTTCAGGTGGCCACCGGGCATTCCGCTTTTCCGCTAAGGACCTTTGACCTCGGGGGCTTTCCCAAGGACAGCGCCGCCCGCGTACTGTGGCTGGGTGTGGAAGAACAGCCAGCGCTTCCTTTGCTTGCCGAAGACCTTCGAAGGGGTCTGCGGGTGGCGGCACTGACCTTCGATGACAAGCCGTTCAAGGCCCATCTAACCGTGGCCCGGTTCAAGACCGCGCAGGATGTGGCGCGGTTCCAGGAACCCCCTTCACCAATGGCCTTCGAGGCCCAAGAACTGGTGCTCTTGCAAAGCGTTCTGACACCCTCGGGGTCCCGTTACGTGTCCGCGGGGAGTGCTCCCCTTGGGATGGGGGCGGCTTGATCAGCCGAGGCCACGAGCACAATTGGTTTGGCAGTCGGGGCTAGGCGTCAGAACATGCTTCATACCCTGGCGTTTTCTAAAATCAAAAACGCACCACGAAGACGCGAAGACACAAAGAACAAAAACCAGAGAAACCGCAGGTGCTAAGTTTCAATGAAAGACGCAAGACCGCCGTGAACGTGCCTTGGTCTACCGCCCTGGTCCACGGAGACGGGAGGCTGGAACAGCTGCTCGAGAAGAAAGAGGACGGATCATTCTGAGTGATTATCCGGATGAATCCCGGCTCGCATCAGCCCATCACCAGCCAGATCGGGCGGCCGGCTTTGAGCGCCTCCCGCAAGGCTGCCACGGCCTCCTTGGGTCGCAGGGGCTCGATCACCAGATCCTTCCGGTCGAGCTTCAGGACGGCGGCACCTTCAGGGATGGGGGGCATGTCGGGCAGAGTTATTACCGTTCGCGCCTCCGCTGCCTGGTCCACTGCGGGTAGCCGGTATCCCTTACCGAATTCCAGCGCCTCTCGGCTCTGACCCAGGATCCTTTCCAGGTGGCGCCAGTTGCCGCTGCCTGGCCTCACGAAATCCTTCTCCCAGTTCGCCACCGTCTGTTGCCGCGCGCCGATCTTGGCCGCCAGTTCCTCCTGGGTGTAGCCCAGGCGCTCGCGCAGGGCCCAGATCCGCTCGCCTGGAGTGCCTGGATGCTTGGGAGCTCGCTGCCGAGGCCCACGGCGGACGGGCTTCATGGCCGGTCTCCGCAAACATCCTGAATTGGTATTGGCCGAAAACCGCTTCCCCCTCCCGAGTTGGACGGGCGGGAACGCAGGCGCGGAGCCATCCCGGAAGTCTATCAGCGGCAAGGGTTTCCGGCGGATTCAAATCCTGTCATGATCCATTACCAAATATTGGTATTGGAAAACGCATGCCCGACCCCCAGGACTTCGAACTACAGGCCTATCAGGGGCGAGAGAAGCCCTCGGAGGCACCCAGGCTGCTGGAAGAAGCCCTGGACGAGACCTATCCCGGCCCCTCTGCGGATCCCGGCGCAGCGGAAGCCGCCGATGGCGTGACCCGGCGGAAGAAACGGAACACGGCGCGGCTGGTGTGGGACAGCAAGCCCAAGAAGGCCCCGAATCCCAGGAATCTGGCCTTTCAGATCGCCGAAGTGGTGTTGCCGAACCCCGGCGAACGCGGCCCCCTGCTGCCCCTGGAGCCCGGGACCCAGGAGGTAGACACCTCCAACTGCAACCGCCTGATTTGGGGCGACAACCTGCTGGTGATGCAGGCGCTGCTGGCCCAGGGTTACGAAGGAAAAATCAACCTTATCTACATCGACCCACCCTTCGACTCCAAGGCCGACTACAGCCATAGCGTCCAGCTCACCCCGGACGAATCAGGCAAGGGCGGCGGCGAGCTGACCAGCGAGATGAGCGCTTTGGAACGGCTGGCCTACCGGGATACCTGGGAGGATGGAAGCGATAGCTATTTGGACATGCTCCTGCCCAGGCTTCATTTTGCGAAGCGCCTTCTCTCGGAACGAGGATCCCTGTTCGTCCACTCAGACTGGCACATGAACAGCCTCATCCGACTGCTGCTGGATGAGGTCTTCGGGTTCGGAGGACACATCAATGAAATCGCCTGGTGCTACTCCATCGGTGGGAAGGGAGAGAGTCGGTTCGCCCGAAAGCACGACACGATTTACCTTTACTCACACAATGAAAACATTCAGTTCGATGGAAGAGGGCGAAATGTTGTGAAGCCGCGCAAGCTGAATTCCCACATGCGCCTCAAAGTGGATGAAACAGGGCGAGAGTACCAAGAGAAGACAGACACAAAGACCGGCAAAATCTATAAATATTATGTAGACGACGGGAAGATTCCAGAAGATTACTGGACTGATATCGAACAGTTGAATTGGGAAGACCGGGAACGGGTGGGGTATGACACTCAAAAACCCGAAAAATTGATTGCTCGGATAATTGAAAGCACAACGTCTCCCGGCGACCTTGTCGCCGATTTCTTCTGCGGCTCTGGTACGACTGCTGCTGTCGCCGAAAAGCTGGGCCGGCGCTGGATCGCGTCGGACCTTGGCAAGGCGGCGCTGCAGGTGACACGCAACCGTCTGGTGCGTCTTGGCACTGCGGGCTCGGGCGGCATCGCCTTCCAGCGTTCCGATGGCCGCATGCGCTGTTCGCCCTTCGTCGTGGAGAACCTGGGGAACTACCAGCGACAGCTCCTCTACCTGAGCGATACGCGGCTGCGGCAGGTGGGGCCGCTGGTGCTCACGCTCTTCGGGGCGACGCCCCATCCCAGCGAGCGGAACCTGGGCACCCAGGCCTTCAACGACCCAGAAACAGGGCGCTTCCAGCGGCGGTTGGTGCTGGTGGGGGATCCGGACCGGCCCCTCTCTGCCCGGCGCGTGGCCGAGGCGGTGAAGCTCCTCAACACACTGGACGGCGGTGGCTATACCAAACTGGTGGCCCTGGGATGGGACTTCGAACTGAATTTCGATTCTGCCCTGGAGAAGGCCCTGGGCACCGAGGGTCACGCCCGTGTGGAGGCCCGCGTAGTGCCCACGGATATCATCGAACACCTGAAGAAGATCCCCGAGGGCGCCGGGCCCGAGGATCGTGAGGTGGAGCGCCTCCGCGGGAAGGTGGCCTTCTTCGAGAAACCCTGGCTGGGCGTTCCCTCCATCCAGTCCCATGGGTGGGTGGAGCGCGAAGACCAGCGCATGTTGCGGGTGACGGTCCGTCTCACGCGCTACCTGCTGCGCAGCGTGCCTGCGGGTCTCAAGGGCTTCGAGAAGCTGAGCGAAGCGGAGAAGCGCGAATGGCTGCGGCTGGCGGGCGGGGCGGACGGCCTCAGCCTCATCGATTTCTGGAGCCTGGACGAGGACCTTGGTGGGGAGGATGGGAAGCGCCCCTTCACCTCGACTTGGCAGGATCTGCGGGGTTTGGGGAAGCGGGTCCGGCGGGTGGTGACTGAGACAGAAATCTACTATGCACCTAGGCCTGGACGGAAGCTGGGCCTGCGGCTGGTGGACGTCTTTGGCAATGACGCCGCCTGGTCGGGGCTGCTGCCGGAAAGCTGAAGGTTAGCCAGGATGAAGGGGATGAATGGGATAAAAGAAGATAGAAAAGGTAGGACTCGATTGGTATGGGGAGCATCGAGACTCTCACCCTCACCCCAATCTTTTTTCAAATCCCCTTCATCCCTTCCATCCTGGCTAACAAAACCCATTCGGTCTCTCGAAGCGTCTGACTTCGATCTTGGCTTTCCCGAAATTGATGAGCAGGCAGACAGCCAATCCGGTGGCTTTCAGGTAGTTCAGGCACTGGGCTGTATGGAAATCGATGATGTCCCGGGTGGCTTTGAGTTCCAGGATAATCGTTCCGTCGACGACCACATCTGCGACGAATTCGCCCACGACGATTCCGTCGTAGTGGACCTCAATGCCTTGCTGCTGCACGATCGCGAAACCTGCCTTCCGCAGTTCGTGAGCCAAGGCGTTCTCGTAGACCTTTTCAAGAAAACCTGGACCAAGCGTGTTGGCCACCTTATAGGCGCAACCGATGATCCGCTCGGTGAGGGCGTCGTTCGGTCGCATCTGTTTTCTCCTGGATTCTGGCTTCAGGCTGCACCCGTGGACAAGATCTTTAGCCAGGATGGAGGGGATGCAGGGGATAAGGGAGACCCTCCGTCCGGCCATCCATTTTGTGAGCGGCGAGGCAGGCAGCTTTCAGGGG
>JANYIU010000056.1 GCA_025361955.1 Holophagaceae bacterium
GTGTGCAGATGTCGACGGTGGCAACGCTCATCACCCTCAGTGCAGGCACGGGACTGGTGGTTTCGTTCGTCGGGGGTTCCATCGCGGATCGCATTGGCCGCAAACCCGTGATGTTCGCCGCACAGGTCGCTCACGGCTTCGCCTACGTCCTGATGAGCTTTTCCACGACCTACCTGGGCTTCCTCATTCCCATGACGATCATGTCCACCGCGATGCCCATGTACGCCGTTGGATCGGATTCCATGATGGCCGACATGATCCCACCCGAGCAGCGGACAGAGGGCTATTCCATCCTCCGCATGATCAACAACGCAGGGGTCGCCATCGGTCCGGCCATCGGCGGGTTCATCGTCTCGAAATCGTACACGGTGGCCTTCCATCTGGCGGCGTTCTGCATGATTTTCTATGGCCTCATGCTGCTCCTCTTCGTCCGGGAGACTCTCGATAAGCGAAAGGAGATCGCTCCCAGGGTCGAGCGCGAATCCTTCGGGGGCTATAACCGCGTATTGCAGGACAGATTCTTCCTGACCTTCGTGATGATCATCTCGCTGGGGATGATTGCCCCTCTCATGCTGTGGACACTGCTGGCGGTCTACACCAAGCTGAACTTCGGCCTGCCGGAATACCTCTACAGCTGGATCCCCATCACCAACGCACTGATGTGTGTGTTCGTGCAGGTTTTTGTCACGAGGGTGTCCATGCGTTTCCGGCCGCTGCCGACCATCGCGGTGGGAATGCTGTTCTATGCGCTGGGAGTGGGCAGCGTGGCGTGGATGAGCAGCTTCCCCGGATTCGTGGTGAGCATGGTGATCCTCACCTTTGGCGAGTTGATCCTGGTCCCTACGGGGACGACTTATGTGGCCAATCGCGCACCTGCGGATTTGCGGGGCCGGTACATGAGTGTCTACTGGATCACTTGGGGGTTTTCCCGAGCGGTGGCGCCGCTCATCGGCGGCATCCTGAACGATCGGATCTCTCCCCGGGCCGTGTGGCACGGCGGCCTGATCATCGGAACGATCAGTGCCGTGGGTTTGCTGCTGCTCGCCAGGAAAATAGTACCGTCCGCAGGCGAAGCCGTTGCGGTGAAATAAGTTGCTCCCATAGTGGCCAAAAGGTCGTGGACTTGTTCCTTGTTAAGCATTGTAAAGTTGGCATTGAGACCAGCGTCTAGGGCAAAAGTGGACGAAAAGACCCTACCACTTTTGCAAATATGCTTTGATATTCCGGGACCAACTTTACCGGTGAACGATAACTTAAGACAAAGTAGCCTTGGCTGGCAGGAATGACGATGTATTGCTCCATTATGTCGACCTGCTTGTGCGGGGGGGCCAGTTCGTACACCACCCCCTCCGGCATGGGAGGCAGCTTGGGTTGCGGGAAGTAAACCAGTTCGAAGGTCTTTATCTGAAACGTCTTACCGGGTCGTCCGGCGATCTTGCTGTCGGTGATGAGGGGCTTCCGGTCGAAATCGATCCTAACTATGGAATTTAGTTGGTTGTCTATGAATTCATCAGGAGTCTTGAAAATAGGCTCGCCGCTGTAATGCAGAACAGAGATGGTGGCCGGCACGTCGTCGGGATTGTTGGGACCGGTCAGTCTGACCCCGGCTATCCGGGTAAGGTCGCCATAGGGATGGCCGCTCTCCGTTTTCTTCCAGTCCTTCGGGACGATGACGGTAAAAGAATTGTCCGCGCAGTTGTAAATCTCACCCTTCGCTGAATTGGGATGGGTGGGGGTCGCTGGGGCAACACAAGCCAGCAGAATCGCTGCCATCAGGCTCAAAAAGGGCATGATCCCTCGCGGGTGATGTTGCTTTCGTGAAATATCGGCGATCACCTTCATGGAAGCTCCTCATCAACCCTGATTTCACCCGTCCCACAGAGTGAAACGAATTTACTTGGCTGCGTCGTTGTGCATGATGCCCCTGTAGCCAGGGTTAAAATGGAGGCCATAGGAGCGGACATTTTCATGGAGCCCATTTCCTCCTGGGTTCCTTGACGAAGAACCTTAGGACGGTACCGCAGGTCTCGCAGAGGTCCAGGAACAGCATTTCTGTGCCGGTGAAGATGCCCCCGGCACGGTAGGGCAGCCCAATCCGCCCGATCTCAGCGTTTTGGTTGAGTCTCAATCCCCTGAAAATGGCTTGGCTGCCGCAGTGGGGACAGGTCTGGAGACCCTGACCACCCTCTTTTGGGGCCATGGACGCTGCCGCCACCACTCACCTCCTGGGGTTTTCCTTTAAAATCGTAGCCGTTCACTCCGCCTTTTTGCACTATCAGCAGGTATGGGAAGCTCGGTTTTATTTTTCCGGGATCGGCAGGGTCCGGACCAGGCGCTTGCAGGTGTTGCAGAGGATCGTGTAGACATCTGGCTGCTCTTTCCGGTAGGCGAACCCAGGCGGCTCCAGAAAGCCTGTGTCCGCCTTCTCCAGGCGGCCGAAATGGTACTCGGCGATGCGCACGCTTTGGGGGGCTTCGAGGTTGGCGCCACAATTGGGGCAGGAAAGGGCTGACATGGTCACACTCCTAAAACCAGGTGATGGTTTGGGCCCAGTCCAGGAGCCATGGGCCGAAGCAGGTGCCGACAAGGACGAGGCCGCACGTGCAGCCGACCGTGAGTGCCAGAGCGGTTCCGAGCCTTGGTAGCTGAACACCGGTGGGCTCCTTGAAATACATGAGGTTCACAACGCCCAGGTAGTAGGTGGCGGCCACGGCGCTGGTAAGCAGGGCGATGGTGGTGAGCAGGTACTGACCCTGCTGGATGGCCAGCATGAACAGGTAGAACTTGCTGAAGAACCCCAGCAGCGGTGGGATGCCAGCCAGGCTCAGCATGAAGACCATCATGGCGAAAGCGAGCATGGGTCGGCGCCGCGCGAGCCCGCGGAAATCGTCCAAGCGCTCCCCTTCGCCTGTCCCCTGTAAATGGATGATCACCGCGAACGCCCCGCTCTGCATGAGCAGGTAGGTGAGCAGGTAGAGCCACACGGCCCGGGCGCCGCCCAGGGGATCCTTCGACAGCACGCCCAGGAGCATGTAGCCCACGTGGGCGATGCTGGAATAGGCCAGCATGCGCTTGATGCTCTGCTGCCTCAGTGCGGCGACATTGCCAAGAATCATGCTGGCGGCGGCAATGAAGCCGAGGGGCGCGGACCAGTCACTATGGACGCTGGCGAGACCCGTGCCGAAGACCCGGAGAAAGGCGGCCAGGGCTGCGGCTTTGGGCGCCATGGACAGATACGCCGTGATGGGAGTGGGCGCCCCTTCATACGCGTCCGGGGACCACATGTGGAAGGGCACCGCCGCCACCTTGAAGGCAAAGCCCACCAGCACCATCAGCACACCTGCGAAGACCAGCAGGCTGTTGTTGTGGGTCGCGAGAGCCAGCTTCTGGTTGAGTTGCAGAAGGTTGGTGGTGACCCCGCCCCCGGCAGCGAACAGGAGCGAAATGCCGTAGAGCAGAATGCCGCTGGAAAAGGCTCCCAGCAGGAAATACTTAACGCCTGCTTCGATGCTCCGCTCCTGGGTGCGCAGGTAGGCCACCAGAATGTAGATGCAGAGAGCCATGAGTTCCACGGAGAAGTAGACGCTCACGAGATCCGTGGCGCCCACGAGGAGCTGCATGCCGCCCAAGGAAAAGAGGATCAGAGCGTAGTATTCTACGGTCTGCTCCTGCAAAGCGTTCAGCTGGGGTTGGCTCAACACCACGGTAATGAAGGCGGCGGCAGTGCAAAGTAGCTGGAAGCCCCGCGTGAAGCCATCCACCTGGAACATGCTGGAGAACCCAGAACCGTTGGCTGTGTTAGCCACCAGAGCGGCCGACACCGCGAGGACTCCCAAGGTGATCGGCGCCCAGATGTGCTTCTTGTTGCTCGGGAGGAGCAGGTCGCCGGGCCAGAGCATGATCGTGGCCGCGAAGAAGAGGGTCAGAGGGCCTGAGATCAGGGGTAGGTCCCGGAGCATCGCCTGCCATAGCTGCTGCGCAAAGGGCATCAGTGCGCTCCTGGCTGCATCGCGGCCATCCCCATCCTTGCAGCCTCCGCTTGGCTGTCCTGCAGCGGGGTCCCGTTGTAGAAGGTGGGATCGATCTGCCGCACGAGTTTTGCCACAGGCTTGCCGAGCACGTCCATCAGCGGCTTGGGGTAGAGTCCGATCCAAAAGGCGGCGGCCAGAAGGGGCATGAAGGTGGCGATTTCCCGGGGTGTCAGGTCGGTCATCTGCGCATTGGTTTCATTGATGGGTCCGAACATCACGCGCTGATAAAGCCAGAGCATGTAGGCCGCGCCAAGGATGATCCCGGTGGTAGCCACCACTGCGATCCAGGGAAAGGCCTGAAAAGCTCCCAGGAGGATGGCGAACTCGCCGATGAAACCATTCAGGCCGGGCAGCCCGATGCTGCTCATGGTCATGATCATGAAGATCGTCGCATAGACCGGCATGACCTTCGACAGCCCGCCGAAGTCCGCGATTTGGCGGGTGTGTCTTCGCTCGTAGACGATGCCCACGATGAGGAATAGAGCTGAGGTGGAGATGCCGTGGTTCAACATTTGCAAGATCCCGCCCATGATGCCGTTGGGGTTGAGGGCGAAGAGACCGAGCATGCACATGGCCAGGTGGCTCACGGAAGAATAGGCCACCAGCTTTTTGAAATCCTTCTGGATCATGGCCACCAGGGCACCGTAGACGATGCCGATGAGGGTGAGGGCCAGGAACCAGGGCAGCAGCAGCCGGGTTGCGTCTGGCGCGATGGGCAGCAGGAAGCGCAGAAAGCCGTATGTGCCCATCTTCAGCAGGATGCCCGCCAGGATCACGGAACCCGCCGTGGGCGCCTGCACGTGGGCATCAGGCAGCCAGGTGTGGAAGGGGAACATGGGCACCTTGATGGCGAAGCCGATGAAGAAGGCCAGGGCCAGGAGGATCTGGAAGTTCCGGCTCTGCTGGCCGATCAGGGGGGCCATGGCTTGGAAGGCCTCGATGGAGAGGTCGTAGCGCCCTGTGGCCTGGTACTGCAGGAAGTAGACCGCCAGGATCGCCACCAGCATGAGCACCGAACCCGACAAGGTGTAAAGGAAGAGCTTGATGGCCGCGTAGAGCCTCTGAGGGCCGCCCCAGATGGCGATGAGGAAGTACATGGGCACCAGCATCAGTTCCCAGAAGAGGTAGAAGAGGAACACGTCCTGGCAGATGAAGACGCCCAGCATGCTGAACTGCATCACCAGCAGCCAGATGTAGTATTCCTTGTGGCGTTCCTCGATGGCCGTGAAGGAGCACCACACGGCAATGAAGCCGATGAAGGTGGTCAACAGGAACAGGACGAGACTGATGCCGTCCATGCCGATGCTGAACTGCGCGCCAATGGCCGGGATCCAGTCCAACTTCGTGACCCACTGCACGGCGGCCGTGGAGCGGTCGTACTGGAACCAGAGGGGTACGCTCAAGAGAAAGTCCACGATCGTGAGGGTGAGGGTACCCAGTTCGAAGACGCGCCGCCGCTCCTTCGGAACGAAGAGCAAGACGAGCGCCCCCAGGAGTGGGAACGCGGTCACCCACAAGGGCATGTTCTGGTACCAGACGGTCATGGGTG
>JANYIU010000058.1 GCA_025361955.1 Holophagaceae bacterium
TCGGGTTTGGACCTGGATGTCCGTCGCGATGATCCCTACGGCGCCTATCCAGATCTGGAATTCAAGGTCATCACCACCACCGAGTGCGACATCCTGGGTCGTGTCATCGTGCGCGTCCTTGAGCTGGTCGAATCCTGCAAGATGATCCGCCAGATGCTCGAAAATCTTCCTGAGGGCGATATCGCCGTGAAGAAGGTGCCCCGCAAGGTGCCTGCTGGCTTCGCCCTGGCGCGCTACGAGGCCCCTCGTGGCGAGGATTGCCACTACGTCCGCTCCAACGGGACGGACAAACCCGACCGCGTCAAGGTACGGGCACCGACCATGGCCAATCTGGAAGCAGCTGTGGAATCCGTGATCGGCTCCTTCGTGGCGGACATTCCCATCGCCATCGCCTCCATCGACCCTTGCTTCTCCTGTACCGATCGCACGACCGTGGTCCTCAACGACGTCAATCGCGGCCGCCAGATCATGACCTGGGAAGACCTCCGGAAAAACGGTATCGAATGGTACCGGAGGGAAATGGGAGTTAGTCTTTCCTGATCGGGAGTCCACACCATGGATGTCATCAAAGTCGCCTTTTTCGTCCTGGTCTTCCCGGGCTTCCTCTTTCAGTTCGTGATGGCCGCGGCGCTGGAGTGGATGGACCGGAAGCTCTACGCCCGGATGCAGAACCGCGTTGGTCCGCTCTACACCGGCCAGAGCGGCTTCCTGCAGCCCGTTGCCGATCTCGTCAAGCTCTTCGCGAAGGAGGACTTGACTCCGGCCGCCGCCGACAAATTCATGTTCAATCTTATGCCCTTGGTCGCCTTGGCTGCCGTCTGCGCCTCAGGCCTGCTGGTGCCCCTCTGGCCGATCAAGCCCTTCACCTCCTTTCCAGGCGACATCATCGTGGATGCCTACCTGCTCGCGATTCCCTCGTTCGCGCTGTTCCTGGCGGGCTGGTTCTCCAGCAGCCCCTTCAGTCTCATTGGCGCCTCCCGCGTACTCACCCAGCTCTTCGCCTATGAAGTGCCCTTCTTCCTGGCCCTGCTGACCCCCGCTGTCATCGCTGGCAGCTGGCAGATCACCGAGATCATGGCCTTCCGCTGGTGGGAAGGCCCCTGGTGGAGCATCGCTCTCCGCATGGTAGGCCAGACCATCGCCTTTGGGGTGGCCGTCACCTGCCTGCAGGCAAAGCTTGAGCGCGTGCCCTTCGATGCTCCCGAAGCCGAAACGGAAGTGGTTGCGGGTCCTCTCACCGAATACAGCGGCAAGAAATATGGCATTTTCCGGCTCGAGAAAAACATCCTGATGTACACCGGCGCCGCACTGGTGGCCGCGGTCTTCCTCCCCAGCTTCCCCATAGGCGCTATCCTGGGCGGGATCTGGCTTATCGCCAAGACGCTCGTGGTAGTTGCCATCCTAAGTGTGATCCGCGCCAGTTTCGCCCGCATCCGCATCGACCAGATCGTGGTCTTCAGCTGGAAGTATTTGGCCCCCTTGAGCCTCCTCCAGTTCCTGGTCGTACTTGTCCTCAAGGCCCAACAAGGATAGGTCCACCCATGAGTCAGATTGGCGCTTTCATTCCCGAAATGCTGAGAAACCTTGGCAAGAAACCAGTGACCCGCATGTATCCCTTCGAGCCCGTGGCAGTGCCGGAGGGGTACCGCGGCATTCCCAAGTTTGTCTACGAGAAGTGTGTCGGCTGCCAGCTCTGCGTGAAGGACTGCACCGCCGAGGCCATCGAGATCGAGTTGGTCACGGAACCCGCGCCGCCACCCCCTGCGGAGGGCGAACCCGCGCCCAAGGTCCCCAAGAAGTACCGCATGATCCTGTATGTGGATCGCTGCATCCACTGCGCCCGCTGCGCTGAGGTCTGCGCCCGCAACGCCATCAATATGGACAAGAGTTTCGAGCTCGCGAATTTCAGCCGCGACTCCCTCAAGATCATCGAGGGCCCAGAGGACAAATGACGACCGGCCCTGAACCCGGTCCGTGCTTGCTGGCGCTGCTCACCCGTGCGAAAGCCGGAGGGCAGCCCATCGTGCTTTTAGGCATCGGCAACGAGCTCCGAGGGGATGACGCCATCGGCCACTTGGTGGCCCAGGGTCTGCAGGAGCTGGAGCTGCCGGGACTGAAAGCCTTTCCGGTGGGAATTTCCCTGGAGAATGCCACCCACCTCGTGGCACGTCATGACGCCCAGGTATTGATTCTCGTGGATGCGGTTGCCGATCTGGAGCGGCCCTTGGGCGCCTGGGACTTCTTCGAACCAGAAGCCCTGGACAGCTTCATCCACAGTACCCACAGCGTTCCGTTGAGCCTGTTCGTGTCCTACTGGCGACAGGAAATTCCCGGCCTGGAGGTCCACTTCATCGGCGTGAACATCCATGCCACCGCCACCTTCAAGACCGTGTCTCCAGAGATCCTGAAAGCCCGGCAAGCGCTGCTTGCAGCCTTCAGGAACGGACTCTCGTTCGAGCCCCCCACTTCCGTCATCATGGTGAGGAATCGATCCAAGGGCACGCCATGACCACCGCGATCCAGAACAAGTCCCTCGATGCGCTGCTCCAGGAATGCCGCAAGGTGATCGTGGGTCAGCCCCTCCTCCTGAATCGGCTCCTGGTGGCCCTGCTCTGTCGCGGCCATGTCCTGCTGGAAGGCTTGCCCGGCCTCGCCAAGACCCGCACCGTCAAAACTCTGGCCGCAGCCAGTCACATGGCTTTCCATCGCATCCAGTTCACGCCGGATCTCCTGCCTTCGGACGTGGTGGGCACCCTGGTCTTCGACCCCCGAAATCTGACGTTCACGCCCAAGAAAGGTCCCATCTTCGCCAACCTCCTGCTGGCCGACGAAATCAACCGGGCACCGAGCAAGGTCCAATCCGCGCTCTTGGAGGCCATGGAAGAGCGCCAAGTGACCCTCGGGGAAGAGAGCTTCCCGCTCCCGGATCCCTTCCTGGTGCTGGCCACCCAGAATCCCCTGGAACAGGAAGGCACTTTTCCCCTGCCCGAAGCCCAGATGGATCGCTTCTTGTTCAAGCTGCGCATCGACTATCCTTCCCACGCAGATGAAGTGGAAGTCCTCCGCCGGGCTGACGGAGGCGAAGAGGCCGTAGTGCCTGTGCTGGATGCCGCAGCGATCCTCGAAGCCGGTCACTTGGCCCATCAGGTGCGACTCGACGAGGCCATCCGGACCTACATCGTGCGCCTGGTCCAGTCCACCCGGAAAGGACACGGGCGGGACTGGAAGGGTCGCGAACTGCTGCGCTGCGGCGCCTCGCCCCGGGCTTCGCTCGCCTTGCAGATCGCCGCCAAGGGGCTGGCGCTGCTGGCTGGCCGGGACCATGTCCTGCCCGATGATGTGATCGCCCTGGCTCCGGATGTCCTGCGTCACCGGCTGCTGCTCACCTACGAAAGCGAGGCCGATGGAGTGACCACCGACGAGGTCATCCACGGGCTGCTGGGCGCGATCCCCCGACCCTGAAAACCTGCTATTCCCTTGGTTTCAGAAGGTCTTCCAACGGCTCCACCAGAGCTTGGGCCGCGCAGGGTTTTGACCGGCTTCAGTTGGCCCAGTGGCTGACCATTGACCAGACATCATCGTTCTGCGCGTTGCCGTTGAGGATGATGGCGAACACCTTCAGTTTGCCATCCAGGGTCTGGAGGTAACCGCAGACGCTGTTGACACCCGCGAGGTGGCCCGTTTTACAGCGGATGCGGCGGGCCAGATTGGGATCCTTCACCGACAGTTCCCAGGGTTCCCCCCCGATGATCTTGAGGGACGCCACGAATTCCGGACCCACCTCGAAATCGTTCCAGGCCGACCGCAACACCGTGACCAGGGTACGCGCGGACAACCGGTTCTCCTTGCTGAGCCCAGACCCATCGGTGATGAAAATCTGGTTCGCATCCAGATCCAGGACGTCCTTGTAGAAGATCTGGATACGCTGGATGCCCTTTGCCCAGCTGCCGTCGCCCAAACGCTTCACCAGCATCTCGATCATGAAATTGTTCGAGTACTTGTTGATTTCCTGGACCAGGGTCCGTAAAGGAGGCGAAGAGAAGGCGAGCAGTTTGGTCAGCTCACCCCCATTGGAAGGCTGGCCCAGGATCTGCAAACCCGTTTCCCGGAAGATGCGGGTGATGGTTTCCACGGCCAGGGGTTCGGGGTCACGGAGGATCTGGCCCTTGTCATCGCGGTTGAAGTTAACCGACAGGGGCAGGATGGGCGGGGTCGTATTGGCGCTGGTATTTTCCCAGCCGGTACCATAACGCTGGGTATCGAAGGCGCTCTGGTCGAGCCGGATGCGCCCCAGGACGCGAACAATGCCGCGGCCCCTGAGCTCCTTTGCCATGAGCCAGAGACGCTCCGAAGTGAGGAAGGGATCCCCGGCACCCTTGAGGACCAGATCCCCGGTGACGGTATCGCCCGCCCGGGTCCCCCACAGATCGGTCTCCACGACGGTATTGGGCTTCATGGATCTGAGGATGGCGTAGGTGGAAATCACCTTGGTGGTGGAAGCCGGAATCAAGCCCAGATTGGTCTGATACCCCTCCAGGAGTTTCCCAGGGAGCTCCCCGGAGCCTAGCTCCCAAATCCCTGCAGAGACCTTGATACCCCGGCCTTCCAGGCCCTTGACCCAAGCCTGGAACTCCTGAGCCCGCACGGGCAGAAGCAGCGCCAGAAACATCCATATCGAAACAAAATACTTTTTCATGGCGTTCCCGGCTTCAAAGGGTCTGGTGCGGAGGTTGGCTTCTGCCCGGGGAGTAGGTTCGCGGGCAACAGGCCCGCCGGGACTGAAGAAATGCCAAGCAGCTCGTCGGACGCCGAGAACACCCACTCGTTATACAAGGTTTTACCTTGATAGATCTTATAGCTGTCCTTCTGGCTCCGGCTGCGGATCGCGGCGATGGGCAGTCCCGTCGTATTGCCGCTCGCTCCAGCCGCGACGGCCGTGACGATGTCCCATTCACCCTCGCCGGTCATGGGGTCCTTGTACAGCTTACGGAGAATGCGGGGCCGCACCTTCACGAGGTCCTCAAGACTGATCGGATAATTCCCGGTCTTGGCCTTGAAGCGACGCATGGCGTTCCGAATGGCCTCGCCCCGGAAGATGAGTTCCTCTTCCTGGTCGCGCTGCACTTCGGCGACGACGGAGGGCATGGCCTTCGTGAGCAGAATCCCCGCCGCTGTGATCAGGGCGAGCAGCAGTGCCAGAATGAAACCGCGCTGCCGTCCCTGGATCGCTTGCGTCCCGCTGCTCATGCCGTCGATGGTCTCCACAGATTCCAGGGTAGCGCTAAGCCATCGGTTTGAGATAAGCCGTTGTTTCAAAACAACTTGGACACACAAGTGCGGAACCGGAACCAGGCTCCGTAGCGGCAGAGCTGGAAGCAAAAGGGTGCTTCCGCGACGGTGCCTAATCCGCGCGCCGGGCCTTGGAGGCGAGAAAGTCGATGAACTCGGTCACCAAGGCTGGATCGAACTGGGCGGAGGCTTCGCGACGCAATTCTTCCAGGATCTCCCTGCTGGGCCTCGGAGCCTTGTAGCCGTTACCGGAAGACATGACCTCGAAGGCTTCGATGATGCTGATGATGCGGCTGCCGATGGGGATCTCCTCACCCCGCAAACCGTCGGGATAGCCTGTCCCATCGTAGCGCTCGTGATGGTGGCGAATGATCCGCAACACATCGAACGGGAAACGGAAATCTTTCAGGAAAGCGGACGCCAGCACTGGGTGCGTGCGGACACGCGCCAGATCCTCGGGTGTGAGTTCGGGTTTGGAAAGGATCCGCGGATCCAGCAGCAGCGTGCCTACATCATGAAGAATGGCGGCGATGCTCACAGCTTCCACTCCATGGCTGGGAAGCTCCAGTCGCACCGAAAAATTCCGGGCAAGCTTGGCCGTATTGAGGCTATGGACACGCAGACTAGGCGCGCCGCCCTCCCCCGTGGACAAGATCCGGTGGGCGACCGAGAGGAAGGCGCGATGGTACTGCTCGTGCAGGCGCCCCTCCTGGAGATGGAAGCCGAGCATCCGAGCCACCTGCTGAATATGGATCTTGTCCTGCTCCGAGAACGGCCGCTCCTCGATGCGGAACAAGAGCAGAAGGTCCTGCCCTCCGCCCTCTTCCATCAGGACCACGGGCAGGTAGGTCTGGAAAACGCCTCGAAGGGGATTCTCTGCCATCCCTTCGGACTTGGTGAGAATCCGGAGATCCTTCTCCTCCACGCCGGTGATGTGGTGCGTCGCGTGCGTGAGAATTTGCTGCTTCAGTTCCGCCGACAGGGGCAGGCGGCTATAGGTGAGGATGGGCCGCAGCTCACTGGCTTCATCCATCCACAGAGTGATGGCCGCGAGCGTGACGATGGAACTGAGCAGGGCCGCGGCTTCCCAGAAGAAGGTTTGCTGCTCGGGAAGGAACATTCCAGGCCGTAGCGAGGCCTTCGTCAACGCGCCTGCAGATTGGGACGCAGAGGGAGGCGCGAGCCCTGTGGACTCGTCCAAATTTCGGCTAATGGGAACGCCGCTCTGCGCCAAGGACGAGAACGCCTCCTCGCCCGCGGGACTGGCTGCAAACCCTTCCAGCAGCAGGTCTGGGGTGAATTCCTTCGGCGCCGTGGGCGGAAACATCGAATCGGAGCGCGGCACCGACACCGGGACTGCCTCGAGGATCGGGTGAGACAGGGGAGCCACAGCAAGACCCGGCGAGGAGGTTTGGGAATCCGTGGAAGATCCAGTGGTGAAGGTGTAGCGGAATTCATGAACCGCTGAAACGATCTCCTGGCAGATGGTCAGCGTCGGGGCTTCATCCCGGGTCACATCGTAAGCCTCGCCCCTGACTCGGTCCCGTTGCACCAGGAAACCAATCCATACCCCTTTGTCGTACACCGGCGTGAACAACAGACGGGGCGCCTCGGCGCCCTTGATCAGGGAGGCCAGTTCCTGGAAATGCGAAGCGTTGTTCACCGCGAAGGTACGGCGCTCCCGCTGCACCCACTTCACCAGTGGATCCTCGAGGTAGAAACGCTCCGGCGGCGGCACCAAGCGGGGAAATCCATAATGGCTCACCAGCCGGAAACCTTGTTCGTCCTTCAAAGACAGATACAGAGCTCCCTTGGTGCTCCCCACGAGCTCGAGACACTGATAGAGCACCTGGGCAAAACGGTGCGTGAGCGCTTCGTTGAACGGTGATTGGGGAGACTGCATACGCTGGGCTAATTCCGAGGTGGAGGATGGGCTGCGAATGACCAGGACGGGATTGAAGAATGCTAAGCGATTGAACCCGTTCCCGCCAGCCTCATCGCACCGCGAATTCCGGCTGCCTGCGGTTCAGCTGTGGGCGGAGGTTGCCTGCCAGGAAGCGAGTCGTCCCGGATCCTGCAAGGAAACGACCTGGAGCCGCCGGTCAGCCCATCGGCTGAGATTGGCGAGCTGGGCTCCGTGGCCACATTCGAACACCGAATGCTCCCGGGACCGAAGGGATTTGACCACTGCCGGCCAGCACACGGGAAGCCCCACCGAGGCGATGGCTTCATCCCAGATCTCGTGTCCCATGGTGAGCGACCGGCCATCAGCATGGGATAGCAGTGGAAAATCAGGGACACGGGGCTCCCAACGGACCAGGCGACGGGTCACTGCGGGGAGCAAGGGGACCATATGAACCCCGTGCAGGGGGTGGCGGACCGGCAGCAGTCCCGCTTTCATGGCCTGCGGCCCCAAGACTGCCAGCAGGGATTCCAATTCGGCCCGGGGACCCGATACGGTGAACTGAGCTTGGCCATTGAGATTGGACAGGACCATCTCCGGGTGACCCACCAGCGCCTGCCGCAGTTCCAGTTCTGTCAGACCAATGAAGAAGGCCATGCCATGCGTTTCTCGGCCAAAGGCGGCCTCCGAGAGATCCTCCACGGCGTTGATCAGCTCGAATACCCCTTCGAGTGGCACGACCTGCGCGGCGACGACCGCCGAGAAGAACCCAAGGGAATGCCCTGCGGCGAGCAGCGGCATCGGCATTCCAGCCTCCCGATGGGCCCGGAACAGTGCCACAGAATGGGCCACCACGGCACAGGGCGCACAACGGGCCGCCCGGAGCTCCGCCAAGGGCCCTGCCGACATCAGCTGGCGCAAAGGGAAGCCACTCAGCTTTTCCGCCGCAGCGAGCGTCCTCACCCAGGCCTCATTGGCTTCCCACCCTGCAGACATGCCCAAGGCCTCCGTGCCTTGGCCGGGAAAGAGCAGGGTGATCGGGGCGTGCTTCGACATGAGAACAGGATGCCTCAGTCGCAGGGATTCCTACTAATCAAGAGCCCGAGATTGGGGCACTTTGCGATTGGAAGGTGTCGGCTAGAGCTATCCTAATCCCATGCGCTGGACTACTTCCCACCTTCAGGATCTGCTCGTCCGCTTGGCTGAAGCCTACCCCGATGCCCATTGCGCGTTGGCGCATGGGGACCCCTTTCAACTGGTGGTGGCCACCATCCTTTCGGCCCAGTGCACCGATGTCCGGGTCAACCTGGTGACTCCCGCCCTCTTCGCGAAGTACCCCACCCCTGCGAAACTGGCCCAGGCTAAGATCCTCGAACTCGAAACCCTCATCCATTCCACTGGGTTCTTCCGCAACAAAGCCAGGAACCTGATTGGCCTGGGGCAGGCCTTGCTGGAACGGCATAGCGGGACAGTGCCCAGCGATCCACAGTCCTTGTCCGCCCTCCCCGGAGTCGGCCAGAAGACGGCCAATGTGGTGCTTTCCAACGCCTTCGGTATTTCGGCCTTGGCCGTGGACACGCACATCTTCCGCGTGGCGAGGCGTCTGGAACTCTCCGCTGGGAACACACCCGGGAAGGTGGAAGCCGACCTCTGCCGCCTCTTCCCTAGAGATACCTGGATTGCGCTGCACCACCAGCTCATCTGGCATGGCCGCCGAGTCTGCGACGCCCGCAAACCGCGTTGCGAGGAATGCCCCCTGAGGGATCTCTGCCCCACCGGTACTGGCCGCATCGAGGACCCGCACAGCGGGAAGAGAATGCGGAAGACCAGGACGGTCTTCCCTGGCGCATGAATGGGGCACCGTCCTACAGCAGAGCCTTGATCGCCAGGACGATCAGGATCACACCGGCCAGAAGCCGCGAATAGCGGTTCAGGAAGCCCACGGCCTTGTTGCCGAGGAGGCATCCGATCAGGGAATTGATGAAGGACGGTGCCCCATTCATGCGCCGGGGAAGACCGTCCTGGTCTTCCGCAAGCTCTTGCCACTGTGCGGGTCCTCGATGCGGCCAGTACCGGTGGGGCAGAGATCCCTCAGGGGGCATTCCTCGCAACGCGGTTTGCGGGCGTCGCAGACTCGGCGGCCATGCCAGATCAGCTG
>JANYIU010000064.1 GCA_025361955.1 Holophagaceae bacterium
CCTCGCCACCAGCCGAAGCTGGGCTGCCGCTGGCCCAGAAGGAAGGGCCAGAGCGATAGTGCCAGGCCCAACACCGCGCCAGTCGCGTCGGCCAGCCAGTCCAGGGCGCTGGCGTCCCGACCCGGCACGAAGGACTGGTGCCATTCGTCGGAAATTCCGAACAGGGCCACCGCAAGGAAGATATAGAGCTGCCGCCGGTACAGTGGTAGATCGTGGCGGCTGTTGCGCAAGGCCCGTTCGCAGCAGAACGCCAGCGCGCCAAAGACCGCGACATGGGCCAGCTTGTCCAGCGGCGCGGGCAGCGAGATCCCCCCTGGGTAGTGGCTCTGGCTGCTCAACCAGACGATGGCGACAGCGATCAACAACGGCGGGGTCCAGATCCAGAAACGGCGCATGCCTTTATCGAACCATGAATCGTGGCCGCTGCCTTGAGGCCGGCAAAAAATTACTTGCTGATTACCCATGAAGGCCAGCTTGGTTTTGAAGAAGAAAAGCGATTAACCACCGATGCACACGAATGCACACGGAAAAAATGGAATGAGAGCCGTCGGCATCCGGCGTCCTGGCCACGGTTCTTGGAGGGTCAGCGCCGAGAAGCTCGCCAGCGTGCGCAGCGGCGCTGCCCCTCCAAGCACGCGAATGGCTTGGCCATTCGCCTCGCAAAGCGGGCGAGCCAGGATGCCTTGAGTGGGCGCATTGAGATCCCTAGATTTCATCCGTGTGCATCCTATGCATCTGTGGTTGAGAAAATCATTTATCAGTGGCGAGACATGGGTTATTGCAACTGAGTCTGAGTGGTAATCGGCAATTACTTTTCCGTGGTTCTGTCCTCGTCTCCAGTTACAGACTGCTGCAGCGCGAGTTCGAGCCAGCACGTTCCTAGGTGGAGGACGTGAACTCGTGTTTGGCAACCTTCGAGATTGTGGATTTTCGGCCGATCAAGCCGTAACTCTTGAGCTTGCGGTACAGCGTCGCCAAGCCGATTTGAAGCTGCTCGGCGGCGCGGGTCTGGTTGCCGCCGTTCAACTCCAGCGCCGCGAGAATGCATTCCTTTTCGATCTCTTCCAACGGTCGCACGGTCACCAGGGCGGCCAGGGAACCTGGCAAAGTCTGGCGGATCTCCTCGGGCAAATCCTCCAGCTCCACGCGATTTCCGAGCGCGAGCGCAACGGCACGCTCCATGGCGTTCTCCAGCTCGCGCACATTGCCCGGCCACTCGTAGCGCAAGAGGTGATCGGCGGTGCCCGGGGTTAGGCCCGAAAGCGTACGTTTCATCCCCAAGGCCGCATCCGCGAGCAGCACTCGGGCGAGCGGCAGGATGTCGTCTCTGCGGTCGCGGAGCGCTGGCACATGCAGCTCGACAACCTTGAGCCGGTAATAGAGGTCCTGCCGAAAAGCGCCAGTGGCGACCCCAAGGCCAAGGTCGCGATTGGTCGCCGCCACGATACGCACATCGACTGGTCGGCTCTTGTTTTCGCCGACCCGCCGGATCTCCCGCTCCTGGATCGCTCGCAGCAGCTTGACTTGCATGCCCGGCGAGACCTCGCCGACTTCATCCAGCAACAGCGTCCCTCTATTGGCGGCCTCGAACAACCCCGGTCGGTCCTGGGTCGCGCCCGTGAACGCGCCGCGCGCATGGCCGAAGAGCTCGCTCTCGAGGAGCGTCTCGGTGATGGCGCCGCAGTTGACCGCGATGAACGGCCCGTCGGCGCGGGTGGACTCCTCGTGGACAAGCCGAGCGACCCGCTCCTTGCCCGATCCGCTCTCGCCAGTGATGAGGACAGTGACATCGACCTTGGCCACGCGCCGCGCCAGGTCCACGAGTTGGCGCATCGCGGGACTTTTCGCGATGATCCCCAGCGGCTCCTCGACCTCGGGCGCCACGCGGACCAGCGCTTGGCGGCGTTCCTGAAGCTTGCGCTCGGCTGCCTTCAACGTCTCTGTGACCCGGTGCAGCGAGACATCAAGGCAATCTTTGAGGCGGTTCGGATTGTAGAAACGCAACGCATCGGCGCGCTCATCACCCCACTCCTCGCGGGTGCGCCCGACGAGGTGGCAACCGGCATCGCCCTTGCCCACGCAACGGTCTTCGAGAACGTAGATCTCCTTGCCGGCGGTCCGGCTGAGGTAACCGCTGATGAGGCCGCTGATGGTCCAGCACATCGGCGCATCGGCGCGACCGAAGTGCAAAAGATGCTGCTCCGCCTCGTAGGAGACAACGAGCATCACGCCCTTCTTGGAGAGGGGATCCTCGCTGCCCGACTCGACATGAAAGAGGCCCTCGAGGGTGTGGATGCGCGTACCCGCTCGGCGCCACTCCTCGTCGCTATCCCACTGGAACTCGGTCTGCATGGCCTCGGCCATCCGCCAACCGTGGGCGAAGCCGAACTGGGTGAGCACTGTGCGCGCAGCCGTGAGGCCAAAATTCTCGACCAAGTACTTGCGCAAGAGTCCCATCGCCACCGCATCCAGAAGCAGCGCACGCTGTCCAGCGAAGCGGATCACGCCCCCCTCTGGGTCCAGCTCCAGCAACTCCTTGTGTTCCAGATTGTCGGCGCGCATGAGCAGCTTACTTCCTTCGAATTAGAGGAACTGCAGGAAATTTTACTTCATTTTGATCGAATATTCAAATTCATTCAACTCGGAGATATCGGCTAAGTAATTAATAATAAAGATGTTACACATTGGAACGAAAAATGCCTTTTACAAGCAATTCGGGTGACCTCCGCTGGCAGGTCACGCCTTCCTTGATTTTTTCCACACCTCACAGAAAGAAGGACCCCATGCAACAGGATCGGAAATCATCTCTTTTGACATCGGGAGCCGCTTTGCTCTTGCTGCTCTCGTTCACCGCCTGTGGCGGCGACGATGGTGGGGGTGGGACTTCGGCTATATGGCCGACAGTCATTGCCAACACCCCGCTCAGCGGTGCCCTTGATGCCCCCCTCAACGGCAGCGTCAGCGCCACCTTCAGCGAACCGATGGATGCTGCGACCCTGACTAATCTCACCTTCACCCTGGCCGCTGGGGCGGTAGCGGTCCCAGGCACCGTGAGCTACACCCATTCGAAGGCCGAGTTCAGGCCGACCACCCTCCTCGTGAAAAACACCCTGTATACCGCTACGCTCACCACCGGGGTCAAGAGCGCCAAGGGCGTTGCGCTGGCGGCGAACTATTACCTGGAGCTTCACCACCGGCACGACCATTGGACCCGAACTTAGTGTGAATCTTGGCACCGCGGGCAACT
>JANYIU010000221.1 GCA_025361955.1 Holophagaceae bacterium
TTCGGGCATTTCTGGATGCATAGCCCACACCCGGTGCAGAGCTTCTCGTCCAGTTTCCTGGCCTTCTTACGGACGGTCACCTTGAAGTTGCCGATGAAGCCATCCACCTTTTCGACTTCACTGTAGGTCATCAGCGTGATGTTGGGGTGCTGGGCAGCTTCCACCATGCGCGGCGTCAGGATGCACTGGGAGCAATCCAGAGTCGGGAAAGTCTCCGAGAGCTGGCTCATGTGGCCGCCAAGGCTTGGGGACCTTTCCACGAGCACGACCTTATGCCCACCATTGGCGATATCGAGAGCCACCTGGATGCCGCCCACACCCCCTCCGATCACCATGGCAGTCCGAGTAACTGGGACCTTGATGGGATACAGGGGCTGGTTGTGCTTGATCTTCTCGACGAGGACCCGGACGAGATCCGCCGCTTTCTGGGTGGTGGCTTCTTCCTTTTCATGGACCCAGGAGCAGTGCTCCCGAAGGTTGGCCATCTCACAGAGATAGGGATTCACACCCGCGTCAGCCACGGCCCGACGGAAGGTGGGTTCGTGCATGCGGGGCGAGCAAGCCGCCACGACTACGCCATCCAGTTTGTGCTCAGCGATGGCCTCCTGGATCAACCGCTGCCCAGGGTCCGAACACATGTACTTGTAGTCGACGCTATGGACGACACCTGGCACGGCCTTGCTCATCTCCGCGACCTTGGCGCAATCCACGGTGGCGCCGATGTTCTCACCACAGTGGCAGGTGAATACGCCGATTCGGGACATCTCGTTCCCCCTTTAGGCCTTGCTAGCGCCCGCAACCGCGGGCTCCATGAATTCGACGGGCACCATGTGGCGCATGAGACCGAGCTTTCTTGATTCCAGGCCCATGGCTAGACCAATCACCTGGGTCACGAACAGCACGGGGATGCGGTGCTCTTTTTGTAAGATCTCATTGATCTCTGGGCGACGGAGATCCAGGTTCGAGTGGCACATGGGGCACGCCACCACGATGGCCTCGGCGCCGCGGTTCACGGCTCCCGCCAGCAACTTCCCACCCAATTTCGCCACGATATCGGTTCTTGTGATACTGAATGACGCACCGCAGCACTCCGTCTTGAAGGGCCACTGGAGGCTCTCCGCACCGACCAGATCCATCATCCTGTCCATGCTCTGGGGGTCTTCCACCCGATCGAAATTCATCACTCGAGGCGGACGGACCATCAGGCAACCATAGTAGTTGACCACTTTCCTCGCGAAGGGATGCCGCACCCTCGCGGCGATGCGTTCCTTGAGCCGATCCAGCACCTCCAGAATGTTCACGATCCTGACCGTGCCCTTGAGGGGGAGTTCGATGATTTGCTCGATCTCCGCCCGTTTCTCCGGGTGCTTTTCGAACTCTTGCTGCACTGAAAGCAGACGATTCAAGCAGGCCGCGCAAGGCGCCAGGATTTCCGTCAGACCTGCCTGCTCCGCCAGGGCCAGGACGCGGGCTGGCAGGGCCAAGGAGAGTTCGTGGTTGATGATGTGGGCGCTGGAGGCACCGCAACAGTTCCAATCAGGGACTTCCACCAGTTCCACGTCCAACGCCTGGAGAACGGCTCGTGAGGATTCGTCGAACTCCTTTGAGGAGCCCAGGAGGGAGCAGCCAGGATAGTAGCCGATTCGCATGGTGTCACTCCTTGCCTGTAGCGCGTTTGAACAGAATCTTCAGCCCCGGCCGGTCCTTGATCAGGTGCGGAAGGAGACCCAACTTCCCCTTTAAAAACATTTTCGGAGCGAGCATCGCATCCTTCAGAAAATGGCGACTTCGTAGCTTGTAGTCAGCCACCAGTCCCATCTCGTAGAGTCGGCCGGTGTGTTCGATGGAATCCAGGAAGGCGCGGTGGAAGGCCAGAATGTCCTTGCTCCCTGGATGCGCCAGGCCCAACCGGACCGCCTCACCCCGCAGAAAATCCACCACCTTCGGAATGTCCACAGCTTGCGGACAGCGCGCGCTGCAGGTCTCACAATTCAGGCACAGCCAGATGCCCTCACTCTGGAGGACGCGCTGGTCCAATTCGGGGAAGCCATATTGGAGCATCCGCAGGAATTGGCACGAAGTCAGATCCATCAGGTCGGAGACAAGGCAACCCGCGGCACACTTGCCGCATTGGTAGCAGTGAGCCAGTTTTACACCTGTAGTCTCCTCGATCCGGTTGGCCAGAGTGTCTGAGTGATGGTCGTGGTGAGTGCCGCTGCTCATGGCGTTCCCTCGATGTGGAGGCAGGGGTGTCGTTTTAGGCAAAACAATCCGAAGAGGGGCCAAAAGCCACTCGTTTGTGTTGCCATGATTGAATGATTCCCCGCAGCGTTTCGCCGCGGGGAAGGCTGTCAGTCTTGATCAGGGTTGTCTTTGAATCTATCTACCATCAGTTCCGCGGGGTGTTTCGCCTTCATCTTGGAGCCGCGCTTGTCGA
Source organism: Holophagaceae bacterium (assembly GCA_025361955.1). Classification (GTDB taxonomy): domain Bacteria; phylum Acidobacteriota; class Holophagae; order Holophagales; family Holophagaceae; genus UBA1801. The sequence continues at coordinate 2,438 of JANYIU010000221.1, forward strand.
GTCCCCCGCCGATCTGGATGAGACAGCCAGGACACTCGGCGCAAAGGAATTCCGCACCTGTCTGCTCGACATTGTCCAGTTTCCGTTTCAACATGCTCATGGAGAGTTCGGGCTGCTTCACCGTGTACGATCCGCCCATGCCGCAGCAGGTATCGCATTCGATCATTTCCTTCACTTCAAACCCGGCTCCCGCGAGCGCGGCGCGAGGCTCCTTGAAGATCCCCACATGCCGTTTGGCATGGCAGGAATCGTGGTAAGTGACGCTCTGGAGTTTCTGTCCGTCCTTCAGGGTCAGACGTTTTTCCGCAATCAGTTTGTCCACCAACTCGGTGAACATCACGGTCTTGGAGGCCAGTTTCTCGGCCACCGGCACGAGGTTCTCCATGCCCTCCGCCTTGAGGATGTGCGGCCACTCCTTTTTAAGAGCCGTCGCGCAGGTGGCACAGGCCACCACCACGTATTTGACGTCTTCCGCCATGAGGGGTTTGAGGTTGTGGGCCGCTGCCAGGGCCGCCATATCGAACGCACCGCTGCCCCAGTGGGGGATTCCGCAGCAGGACTGACCCTCGGGGAAAAGGACCTCGATCCCGGCCTTGTTCAGGACCTTGACCAGGGCGACCCCGATTTTCGGGAAGACGAACTCGATGGCGCAGCCAGAGAAGAAGGCGACCTTCGTTTTGCATTTGGGTTGGCGGATCTTCTTGAACAGATCCCGGAATGGAGCCGGAGCGATGGTCGGCAGACTCCGGAATTCCGATAGGTTGGACAAGAACATGGGCAGATGGCGGATGAACCCCTCTTTTGCAAAGGGGATCTGCCCCAAGGAAGCGGCCCGCAACATGGCGTGGAAGACCCTGCGGTTATTGATGATTTGAAGGGCGGTCTTCTGGATGAAAGGTAGGCCCTGCTTGGTGGCCAGCCGCCGCCGGAGCTGAAGAATCAATCCGGGGATATCGATCTTTCCAGGACAGATTTCCTTGCACTTGCCGCAGCCGATGCACAATCCCTGGATATCCTCGGTGGTCTTCAGTTCATTGAACCAAGCGGTGAGAATGGTGCCGATGCCGCCTGTATAGATGTGGCCGAAGACATGGCCGCCGACCAAGCGATAGACCGGGCAGACATTCAGGCAAGAAGCACAGCGAATGCACTGCAGGGCTTCCTTGAATTCAGGGTCCTTCGCCATTTCGGTTCGCTTGTTGTCCATGAGGATGATGTGGAGATCCTTCATGGTGCCGTCATCGTTCTGCACGGGACCGGTGATCATGGAAACGTAGCTGGTGATCAACTGGCTGGTGGCGCTCTTCGGCAGCGCTGTCAGGATCGGCGCGGCATCCACATAATTGGCCACCAGCTTCTCGAGGCCGACGATGGCTACATGGATCTTCGGAAGCGTCGTGACCATGCGCGCATTGCCTTCGTTGGTCACGATCACGAGCGTACCCGTCTCAGCAATGGCGATGTTCGCGCCAGTGATACCCAGGTCCGCGGCGAAGTACTTGCCTCTGAGTGCCTTGCGCGCGACCTTGACCAGTTCCTGAATATCGTTGGAAAGGGGCTGCTGGGTCTCTTTGCTGAACAGGTCCGAAACCTCTTCCTTGGTCAGGTGGAGAGCGGGCATGACCATGTGCGAAGGGGTCTGGTGGGCGAGCTGCACGATCCATTCACCCAGGTCCGTCTCATCTGCTTGAATGCCGTGCTTGGCTAGGTCTTTGTTCAGATGGATCTCTTCAGAGGCCATGGACTTGGACTTGACGACCTTCTTGACACCCTTTTCCAGGCACAGTTCCAGGATGTAGTCTTTGACCGCCTGCGGGCTGTTGGCCCGGAACACCTTGGCTCCGCGGGCCTCCGCTGCCTTCTTGAATTGTTCCGCCAATTCATTGAGATGACCCGCGGCACTGCCTTTGATCTCGGCAATCTGGGTTCTGAGCGCCTCGAAATCAATCCCTTCGTAAGCCTTGGCGCGGGTAACCGGGTAGTTCCATCGGTCGAGGATCCCGCCCAAGTTCTGGTTTCCAAGAGCGTTGTGTATGGATTGGGTAAATCCCTTTTTCATGGGTTCATCCTTCCCAATTCATCGACGCATACGATCACCAGCCGCTCAGGCCCATGGACACCGATGGCGAGTACGCGTTCGATATCGGCAGTCCGGCTCGGTCCAGTGATGAGAGCTATGTACCCGTTCTTGCTCGGATGCATCTTGGTCATGAGGGCTGGGAGATCCGGCACGAGGTTGTCGGTTCCGACCAGGGCGATGTGGACCCACGTCAAAGCAGAGGCCAAGCGCTGCTCCACCGCGGATGAATCCTGAGCCAGGGTTCCCGTGTTGGCGATGCCCCATTCCATTTGGGTGACGCCGATCTTGGCGTCCTTCGCGAGCTGTCGGGTCACCGTGAATTTCAGGCCTGGCACCTTCGCTTCGAGAACTTTCGTATCGATGCCCTTGAGGAGGGGGCTGTCCGCCCATACCGCGTAGGTTCCCGGGGCGTCCGCGACACCCTCGTCGCGCATGAACTGGAGGATGAAATCGAGCGCTTCGGCGCGGGTGGCGAAGCGAACAACCTGACAACCAGCACCTTCCGCCTTCGCCTTGAATGCTTCGAACATATCAACCTCTCAATTTCGATAGAAGAACGCCTCAATCTTCTTATTGACGACACAGTATCAGACTGCCTCGCAAATCCAGGAGGAGGCGGAATACTCTCATTCTAATTCCACTTCCTCCTGGTTATTCAGAAGCGCAACTTCACTTGATCGTTGCTTCAAGCACGGGAATCATCCACGGGAACACATAGGCCTGCAGGAAGACAACGACGCCGACCAGGCAAGCCAAGGCGAGACTGTGCCAGAAGACCCCGCGCAGGATTTCGCCCTCATGCCCCTGCTGCCCGGTGGCGACACCTGCCACAACGATGCTCTGGGCGTCGATCATCTTGCCCATGACGCCGCCGCTGCTGTTCGCGGCGCAGGTCAGAATGGGATTGATGCCAAGCTGTTGGGCACCAATTTTCTGCAGTCCCCCGAAGAGGACGTTTGAAGAAGTGTCACTGCCGGTGAGCGCTACACCGAGCCACCCGAGCAGTGGCGAGAAGAAGGGGAAGAGCAGCCCCGTCGATGCGAAGGCAAGCCCCATCGTGGCGTCGAGACCGGCATATCGCGTCGAGAAACCCAGGGCCAGCATGGCGGTGATGGTGAGGAGGGAAATCCGGATCCTCTTCAGGGTCCCCACGAAAACCTTGATCAGGTCACCCAGCGAGAGACCAAGTAGAAGACCACTCACAATGCCCGTCAAAATAAGGCTCGTTCCAGTGGCGGATAGCCAGTTGAAGACGTAGATTGCCCCTTCAGCTGCCGGCTTGGTTACGACCGGGGCGGTTTTGATGACAGCATTGTGCAACGCGGGAATGGGGATATTGATCAAAGAGAACCCATTCAGGAAGTTCTCGTGGCCCTTGACACCCCCATTCAAGAAGTTCTTGAACGCGGGATAGCCCCAGGCAAACACGAAGAGGCACAAAAGCATCCAGGGCATCCAAGCCAGAAAGACCTTGCTCGCACTATGGTTCGGTCGCGCGGCGGCATCGGCCATGCGATCCGACTCGGATTCATGTTCAAAGCGCCAGGTCGTCTTGGGCTTCCAGAAC
>JANYIU010000227.1 GCA_025361955.1 Holophagaceae bacterium
GAGACCCGGGCCGCCTGCTGCATGCTGTGGGTCACGATGACGATGGTGTATTGTTCCCGAAGCTCGTGGATCAATTCTTCCACCTTGGCGGTGGCGATGGGATCCAGGGCCGAGCAGGGTTCGTCCATGAGCAGCACTTCCGGTTCCAGGGCCAGGGCCCGGGCGATGCAGAGCCGCTGCTGCTGACCGCCCGAAAGACTGGACCCCGAGCGGCTCAGGACATCCTTCACTTCATCCCAGAGGGCGGCCTTGCGCAAGGAGCGCTCCATGAGTTCTTCGGAGTCCTTGGGGCGCAGTCCCGCCAGCTTCCAGCCCGCGAGCACGTTGTCGCGGATGGAGAGGGTCGGGAACGGATTGGGCCGTTGGAAGACCATCCCCACGCGCCTGCGCAAGAGGACCGGATCGAGGCTGCGCTGGTAGATGTCCTCACCGTCCAGCAGGATCTTCCCCTGGCTGCGGGCTCCAGGGACCACCTCGTGGAGGCGGTTCAGGCAGCGGATGAAGGTGGATTTACCACACCCCGAAGGCCCGATGAGGGCAGTCACCCGGCGAGGGGCGACGTCCAGGGATACATCCTTCAAAACATGGGTCTTCCCGAACCACGCGTTCACGCCCTCCGCCTGGATCTTGGCTGCCCGGTCAACGGTAGGATTCTCGGCCACGCTGGCTAGGCTCGGTTCGGCCAAAGCGATCTCCTTCACGGGAGCGACTCGGAAAGCGGTGGGGGATGGCAGCAGCAGGGTGTTCATGTTCACCTCCCGGATCCAGGTTGCCGGGTGATGACCCGGGCCAGCAGGTTCAAGGCGAGCACCAGCAGCACCAGGACCAAGGCCGCGGCCCAGGCCTGACGGTGCCAGTCCTCATAAGGAGAGACGGCGTAGGTATAGATCTGCACGGGGAGGCTGCCCATGGGCTGATCCAGCTTGAGCGATATGAACCGACTGCCGAAGGCCGTAAACAGCAGCGGAGCGGTCTCGCCCGCCACCCGCGCGATGGCGAGCATGACGCCCGTGGCGATGCCCGAGGCCCCCGTCCGCAACACGACGCCGAGGATCACCCGCCACTTCGGGAGCCCCAGGGCGAGGCCCGCTTCGCGCAGGGTCACCGGCACCAGCCTGAGCAGTTCCTCCGTGGTGCGCATGACGATGGGCAGCATCAGGATGGCCAGGGTCACGGCTCCTGCAAGGGCACTGAACCGCCGCATGCGCAGCACCACGAGGCCATACACAAAGATGCCCACCGTGATGGAAGGAATGCCGGCCATGACATCCGTGCAGAAGCGGACGCCCTTCCCGAAGGCGTTGTCCCCATATTCAGCCAGGTAGATCGCGCCCAGGAGCCCCACCGGTAGACCGATGAGGCCGGCCAGGCCCACCAGGATGGCGGAGCCCGAAAGGGCGTTGGCCATGCCCCCTCCCGTCTCGCCGACGGGCTTGGGCAATTGCGTGAAGAAGGCCCAGGAGATGCCGCCGATTCCCTTGTAGGTGAGGTAGCCCAGCACGGCCACCAGAGGCACGAGGGCGACCATTACCATAGCCAGGCTGCCCCAGCGGGCCAGGATATCGAATGTTTTACGCCTGAAGTAGCCTGGCATCTCAGTTCCTCGCGCCAGCAGGGCCGCGGGCCACCCGCCAGATCAGAACCCGGGCCAGGATGTTGAGAAGGAGGGTGACTCCAAATAGGATCAGCCCCAACTCTGTGAGGGCGCTCAAGTAAAGGTCTCCGGAGGCCTCGGCGTATTCATTGGCGATGACGCTGGCCAGACTGTGCCCTGGGCTGAAGAGGGACCAGGAGATGTCCGGCCGGTTGCCGATGACCATGGTGACGGCCATGGTCTCACCCAAGGCGCGGCCCAGTCCCAGGATCACTGCCCCGAGGATGCCGTTTTTGGCGCAGGGCAGCACCGCCTTCCGGACCATCTCCCAGCGGGTAGCGCCCAGGGCCAAGGCCCCTTCGCGGATGCTGTTGGGCACGGCCAGGAGCACGTCCCGACTCACCGAGGCGATAGTGGGCAGGATCATGATGGCCAGCACCAGGCAGCCCGCCATCATCCCGAACCCTCGGGGAACGCCTTTGAAGAAGGGGGTCCAGCCGAAGATCTTCTGCAATAGGGGTTGCACCGAATCCCGCAGCCAGGGCGACATCACGAAGATGCCCCAAAGGCCATAGATCACGCTGGGAATGGCGGCCAGGAGCTCCACCAGAATGCCCAAAGGCCGACGCACCCATAGAGGAGCCAGCTCGGCCAGGTAGATGGCCGTGCCCAGGGCCACGGGGAGGGCCACCAGCAGCGCCAGGATGGAGGAGGCCACCGTGCCGAAGATATACGGCAGCGCCCCGTAGGAATCCAGGACAGGATCCCAGTCCGTGCTGGACAGGAACTTCCACCCGAACTGCTTGAGGCTGGGGAGGGCGGCTCGAAACATCTGCAGGGCCATGGCCGCCAGGACCAGCACCGCCAGAGCCGCGAAGAAAGCGGTCAGGACTCGGAACACCTGATCCCCCAGATTGCCCCCACCAGAAAAAGCGGCCAGCGGCTCTTTCTGGTGAGTCTCCCGTCCTGGATTTCCGGCTTCGTCCATGCCTTCTCTTCTACTTCTTGGTAAGCAAAGGCTTGCCGTTAGCGGTGAGCAGCTTCAGCCGTGCCTCGATGGCAGGAACCTGGTCCTTGGGCAAAGGTGCGTAATCCAGAGCGGCGCCGAGCTTCTGGCCGTCATGGATGGCCCACCAGAGGAAGTCCACCAGGGCCTTGCCCTTGGTGGCGTCCTGCTGCTCCTGGTAGACCAGGATGTAGCTGAAGGCAGCGATGGGATAGGTCTTGACGCCGGGGCCATCCACCAGGGACAGGCAGAGGTTCTCAGGCAGCTTCTGCCCTTGGGCAGCGGCAGTGACGCCTTCCAGGCTGGGTGCCACGAACTTGCCTGCCTGGTTGCGGATGGAGGCGATCGCCATCTGGTTCTGTTTAGCGTAGGCCAACTCCACATAGCCGATGGCGCCCGGCGAACTCTTGACGACACCGGTGACGCCTTCATTGCCTTTGCCGCCGAGGCCGATGGGGAACTTCACACTCTTGCCGGCGCCCACACTGGTTTTCCATTCAGGGCTGATCTTGGCCAAGTACTCGGTGAAGACGGCGGTGGTGCCGCTGCCATCGGACCGGTAGGCCACGGTGATGGGCGCAGCGGGCAGTTTGGCGCCAGGATTCTGAGCGGTAAGCTTGGGATCGTTCCAAGTGGTGATCTGACCGAGGAAGATGCCCGCGACGGCCTCCTGGGTCAATTTGAGGCCACTGGCGAGGCCGGGCACGTTGTAGGTGATGACCACGGCCCCAAGGGTCATGGGGAGGTGGTGAAGGGTGGCGGTTGCCTTGGCCCGCTCCTGGGCGGTCATCTCCGCATCCGTGGCGCCGAAGTCCACGGTGCGCTCCAGAATCTGCTTGATACCCCCCCCCGAACCGATGGACTGGTAGTTGATCTGGACCTTGGGGTCGATCTTCTGGTACTCGGCCATCCACTTGGAGTAGAGGGGATAAGGGAAGGTGGCGCCAGCGCCCTGGAGGGAGATGGTCTGGGCAGAGCCCACGGTGGTGGCCGCGCAGGTCAGAACCGCGAGCAGGGCATTTCTGAGGGTCGTCATCGTCATTGTCTCCTGTGCTATCAGGCTAGGGATTCTGTGTGACGACTCTGTGACAGACCCATGGCGATCCAGCGACGGCTGGGGGGGAATTACGCTCATCACGCCGAGAAATGTCCTTGGAGCTCAATCGGTCGCGTAGTCCTCCGCCAGGGTCCTTCGCTCGAAGGGGCCAAAAAACGCTGCTCCCGCCTTCCGGGCGATCCATTCCGCCACCCGGATGCCATCCACGGCCGCGCTGGTGATCCCTCCCGCGAACCCTGCCCCTTCTCCGCAAGGGTAGAGTCCGGGATGGCTCGCACTCTGACCATCCTCGGCGCGGAGCAACTGCACAGGGCTGCTGGTGCGGCTTTCGATGCCCAGGAGAAGGGCCTCGCGGCTGGTATAGCCATGGATCTTCCGCTCGAAGACCGGCAGGCTTGCCAAGAGCTGATCCTGCACGAACACCGGCAGGCAAAGGCGCAAATCCGCTGGGACCGCGTGGGGGCGGAAGCTGGTATGCGGCAGCTTCCCGCTGGCCTTGGCCTGCAGGAAATCCTGAACCGCCTCGGCCGGCGCGCAATAGGTCTCCCCGGCAGCCCGGAACGCGGCCTGCTCCCACTTGCGCTGGAAATACATCCCCGCAAGCAGGTGTTCGGAGCCGAAATCCGCAGTGTTCACCTTGGCCACCAGCCCGGAGTTGGCGAAGCCCGAATCCCGCTTGGCATTGCTCATGCCGTTCACGACCACACCGCCCTCCTCGGAGGCGCACTGGATCACTTCGCCCCCGGGGCACATGCAGAAGCTGTAGGCAGCGCGGTTCGGCCCCAAATTGCAGACCAGTTTGTAGTCCGCCACGGGAAGACTGGGATGAGCAGAGAGGGGACCGTACTGGGCTCGGTTGATGAACTCCTGGGGGTGCTCGATCCGGACCCCCATGGCGAAAGCCTTCTGGCGCATGGCGACACCGTGTCGGTGCAGCATCTCGAAGGTGTCGCGGGCGGAATGGCCGGGAGCCAGCACCACCGCATCGCAAGGAAGCTCTTCGCCACTTTCCAGGACCGCCGCGCACACCGCTCCGTCCTTCACGCGAAGATCCACAAGCCGAGCCTTGAACCGGTACTCCGCTCCCCTGCCCTCCGCCGCCCGGCGCATGAGCACGATGCACCTGCGGATTACGTCCGTGCCCACATGCGGCTTCGCCAGGTAGAGCACACTGGGATCGGCGCCCATCCTCACGAAGGTTTCCAACACATAACGGATTGCGGGATGGCCGATGCGGGTGGTGAGCTTGCCATCGCTGAAGGTGCCCGCCCCCCCTTCTCCGAACTGCGCGTTGGCAGAGGGATCCAGCACTCCTTCGCGCCAAAGCCGATTCACTTGGCGGACGCGTTCTTCCAAGGACGGCCCTCGTTCCAGGACGATGGGTGCAATGCCGTAGTCCAACAGCCGGAGGGCGCAAAAGGTGCCGGCGGGACCCGTGCCCACCACCACCACGCGAGGCTTCCGGTGCACGCTTGCGACCGACCAGGAAACCGGCGCGGGTGCTGGAGCCACGCTCACCCCAGGGGGAAGGGGGATAACCGAGAGATCCAGGTCGGTTTCGACGCTCAGGGTCATCAGGAAACGCATGGATCCCTTATGCCGCGCGTCCAGGCTGCGGCGCTCTAGCACGGTTTCCCGGAACTCATCCGGAGAACCCCCCAGCGCCGCGGCAAGAAGCAGCGCCATGGCCTTGGATTCCTGCCCCAGGTCGACGGAAAGATTGGCAATCAGGTAGCGCATGGCGGCCTCGGAGAATGAGAAAAGCCGCATCCAGACTAGCGCAGGCAAGCGGAGGCCGGGCACAATCGAGTGGCTTCATTGACCAGCTCCCGGGGAACGCCGCCATGCCCTTTGATCCATACCGCCTTGCCCGTCCCCTGCTCTTTAAGCTCCAACCGGAAACGGCCCATGCACTGGCTTTTACGGCTGGCAAGCTCATCCAGCCCCTGCCGGGCATGACACCGCTGATCTCAGCGATCTGCGGGAAGCCCTCCCCTTCCCTTGCCCGGACTGTCTGTGGTCTCACCTTCACCTCTCCGATCGGTCTCGCGGCGGGTCTTGACAAGGGGGCGGAACTGCTGGATATGTGGAAGGCCCTTGGCTTAGGCTTCGTCGAGATCGGCACCGTCACGCCGAAACCCCAGCCAGGCAATCCGCGACCCCGCCTCTTTCGACTCCCCGAAGAGTGCCTGATCCTCAATCGGATGGGTTTCAACTCGGAAGGGGCCCGGATCGTAGCCAAGCGTCTCAGGAACCGCCCCCGCGGCCTGATGGTGGGTGGCAATATCGGCAAGAACAAGGCGACCCCTGAAGAAATGGCCCTTGACGACTACCGGGAGGCCTACCGGATCATTGCCCCCTGGGTGGATTTCACGATCCTGAACATCTCCTCTCCGAATACGCCTGGGCTGCGGCGCCTCCAAGCCCCAGAAATGCTCCGGCCCCTACTGGATGGCATGCTCAGCACGCGCCGGGAAATGTCCCTGGAGCGGCAGCCCCTGTTTGTCAAACTGGCCCCAGACATCCCCTTCGAGGAGCTGGATGCCATCGTGGATGTGGTCGTGTCCTGCGGCATCTCCGGCATCGTCGCCACGAACACGACCCTGGACCGGGGCATCGTCTCAGAAGTCAACCGCGCCAAGGTCGAGACCTGGGGCGAGGGTGGACTATCCGGACGCGGACTCAAACTGAAGGCGCGCGAAATCCAGCGGCGGATCCTGAAACGCTTGCCTCGGACGGTGGCCTTCATGGCCTGCGGCGGCATCGGCTCCGCCGAGGATGCCCGGATCGCCCTCGACGACGGCGCCGCCTTGGTGCAGATCTATTCGGCGCTAATCTTCGAAGGACCGCTGCTGATCGGCAGGATGAACCGCGGGCTGGCTGCGGAGAAAGGCACCCGATGAAAGCATCGCGAACAGCCCTGGTGACAGGTGCAAGCCGTGGCATCGGCAGGTGCGTGGTCCTGGAGATGGTGCAGCGGGGCATCCGGGGGTTCGCCTCCGGGATCTGACCAAGGTTCTCACCAAGGAACTGCGCGCCTCAGGCGTCAAGGTGACTTCGGTCTATCCCGGTGGCGTGGACACAGAATGTCGTCCAAACACCCGGCCCGACTATCTGCGTCCCGAAAGTGCCGGCAAGCCCAGCGTCGACACGCTATTCGCCCCCGAAGACATGGTCGTCCACGATCTCGTGTTCTGGCCCATGAGCGAAACGAACTTCTAGGACCGCTGCTAGTTCGTTTCCCCGTCCACATAGACCCAACGTTCCTGCTCGCGATTGAAGCGGCTCAGTTCGCGGTGAAGCATCCGTTTCCCGTTGACTTGGAGGCTGGCGTAAAACAACACGGTGCCGGCATCATCCTGAGGACCTCCGGCCTCGGTTTTTACGATTTTCAGCGAGATGCAGGAGACCGTCCGGCAGTAACTCGCGAGTTCATCCGGATCGATCTTGCTCCGCTCCTCTGCACAGGTGGTGGCGATGAGGTATTCGACTTTCCGCGTGGCATAGGCTGAGAACCTGCTGCGCATGAGCTTTTCCGGAGTCTCCGGAATCTTCTTGCCGGTAAGGTAGGGCTGACAACATTTGTCGAAGGCGAGTTTGGAGGTGCAGGGGCAGAGTCGAGACATGACAGTCCTCCAAAGGCAACGAGCCGTGCCTAGTTTAGTCGGCTCGGGTCCCAGGGTATACGCATGTACAAATCATGATTCCAATATCTATAACCACCGTTTTTCATTGAAATTCGGTATGACCCAAATAAACACGTATGAAGTATTGTACTTTCATAGAGTTTGTGGCAAAACATTCTGTGGAGGATACATTCCATGGGATCCAAAGCCAAGAGCCTTGCCGACCACCTCGCAGCGGTGCCGGATCCGCGCAAGATCAGGGGCCAGCGGCACGTGCTGCTCGACATCATCCTCATCGCCGTCCTTGGCACACTCAGCAGCGTAGACGACTGGGAAGGCATCGAGGAATTTGCCAAGGATCAGGAGACATGGCTGCGCACCTTTTTGGAGCTGCCACACGGGATCCCTTCCCACGACACCTTCAATCGGGTGTTCCGGATGCTGGACCCGCGCGCCTTTGCGGAGGCATTCCTGGACTGGGTGAAAGGGGTTCGGGCCAAGATCCCCGGGGATGTGGTGGCCCTGGATGGGAAGACGCTTCGGGGTTCTCTGGCCGCGGGGAAGCCAGCCCTTCACGTGGTCAGTGCCTGGTCTACCGCCAACCACTTGGTCCTTGG
>JANYIU010000230.1 GCA_025361955.1 Holophagaceae bacterium
CCGCTGAAGATGACAATCACGCCGTAAGGCAGCCCGCAGGAAATAGGATAACAAGCTGGAAACGAATGTAGCAGGCTGCCCAATCCCCATTTTTTCTGCGGTCCCGTGACCGCTAGCCCGCATTTCTCACCACACCGCGGCGTAGCCGCAGGCGACGTCGCGGCGGGCGGGTGGACACGCTTGGCAGGGCTAATGAAGGATAAATCGTCGGCGGGAAATCGTCGGCGGTAGCCACTGGTGGGGACGGCTGGCCGTTTTGTGCCGGGCCGAATCGCTTCGGCGCAGACCGTCAGCGCCGCCGTCTCTGAGAAGCATCCGTTTTGGGAACCAAAAACCTATCCCGAGGCCGGCAACGGCAACGACCAGCGTTGCAGGTTTTCGTACACTTGAGCAAACACCCGCTGATACGGACAACTTTCCGACAACGATATCCACACCCGACGAACCGTCGTCCGCACCAACGCTCCCAACTTCAGCAGCTTCAACCGAATCGTGTCGCAGCGCGCCGTCGCCATCTCCGTGCCTTGCAGTCCGAACTGTCGCAACGCCATCAGCAGCGTATAGGCCACGCTCGACAACCACAACCGCAACTGGTTCGCGCGCATCGTCGCACAACTCGTACGGTCGGCGAACAGGCACATCTGCTGTTCCTTGATCCGGTTCTCCATTTCGCCGCGCGCACAGTACATGTCTTCGTACAACGTTCGAGCGTCGAGTTCTTCGGCCGGAAGCGAGGTCACGATGAATCGCGGATTGCTGCCCTTGGACAGATGCTCGGCTTTGCCCACCACGCGACGCTCGCGGCTCCAGCTCTTTTGCGTCTGATAGGTGAAATCCTTGAACACGCGCGACGCCTGGCCCGTCGCCTCGAATTGCAACTTCGCCTCGTGCAACTCTTTTCCCAATATCCGCTGTAATCGGGCGTTTCTCGCCAAGCCAAGCACGTAATCCACATGGTTCTCTTCGCACCATCGCATCAAGTTCTCTCGACAAAAACCGCTGTCGCCGCGCACGATGATTCGCACGTCGGGCCACACGCGGCGAATCCGTTCGACGATCTTCGCCAACTGCTTTACCGAACCAGCCGCCCCGTCGATGTCGGCCGGACGCAGCTTGGCGCACAGCAGGTGCTCGCCGCAGAAAATGTAAAGCGGCAAGTAGCAATAGCCGTCGTAGTAGCCGTGAAAGAATCGGCCCAACTGATGACCGTGGATCGGATCGTCGGTGGCGTCGAAGTCGAGCACGATCTGCTTCGGCGGCGCGGGATGCAACGCGAGAAACATCTCGACGAAGAAGTTCTCGATGTCGCCATGCCGGGCAACGACTTTCTTGTAACGGCTCTTCTCGTTGGCTCCGACCGGTGTCAGTTCTAAACGGTTCAACGTGCTCTTGCCCGCCAACGACTTGCCGCGATCTTCGCGTCGGCGTCGATCCCGACCGGTCGGATCGGCCTTGCCCACCAGCACGGCCAAGAGCGGATCATGGCGAAGGTCGTCGTGGTCGTTGAGGTCTTCGTAGCCCAAGGCCAGGGCGAATATCCGCTGGGCCATCAGTTCGGGCACGCTGTGTTCGATCCGCTCGGGATCGCGATGATCGGTGAAGCACGTCGCGAATCGCCGAAGAATGCCGGTTTTGGCTTCGACCTCCCGCAGCAGGAGTCCACCGGCGTCCGAAGTGATGGCTCCGCCGTCGAATCGAGCAGTGACCGCCCGACTGCCAAGCCCTTGGAAATCGAACTCGCGTGCGTTACACTCTGTAGTCATCGGGCGGCCTCCTTGCTCGTGGCGTTGTTCGTTTCAGCAAAACAACTTATGCCACAAAAGGCCGCCCTTTTCTATAGGGGTGGTGAGAAATGCGGGCTAGCCGACTTCTCCGTGAACGTCGGCCTCAAGTGCGGCCACGCCTGCACCTACTATTCCAGCTATTCCAGCGGAGCCGTTCTCCGCTGTCATCGTGCGTTTCAGGAACTTGGCGAAAGCCCTTTCAAGAACGGCTACGCCATCATCGACCCCGACATCCCGGCCAAAATGGCCGACGAAGCCCGTCGCAA
>JANYIU010000074.1 GCA_025361955.1 Holophagaceae bacterium
GGTTGTGATTTCGAAGTCAAGGCCCATCGGCAGGGCAGGTTGCATGAATTCGATTCATTGCCTGGATGAAAAAAATGAATTTACGGATGGGCCATAGTCGTCTAAATTTAAAAATTAAGTTTGTCCCGAGACGAACGTACGGATGATTCGGCGCAGGGACTCACAAAAAAACTAAATAGAGGTGAACCATGACTGTTTGCACCGGGTGCAAGTACGGCTCTCATCGCGTTCTGAAACCGAAAGGGGTGCTCCCCCAGCCGGCCCTTCAGCTCAACAACGACTTCTCGACCGTCTACGACAACGAGATCCTGGTGGACGTGATCGCCCTGAACATCGATTCGGCGAGCTTCACCCAGATCGAGGAGTCCGTGGGCCACGACGTCAAGAAGATCGAGGCCAAGATCCTGGAGATCGTGCAACAGCGCGGCAAGATGCAGAACCCCGTTACCGGCTCCGGGGGGATGTTCATCGGCCAGGTGGCCAAGATTGGCAGCGCCCTCGCGGGCCGGGATCTCAAGGTGGGCGACAAGATCGCCTCCCTGGTCTCCCTCTCCCTGACGCCCCTGAAGATCGAGAAGATTCTCAAGATCCACCCCGACATCGACCGGGTCGAGATCAAGGGTCAGGCCATCCTCTTCGAGAGCGGCATCTACGCTAAGTTACCCAGCGACATGGATGAAGGCCTTGCCCTGGCCGCCCTGGACGTGGCGGGCGCCCCCGCCCAGACCGCCAAACTGGTGAAGCCCGGGGATTCCGTCCTCATTCTTGGTGCGGGTGGCAAGTCGGGCATGCTCTGCGCCTACGAAGCCATGAAGCGCGTGGGTCCCACGGGCCGAGTGGTGGGCAACGTCTACCTCGCGGACGACAAGAAGACCCTCAACGAACAGGGCCTTTGCCATGAAGTGATCGTGGGCGATGCCACCAAGCCCATCGAGTTCATGAATTCCGTGGTCAAAGCCAACGGCGGCCGCGAGTACGACGTCGTCATCAACTGCGTCAACGTGCCCAATACCGAGCTGTCCAGCATTCTGCCCTGCCGGGACGAGGGCATCGTCTACTACTTCAGCATGGCCACCAACTTCGCCAAGGCCGCCCTGGGCGCTGAGGGCGTGGGCAAGGATGTCACCATGATCGTCGGCAACGGCTACACCAAGGACCACGCCGAGATCACCCTCTGGGAGCTCCGCGAGAACGACAAACTCCGGAAGTTGTTCGAAGAGCGCTACGTATGAAGAATCACCGCCAAGGCGGTTCATCCTTTTTGAGGGAAAACATGGCCACCAGCGCCCCCAAGCTTGATCTCAGCAAGTCCATGCAGATGTACGCGGAGGCCCAGACCCTCTCGCCCGGCGGCATGATGGGCATCCGCCGCCCGTACAACTTCATTCCCGGCGAATACCCGATCTTCCTGGAGCGCGGCTATGCCGGGCACATCGTCGATGTAGATGGCAACGACTACATCGATATGCTTTGCGCCTACGGGCCGATCATCATGGGTTACAACGAGCCGGAAATCAACGAGGCGGTCAAGAAGCAGATGGACAAGGGCTTCTGTTTCTCCCTTGTGCAGCCCATCCAGAATGAACTGGAGAAGAAGCTCATCGAGATCATTCCCAGCGCTGAGAAGGTCATCCTGGTGAAGACCGGCAGCGACGCCACCACATTGGCCACCCGCATCGCCCGCGGCTACAATGATCGCACCAAGATTCTGCGCTGCGGCTACCACGGTTGGCACGACTGGGCGGTGGAGGTTCATGGCGGCGTCCCCCAGGTGGTCCAAGACCTCACGATTGAATTCGAGTACGGCGATCTGGCGGCTCTGGAAGCCAAGCTCCAGGAACACGACGGCGATGTGGCCTGCATCATCATCACGCCCGTGGGCCACCCCTTGGCCAAGCCCGTGATGCCGCCCCCGGAGGGTTATCTGAAGGGCGTCCGGACCCTTGCCGACCAGTACAAGGTCGTGCTGATCTTCGACGAGATCCGTACCGGCTTCCGCGCGGCTCTGGGCGGCGCCCAGCAGCGCTATGGCGTAACCCCGGATATCTCCACCTTCGGGAAGGCCATGGCCAATGGCTATCCCATCAGCGCGGTGGTGGGGAAGGCCGAGTTCATGGACATCTGCGAGAAGAAGGTTTTCATCAGCTCGACGTTCTTCCCCAACAGCCTGGAGATGGCCGCGGCCATGAAATGCATCGAGATCCTCCAGCGGGACAAGATCATCGAGCAGGTTTGGGAGAAGGGCACCTGGTTCCTGAAGGAACTGGAGCGAGCCGTCACCACCAGCAAGATGCCGGTCAGTGTCTCCGGCATCCCGCCCATGCCCTTTCTTTCCTTTGAGAAGGTGGATGGTTGCCACAAGGAACGTCGCGATCTGTTCTATACCGAGACCATCCGGCGCGGCCTCTTCATCCAGCCCTACCACCACTGGTACATCAGTGCCCGCCATACCCAGGCGGATCTCGACAAGGCCATCCGGGTCATCACCGAGGCACTGGCGGTGGTCGCCGAAAAGTATCCGGTCAAGTAAGCCATCGTTCCAAAATAAAAACCATATCCGCTTGGTCGGGATGGCCGAATGGCCGTAACGAAATACCAAGAATGTGAAGGGCTCTTTCGTAACGGCCCCTAATCAGGAGATCCGCTATGAACAACAAGATCGTCATCACTTGTGCGGTCACGGGGGCTGAGACCACCAAGGCCCACAACCCTGCCCTGCCGGTCACCCCCACGGAGATCGCGGACGCCGCCTACGATGCCTGGCAGGCGGGTGCCGCGGTACTGCACCTGCATGTGCGCGATGAGCACGGCAAACCCACCCAGGCTCTGGCGGTCTTCAAGGAGGCCATTGAGCGGGTGCGCCGAAAGTGCGACATCGTCATTGAGACGACCACGGGGGGCGCCGTGGGCATGACCCCGGAAGAACGCCTGCAGCCCGTCACCCTCGAGCCCGAGATGGCGAGCCTCGACTGCGGCACCGTCAACTTCGGCGACGAGTACCTCGTCAATACCCTGCCGATCATGCGCGAGTTTGCCCGAGAAATGGCCGCCCGCAAGGTGCGTCCGACCCTTGAATGCTTCGACCTTGGACATGTCTTCGCCAGCCATATCCTCATCAAGGAAGGCCTCGTGGCAGCGCCCTTCCACTATGGCCTCGTACTGAACGTGCCCAGCGCCGCCAAGTACGAGTTGGATGTGCTGGAATTCTTCGTGCGCAAGCTGCCCCAGGGGGCTTTCTGGACCGCCATGGGCATCGGCGGCAAGGCCAACCTGGACGCCATCTATGGGGCCATCGCCCTGGGCGGCAACCTCAGGGTCGGGTTCGAGGACAACATCTACTACAGCAAGGGCCGCCTAGCCGCCTCCAACGCGGAACTGGTGGAGCGGGCCGCGCGCATCGCCAAGGACTGCGGCCGCGAGATCGCTCGCCCCGACGACGTTCGGGAGATGCTGCAGCTCAGGAAAAACGGCTAAGGAGAAACCAGGTGAAATACCCTTCTGTCAATTGGCGGTCCATCAATCTTTTCAAACATGTCACTCCGGCGCAGTGGAACGACTGGCACTGGCAGATGAAAAATGGCATCCGCGACATCGAGACCCTTGAGAAGGTCGTCAAGCTTACCGAGAAGGAGCGGGACAACCTCCAGCAGTGCCTCGGCAAGTTCACCATGGAAATCACGCCTTACTACGCGGCGCTCATGGATCACAACGACCCTGATTGCCCGGTGCGCATGCAGTCAGTGCCGCGTATCGCTGAGTTGTTCAACGATCCTTCGGACTTGCACGATCCTCTCCACGAGGATGTGGACTCTCCGGTACCTGGCCTCACCCACCGCTATCCGGACCGCGTGCTGCTCCTCATCACCAACATCTGCGCCATGAACTGCCGCCATTGCACCCGCCGGCGACTGGTGGGCGACACCGATGTGGACATGCCCGACGACTACATCCAGAAGGCCATCGACTACATCAAGAAGACCAAGGCGATCCGGGATGTCCTCATCTCCGGTGGCGACCCGCTGGTGCTCTCTGACGAGAAACTGGAGTCCATCCTCAAACGGATCCGTGAGATCGACCATGTGGAGATCATCCGGCTCGGCACTCGTGCGCCCGTGGTCATGCCCCAACGCATCACGGTTGACCTGGTGAACATGCTCAAAAAGTACCATCCCATCTACGTGAATACCCACTTTAACCATGCCAAGGAGATCACGGCGGAGGCCCGGGAGGCGTGCGCCAAACTCGCCGATGCGGGGATCCAGCTGGGCAACCAGAGCGTGCTCCTGAGAGGCATCAACGATAATCCCGAGACCATGAAACAACTGCTGCACAAGCTGCTCACGATCCGGGTCCGCCCTTACTACATCTACCAGTGTGATCTCTCCATGGGCATCTCGCACTTCCGGACCTCCGTGGCCAAGGGCATCGATATCATCGAGAACCTGCGCGGACACACGACCGGTCTCGCGGTTCCCACCTACGTGGTGGATGCCCCCGGCGGTGGCGGCAAAATCCCAGTCATGCCGAACTACCTCATTACCCGCGGGGAGGGCCGGGTCGTGCTCCGCAACTACGAGGGCGTGATCACCACTTACACTGAGCCCGTCCACACCACCCCAGCGCCCATCGCCAAGCCCGAACCCACCAGCAAGGTCTACAAAGCCAGGGATGGCGTCGCGCTGCTGCTCTCCGGCGAGAAGCTCTGCATAGAACCGGCTGAACTCTCGCGCAAGAAGCGGAAGCTCCACCTCTGAGGAATCATGGTCATGCAGGAGTTGCAGGGCATCGAGGGAGCAGTCACGGCGGTGACCGGCTTCGAGAAAGGTTCGGGGAAGACCACCTTCCTGAACTATGCCCTTTCGTATGCCCGTGAGTTCGGTCCCGTGGCCATCTTCACGATCGGCGTGGATGGGTCCCTCAAGACGCGGGAAACTGGGGATTCGGTCCCCGAGATCCGAGTGGAACCCGGAGATATCGTGCTTACCACCGAAGCCTTCGCCAGGGCTTCCAGCGCCAGGTTCGAGGTGCTCGATACCCTGGCCGGGCGCACGGCCCTCGGCAAGCTCATGGTGGGACGGACCGTGCGCGCGGGGTCCATCACCCTGGTGGGCCCGGAGCATTTCGGCCTGATGGCCGAGGTCATCGGCCAGGTTCGAAGCGAGGGCTGGGCCCAGTCGGTCCTGGTGGACGGTGCCGTGAATCGCATCACCCAGGTGAGTGCCCTGGGCGCTGTGCAATTTGCCTTCACGGTCCGGGCGGATCGCTCGAATTTGACTAAGGTCTCCGCCCGGATCCGCGCGATCGCAGAACTCTCCTCCCTGCCGATGGAAACGCCGGGGCCGACTAGCCACCAGATCGAAGGTCCCGTCACGACCGAGAGCCTGAAGGTTCTTCCGGAGGGAACGACGACGATCTCCGTGGCCGACTTCACCAAGTTCTTCCTGGAGCCCAGCGAGCTCTTTCGCGCCCTGAGCCGATACCGCTTCTCGGTGCGCAGGACCTGCGAATTGCTCTGCTTTGCCAGCACGCTCCGCGATG
>JANYIU010000262.1 GCA_025361955.1 Holophagaceae bacterium
GCCTACCAACTCCCTGCCGATCCTTCTGAGGACGGCAATGGGTCGTCAGAGGATGTTCTGTCGCCAGATAAACTGGATTCGTGAAACTCCTTCGCGTCAGCTTCCGTCCTGGCCGCCCGGTGCGGGCAAGCACCCGCCGCATCAAGCGCATCCAAACTTCCCTTGCCCCTGCCTGGGTGGCCTTCAAGCGCGCTCTCCCTCCACTCGAGCTGATCCAGGTCAAGGAAAAACAGCGCCCCTTCTTTACGGCACTCCATGACCTTCTGGATCAGGAATCCGAGATCACGCTCGGGGGTTTGGTGGATTCCGCCGGGGAACAGACCTGCGGTCTCCTGGTTCTGCTGATGGCCCTTCCCAGCCTGGTGCCGGGATTCAACCTCGGGGCGGCTCCCGTTGGCGGCCTGGGGATCATGGCGACGGGGCTCCAGATGGCCTGGGGAACCACACTTCCTTGGATCCCAGACCGTATCCGCCGTCAGCCGATCCACAAAGGTAGAATGAAGGGCGCGCTGGCAAAGCTCGAAGGCTATTTGACCCGGTTCGGCGGCAAGCGGGAGAATCGCCGCGCCCTGAGCTACCGTTGGATGGGTCTCGTGGTGACCTGGGCCGGCTTCCTCCTCTTCCTGCCCGTGCCTTTGCCTTTCGGCAACCAGCTCCCCGCCATCACGCTCATCGTGCTGGGGGCGGCCCTTCTGGAGGAACGCCCATTCTGGGGCTGGCTCGGCACCTTGATCTGTCTTGCCAACACCATCTACTTCGCGGTCTTCTTCAATCTGATCGCCCGAGAATGCCTGCGCGTGATTCACGCCCTGAACCACTGGCTTTCCTGATGCGATTCGATGCCCTGACCCTGTTTCCAGACTATTTCGACATGGCCCGGATTGGCGTCACCGGAAGGGCTTTCCGGGAATTAGGCCACGAACTGCACACCCATTCCTACCGCCTTTACTCGGGCAACACCTTCGGGCACGTGGATGATTCTCCCTTCGGCGGCGGCCCCGGCATGGTACTGCGGCCCGAGGTCCTGCGCGACACCCTTGCCTCGCTACCCCGCCTCGGATCGAACCGCATCATCCACTTCACACCGGCCGCGCCCCCGCTAACCCACCCGAAGGTGATCGAATTATCGCAACTGGACCAAGTCATCCTGGTCTGCACCCGCTACGAAGGCCTGGATCAGCGCGCGGTGCAGCTTCTCGTGGACGAAGAATTCAGCGTCGGCCAAGCGGTTCTTTCGGGCGGGGAACTGCCCGCGCTTTTTCTCATTGACGCTGTGTGCCGCTGGCTGCCTGGCGTGTTGGGCAACCAGGATTCCGCTGAGCAGGACAGCTTTGCCACAGGACTGTTGGATCATCCCCACTACACGCGCCCGGAAATCTTCGAAGGCCTGGCCGTGCCTGAAACCTTGCGGGGAGGCAACCACGCAGCGATCCATCTGTGGCGTCTGCGCGAGGCCATGCTGCGAACCCAGCGCCTGCGGCCGGATTTGTGGCAGCAGTTCCTCGTTGAGCGCGTGCTAGCCATGACCCGCCCCGAACAATGGTGCGCCTGGCAAGTGGAGCATCCCGATACCTGGGATAGCCCCAAACCCAAAGGTTGGCGCGGCCTTCCACGTCCCCCCGGCCCCTGACCCCTGTCCCCTGCTTTTCCCGCTTGGTGCTCTGCGGAATCTTCGCTACACTGACTAGCCCCCAAACCAGGGGTTACGTGTGCCACGTCCCTCCCCTCGCGGATGTCAGGACCGCTGGCCCAACAGGAGCCATCATGAACATCATCGACCGTCTCGAATCCGCCTTGATCCGCAAGGATCTTCCGAAGATCTCTCCGGGCGACACCGTCAAGGTGCACGTCAAGGTGAAGGAAGGCGAGAAGGAACGCATCCAGATCTTCCAGGGCGTCGTCATCAGCATTCGCGGGGGCGGTCTTCGCACCTCCTTCACTGTGCGCAAGATCAGCGCGGGCGTTGGCGTCGAGCGCATCTTCCCGCTGAACAGTCCCACCATCGATCACTTGGATGTGATGCGCAGCGGCAAGGTTCGTCGCGCCAAGCTCTATTTCCTGCGCGAGAAGCTTGGCAAGGCCGGCCGCTTGAAAGAACGCCGCCGCGTGGAACTGCCCAACGAGTAGTTTTGGCAACTCTTCGAAAAGCGCCCTGCGAGGCGCTTTTTTCATTTCTAGACGAAACCCGGCGGGTCTTCGGAGAACAGTTATTTGGGTACCTGCCCCCAATCATCTTCGAATTTAAAATGATTAGAATCATCGCAGAAATTCACACCACCCCCTTCTGCGTTGCCGTGTCAGCCTTCGCCCAAGTCTTCCAGCCCGGGGTGCATGGAGGTGTCAACTACCCCATCGGAGACCTGGGCGCTGCGAACCAAACAGCGCGGGGAGATCTGTTCCACTCGATCTCCCCGCAGCCTGATGCATCCTATGTTGCCGCCTCAAGATGCACTGCCTCACGATCGTGAATCCGGTTTGCGATCCAGAAGTAGAGGGTGGCGAAAATACAGCCTACGGCGCCGATGACCAGGGTCCACGTAGCACCGATATGCTGAGCCGCATAGCCACCCCACAGCGCCCCAAGGGGCATGGCGCCGATGAAGACCATGCCATAGAGGGCGAGCACCCGCCCGCGCAGATGATTTGGAATAGAGAGTTGCACGAGGGTCTGATTGCCCGTGTTCATGGTCACCAGAAACAAGCCCACGAACCCGATCAGGAGGGCCGATAGCCAAAGCGTCCTGGAGAAAGCGAAGGCCATCAGCGCGATGGGAAAGGCCAATCCGGCCACCACGATGATCCGCTCGATTCCAGGCGCCCCTTGCCGGCGCGCCAGGAGCAGTGCGCCGACGGTGGCGCCCACGCCGCCGGCGCCCATGATCCAGCCCATGCCCCCCGCGCCCGCTTTGAGCAGCGTATCCGCGAAGACGGGCAGCAAGGCGGTGTACGGCATCCCCAGGAGCACCACCAGCCCCATATATAGCATCAAGAGGCGGACCTTCTTGTCGAGCCAGATATAGCGCGCCCCCGCGAGCAGATCAGCCCGTGCACGCCCACTTCCCGTGCCAGGGTTTTCATTTCCGGCATGCATGGAGAGAAGGGCTGCCAGCGCCGCGAGGTAGCTGAGGGCATTGAGCAGAAAACACCACCCCTCCCCCAGAGTGGCCAGCACCAAGCCCGCCAGGGCTGGCCCCAGGATCCTGCTGCCATGAAAGGTCGCACTGTGCAGGGCAATGGCCCCTGGCAGATCCTCCTGCGGCACGGTGCGCGTCACCATCACCTGACGCCCGGTCATATCGAAGGCGCTCAAAGCCCCCAGGACCATGGCCAGCAGGACCACCTGCCACACCTGAGCCCCAGGCTGCCAAGCCAGCACCGCCATGCAGACTGCCTGGATCAGCAGCAGCGCCTGGACCAGGATGACCATGTTCCGGACGCGGAAGCGGTCCGCGGCCGCACCGCCGAGAGGCGAGAAGAGAAAGGCCATGCCTTGGCCAGCGAAGGCCACGATCCCCAGCCATTTGGGCTGGCCCGTCAGGCGATGGACCATCCAGGCCATGGCCACGGTCTGCATCCAAGTCCCCACCATGGAGACGGTCTGACCGCTGAAATAGAGCCGGAAATCGCGATGACGGAGAGGCTGGAAAGCAGACACGGAATCGCCTAGCACGCAACGTAGATCCGAACTTCGGATCAATCCTCAAGCCATCGTCTCATCATTCGAAAATCTGCTTGCCACGCTGAGGGCCGTCGCAAATAACCCATGCAGTTCTGGTCATTTTGTGACGGCCCCCAAATTGTGGCGGGCAGCGGAACCCGTTGGGAGTTTTGGCAATCGTGCGTCCTGGATTAACGGATCACTACCACCGGCAGGTCAAAGCCAACTGGGTGACGACGGCGGTCCGAGTCCCGGAGGTTCCGTTTAGGAGGGCATTGTATTCCGAACCCACCGCGCGGGCTTCCAGACCGACGACTGGAGTGAACTGGTAGCCGACGCCCACGGCCAGCCAAGGACTGGTGCGGTTGCGCACCGTATCGTCGTTGCTCCAGGAATGATAGCCATCGGTGTCCCGACTCGAACGGGTCTGAAGCCATCTCTGGAGGCCTACACCCCCCAGGCCGTAGACGCCCTGATCGTTCCTGCCGCTGAAGGAATAGAGGAAATCCGCCCCGATTCCCACAGAGCCCAGATCCACCCGGTCACGGAAGGTGGAATTGGGACGATCCCTCTCAGAGACGGGGAAGACATCCAGATCGATCCGAGGCCGGACGATCATACGCTCGCTGATTTCGATGGGAACCTGGAAGCTGCCCCCCAGGCCCACCTTCCCGTTGAGGTCTTTGTCCAAGTCGGCAGCGGGGAAGTTTGCGTGAGCGGAGAATCCGTAGTGGACAGGACCTGCCGCTGCAAGGGTAAGACATGGCAGGAGCGCGAACCCCAAGAATCCGCGACGGGAACTACTGATGATCGACATTTTTCCTCCAAAAAGTGCGCGAGCGCTCGCCGTTCAGGGGATACGCCCAAAACCATTATAGTGCCTTTCCCGCTCCTCCCTTCCATCCATCTTGTGGAATGGCTGGTTTGGGGCCACGCAACGGCCGTTCATCACCTTCGCGTCGTAGCTCCTTCCAAGAATGGCTGCGAGTGGCAAGATGGATCCCGGAGGGCGTCATGGCCCGTGATTTCCAGTCCTTTCTGAAGCAGCTCGAGTCCGCCGGGGAACTGAAGCGCATTTCAGTGGAGGTGGATCCCTGCCTCGAGCTGGGCGCCATCGCCGATCGCGTGTCCAAGCAGCCCGGTGGCGGAACCGCCCTGTGGTTCGAAAAGGTCAAAGGGTCGTCCCTGCCCGTGGTCATGAACGTCTATGGGAGTTACCACCGCATGGCGATGGCCTTGGGGGTCGATCATGACCCCTGCGGACTGGATGCCATCGGCGATCGCATCGAACATTTCCTGCAGGAGGCGATGCCAAGGCCTGGGTCCGGTTTCTTCGACAAACTGGCCAAACTCCCCATGCTTGCGCAAGTCTCCGGCTGGACCCCTAAGACCGTCCGGAAAGGGGCCTGCCAGGAAGTGATTCTGAAGGGCGACGAGGCGTGCCTCTCGAAGTTGCCCATCCTCACCACCTGGCCGGAGGATGCCGCTCCCTTCATCACCCTGGGCATGAGCCATGTGCGCCACAAAGACGGGCGCCGAAACATGGGGCTCTATCGACTCCAAGTCCACGACGATCGGACCCTGGGCTTTCACACCCAACTCCATCACGATGGTGCCCGAGCCAAGACCGGCTATGCCCCCGGCGAACGAATGCCTGTGGCCGTGGCCTTCGGCGGCGATCCCGCGCTCCTGTATGCGGCCTCGGCGCCGCTGCCGCCTTTCATCTCCGAGGTCCTCTTCACGGGCTTCCTGTGCGGGGAAGGCGTGGAGATGGTGAAATGCGTGAGCCATGATCTGGAGGTACCCGCGGATTCCGAGATCGTCATCGAGGGTTGGGTGGATCCCGGAGAACTGCGCAAGGAAGGCCCTTTCGGGGATCACACGGGCTACTACTCCCTGGCGGACGACTACCCGGTCCTGCACGTAGAAGCCATCACCATGCGGAAAAATCCCGTCTTCCCGGCGACCATCGTGGGCCGTCCCCCCCAGGAGGACGCCTACCTAGGCTTGGCCACAGAACGCATCTTCCTGCCCATGGTCCGGTTGTTCCTGCCGGAGGTCGTGGATATGCACCTTCCGCCGGGCGGAGCCTTCCATAACCTGGCGGTGGTGGCGGTCAAGAAGGAGTATCCAGGCCAAGCCCAGAAGGTCATGAACGCCATCTGGGGCATGGGTCAGATGATGTTCACCAAGGCCATCGTCGTGGTGGATGCGGACATCGATCCCCGCGACATGAATGAGGTGCTCTTCCGGGTGACTTCCAACGTGGATCCCCGGCGGGACATGCTCTACACCGAGGGGCCCTTGGATGTATTGGACCATTGCAGCGACCGCTTCGCCTTTGGCAGCAAGGTGGGCATCGACGCCACCCGCAAGAATAAGGCCTTCGATGGTTTCAAACGCGAATGGCCGCGCGATCTTGTCTTTCCTGAGGAGATCCTGACGCGGATCACGCAGCGATGGATGGAATACGGGCTATAGCCGCACGGGAGACCCAGGCCATGTTCGACCCCCTTCTCAACCCCACGGAACAACGCGTCCTGGGCTGTCTGGTTGAAAAGCAGATGGCGACGCCGGACTACTATCCCTTGACTCTGAATGCCCTGGTGAATGCGTGTAATCAGAGCACGAATCGGGATCCGGTCATGGCTTTGGAGGAAGCTTCCGTGCTGGCGGCCCTCAATGATCTGCGCGAGCATCAGGTGGTCTGGTTCGTCGATGCGGCAGGCAGCCGGGTGCAAAAGTACGAGCACCGGATCGCGGAAGCTTTAGGGCTTGCCGTGCAAGAGGCCGCCATCCTCGCGGAGCTCCTGCTGCGTGGGCCTCAGACCCCAGGAGAGTTGCGCAACCGCTGCACCCGGATGTATGCCTTCCAGGACCTCCAGGAGATGGAAGCTGCCCTGGGGCTGATGCTGGAAGCCGATCCTCCCCTGATCGCCCGCCTGACCCGGCTGCCTGGCACGAAGGAACCCCGCTATGCACAGCTGCTGGGAGACCCGCCCGCAGCCCAGGTTCAGGCCCAGGCTCTAGCTCCGGGGGCTGCGCCCGCACCTTCTCGGACAGCCCAACTGGAAGCGGAAGTGGCCGCGCTACGCGAGGAGTTCACGCAACTCCGGGATGCCTTCGAGGCCTTCCAGAAACAGTTTGAATAGAAAATAGTCACTGCGGAAATACGGATTCGTTCCTACGGGATCAGGATGCTGGAACCTGTGGTCATTCGGGCTTCGAGATCTCTATGGGCTTGGGCTGCATCCGCGAGTGCATAGCGCTGGTCCACGGTGATCTTCACTTTTCCGGAGAGCACCATATCGAATAGTTCCTTTGCAATCGTCTCGAGATCCGTGCGCTTGGCGATGTGGGTGGTAAGCGTCGGGCGCGTGAAGTAGAGAGAGCCGTTCTGGGCCAGCAGACCTGGATCGAAGGGAGGCACGGGTCCCGAGGCGTTGCCGAAACTCACCATGAGCCCGAAAGGACTAAGGCACTGGATGGACCCCAGGAAGGTGTCCTTGCCGACAGAATCGTAGACCACAGGCACGCCGACCCCGTTGCTGAGGTCCTTCACCCGCTCCACGAAGTTCTCGGTGCGGTAGTTGATGCAGCGGTCCGCGCCGTTCCTCCGGGCGAGTTCGCACTTCTCCTCAGTACCCGCCGTAGCAATGACCGTGGCTCCCAGGGCATGCAGCCACTGGCAGGCGATGAGACCGACACCGCCGGAGGCCGCGTGAAAGAGCACTGTGTCGCCCGGTTGTACCTTGTATGTCCTGCGGATCAAATACTGCACCGTCATGCCCTTCAACATCATCGCAGCGCCTTGTTCGAAGGAGATTCCCTCGGGCAGAAGGCAGAGACGATCCGCTGGGAAATTGCGCGCTTCGGCATAGGCTCCAACCGGTCCTCCCGCGTACGCGACCCGATCCCCAGGCTTGAGCTGAGCGACTCCAGAACCCACAGCCTGGACTATGCCTGCGCCTTCATTCCCCGCTCCCGAGGGCAGGGGCACTTTGTAGAGACCGCTCCGCTGGTAGGTGTCCAGAAAATTGATCCCACAGGCCATCTGGCGGACTTGGACCTCACCGGGACCCGGATCGCCCAGGGTCCAGTCATCCAGATGAAGCACTTCAGGGCCACCATATTCACCGAACCGGATCACTTGGGTCATGCGTTGCTCCTTTCGCTTCAAGGTTCGCGGGAAGAGACGATGTCAAGGTGTTTCAGGAGTTCCTGCACGACCCTTCGCCGGTTGGAATCCGCCTCATAAAGCGCCGAGACCTTCCTGCGCGCGGCAGCCACGTCTCCGCAAGCCTTGCCCCTGGCGATGAGTTCTTTGCAGCCCTCGGGCATGGGCCCCCAGTTCCCGCACTCCACCCAGGTTTCACTCAGGAAGATGAACTTGGGAATGGCTTCTCCACCGTTGGTGAGGAAACGGGCGAAGACTTCCGGATGCTGTTCCCGCGGGATGAAGCGCACGTTCAATTTCGACGAGGCCTCGACCAGGCGTTGCAGGACAGGCACGAAGCGCACCACGTCGCCGCACCAGTCCTCAGCGATGGCCACGATATTCACGGATCGGGGCAGAGCGGACAGGAAACCCTGGGTCTGGGGTTCCAGTTCCAGGGAATCATGAAAGATCTCCATTTTTCGCTGATTCTCCAGCGCTTCGCCTCCGGCGAGCCAAGCAGCGTGGTCCTGCCCAGATGCGAATACGACTTTCCAGTCGATCAAGGGCAGCGTGGGAAGGCGAGGCATGATTCACTCCTTCGGATGTTCCATTCGATGACCGGTCGAGATAAGCATGACAGTGGAAAGGTGTCAGCGGTCCTCCAGCTCAGAAAGGCGCGCCTCAGCCTGCTCCCATTGGTCTTCAGAAAAGACCGAAACGCCGCGCTCCCGGAGGGCCGTCGCGGTGACTCCCTGGCCGGGGATGATTGCTCCAGAGAAGCTGCCATCATGGATATAAGTGCCGCCGCATGAGGGGCTTCCCTCCTTGAGCACGGCCACACGGATCCCCATTTGCTGACAAAGCGCCACCGTCGCGCGGGCGCCCGCGATGAACGCTCCGGTCACGTCCGCGCCGCTGTGCCCCATGGCCCAGGCCCGCGCCTCCAGCACCGCCTTACCATCCCCGCCGAGCAGCTCGACGGCGGGTCGGGGTGTGCCCATGCCCGCGGCAATCTCTGGGCAGAAAGGTATGATCCGCTCCTCCTGCAGCCATCGATCCAGCACCGGATGCCTGGAGATCGCAGCACTTCCGTCATATCGGACCGGCTCGCCGACCAGACAGGAGCTGACGAGAACCTTGTGCATGGAGCCTAACCTATCCGAGGGGCGGGCTTTCGGGGCACGCTTTTCGTCTCTGTGGCTTCAGAGATCCTGGCTCACCTCGCGTGGGGTGGCGGTAGAATGGCACTTGGGAGGCCAGCATGGAAATTCCGGAGGACCTGCGGCAACTCATTGATCGCCTGGGTCAGGCCCTGGTCCAGGCGCTGGTGACCGATGGACCCTGCCGCAACCTGGCTCGACAGATACAGGAAGGCGGTTATGAAGTCGGGCTGATGATCGAAGCCACGCTGGCGCTTCATCGCCGCGACAAGGGCCCGTCTCTGGACGAGGGGGAGCCGGAGACTCAGATGATTCACCTCCAGACGTCCGACGTTCCCACCCGGATGGAGATGCCGGAGCGCGAGGGGCCCCGTTGGTCCGAAGAGGACCGCGCTTTCCTCCAGAAGTTCAAGATCTCCCTGGATTGAGTCATGGCAATCCTTCTCGGAAGCAACCGGCGATGACTGGCGCAGCCCGCCCGTGGGATCAGCCGGCCCCCGAACCGAATTCCCTGGGCAGGCCCAATGCCGCGGGCATGGACCGGGACGAGCTGGAACTCCTGATGGCATCTCTGGCTGAGAAAGCCTTCCGTGCGGACCATCTTTTTGCAGGACTCTACCGCCATCGATGGACGGATTGGTCCTCCTTCACGGCCTTGTCCAAGCCCCTGCGCACGCGACTCCAAGACGAAGTGGAGCTGCGCTGGCCAGAGATCGTGGAGAGCGTCGTCAGCGATGACGGATCCACCAAGCACGCCTTCAGCATGCAGGATGGAAGCATCGTCGAGGGTGTCCACATGCCCTACGAAGGCCGCGCCACCCTGTGCCTTTCCAGCCAAGTGGGCTGCGCCATGGGCTGCACCTTCTGCGCCACGGGCAAGATGGGCATCCTGCGCAACTTGACGGCCGCCGAGATCACCGGTCAGGTGATCACCATGCTGAACCATCATGCCCATCCCATCGGGGCACCGGTGAATCTCGTCTTCATGGGGATGGGTGAGCCCATGCACAACCTGGCACACGTCATGGGCGCCTTCCGCCTGCTGAACGATCCCGAAGGCGTGGCGATCCCACCTCGCCGTGTCACGATCAGCACCTCAGGGCTGGTGCCCGGAATCCAGCGCCTTGGCACCTTCAAGCCCCGCCCTCGCCTTGCCTTGAGCCTCAACGGCACCACGGATGAGCACCGCTCCCGCATCATGCCCGTCAACCGCGTTTGGAACCTTGAGGCCCTCGCGGAAGCCCTGACGGCCTTCCCCCTGCAGAAAGGGGAACGCATCACGCTGGAGTACGTCCTCCTGAAGGGTGTCACCGACAGCCTCGAGGATGGGCGGCGGCTGGTGGCGTTTGCCCGGCGGTTTCCCTCCAAGATCAACCTCATCCCGTTCAATCCCCATGAGGGGGTCGGCTTCGAGCCCCCCACCGAAGCCCACATTGATGAGCTGTGCCAGCTTCTTTCCGGTCAGGGAATCACCGTCAGCGTCCGCCGCAGCCGGGGCCAGGATATTGCTGGAGCCTGCGGCCAACTGGCCCGGAAGAGATCCGGCGCTGCAGACTGAGCGGGGCATCAACGGATCACACCGCCTGGGATAGCAGGATGGCTCCGACCGCCAGGATGGCAGCGGCGATGGACCGTCGGATGAAGCCCTTTTCATGGAACAGGGAACCGCCGACCAGGCTCGCCATGACCACGGAGGTCCGCCGCACCGCCAGCACCAAGGCCACGGGCGCCAGCATGACACCGCGCATTTGCAGGTACCGGTAACCGACCGTCACCGCTGCGAGGGCGATCAAGCCCAGGATAAGGTTCCGGTTCCAAAGGATAGGCTCCTCCGTGCGGTAGGTTTTCCGAATGGCCATCAGCAGCAGGAACAAACCCGCGAGATACCACTGCTGCACCGTGATGAAGATCTGGGGCGGGATCTTGTAGCTGGAGAGAATGGACTTGTCCATGAGCGCCACGGCCACCGAGGCCGCCAGCGCGAGCAGGATCACCCACTGGTTCCGGTCCACGAACAGCCGCACCAAGGGGCGCCACCAGACGCTGTCCCCCTCCAGCTGAATCATATACATCCCGGCGACCATGAGCAGCAGCCCGCCCCACTGCATCGGGATCAGGGCATCGCCGATCAGGAACGTTCCCCCCAGCGCCACGAAACCTGGTGACAGCGCCATCAGGGGAATGGTGGTCGAGATGCCCAGGCGCTGGATGCCGGTCATGACCGCGACGAACTGCACAGCTTCCAGAATGGCTTTGAGCAGGATTATCCCCCAGAGGACCCCGCTCAAAGACGAAAGCGATCCCTTGAAGGTCAGCAGGATCGGAATCACCAGGAGCGCTGTGATGAGGCTGAACCACGCGCTCATCTGCCACACATTCATGCGCGCCAGCAGCCACTTCTCGATCACCGCGGCCGTGGCCGCGAACATCGCCGCCGAAAAACCAAAGAGATACCAAGGCATCGTCAAGCTCCCTTCTGGCACTTCGGGCACAGCCCGAACAACTGAAGCTGGTGACGGGTGATGTGGAATCCCGAGCAGGTTGCCATGGCCTCCAGCGCCTTCCTCAAGCCGCAGCCTTCCATTTCCACCATCCGCCCGCAGCCTTCGCATTGGACGTGATGGTGATGCTTCACGGAATGGCACCGGACGAAACGCAGCACCTGATCGGGACCGACGATGGATTCCACCCACCCCTGTTCCGAGAACTGCTGCAGGTTGCGGTAGACGGTGGGAATTCCGGAACGGTAGCCGGTCATTCGCGAAAGGATCTCCTCCACGTTGAGGGGGCGATCGGAATCGTCCAGAACCTGGATGATGGCCTGCCGCTGCGCGGTGACGCGAAGGCCCGCGGCGCGAAGGGTGCTTGCATTCCTGGTTAACATGCCGGACCTCCTCGCTCGACCTTCCGTTCAGGCGATGCGCGTCATCAGGAAGATGAAAAGAACACCGGCGATGGTGAGCCCGATCTTTTGGTACGAACTCTGCTGGCTGTGGGCCTCTGGAAGAATGTCGCTGGCGCCGATGTAGAGTAGGAAGCCCGCGAAAAAGCCGAGGTACAGGACCAGAAATCGTGGCGGCAGTCGGATCCAGATCATCAGCAGGGAACCCAGGACCGGCGCGATCGCGTCCATCAGAAGGAACCATCTGGATTTTGTCGAGGTGTTCTTGTGGTGAAGCATGAGCGTCACGGTGTTCATGCCATCGGTGAAATCGTGGGAGATGACCGCCACGGCCACCAGCACGCCCACGGAGGCATTGACCTGGAAGCCGAGCCCAATGCCAACCCCGTCCATGAAACTGTGACCGATCAGGGCCAGCGCGGAGAAGACTCCCACCTGGGGATGCCGGTGATGGGCATAGTCGTCTTCGTGAGCGTGATGAATCAGGATCACCTTTTCCAGCACATGGAAGAGCATGAAGCCCACTACCAGGGCCACCATGGGCTCGATCGGATGCATGTTGTTGGCGTGGACCTGTTCGATGATCTCGGGAAGGATGTCAAAGCAGACGACACCCAGCAGCACGCCTGCGGTGAAGCTCATGATGAGATGCAGCTTGTCCCGGAACCGGATCGCAAAGAGACCTCCGACGAAGGTGGAGACGAAGGTCGCGAACGAGAAGAGCAGGGCGGTGATCGACATAGGGAGTTTCCGTTTAAACCAGCAGGACAGCCATGATAAAGGCTCTAACTAATATGACAGATGAAAATGATTTCTAATAGGCTTGGTGGGGATCCTCCTGGAAGAGCGGAAGCTGGTGGAGGAATTCGGTGCTCGCTACCGTGAGTATCAGAGTTGCGTCTCCATGTATTTCCCCGTGAAGTGGCTTCTAACAATGCTTTCCGGAAGACGCAGGGGTCGGGAACGATGAACGTCTCCCTGGGCGCTACCAAGATCCACCTGGATCGCGACCGGCAATGAATGCTGAAACGGATAGAGGACGATTGCCGGGTCCTGCTGGATGAGCGCGCGGAGACTCACTGCAATCGGAAGATCGATTGGGCCCGTTTCTTTCTGAGCCCGATCAATGAGTCTGCAGGAATCTTCGCATTCAAGTCCCTGACCACGGCCCGAGTGCTCGGTGTGATCCAAGACGGCCAACCGCAGTCCTGATGCGGTTTTCGTTCCGCTTTCCTACTACCCAGGAGTATGATGCGGAGCACTGGGAAACGAGGGGAAGAAGCCATGGACCGCGCTGAACGGGAGCCATTCAGGAATATGCTGGAGCGGAATCGGGTCATCCCGGCCGTGAAGGATGACACCGCCATGAAGAAGGCCCTGCACTCCTCCCACGATATCGTTTTCGTGCTCTACGGCGACATCCTGACCCTGGATGATCACGTGAATGCCATCCTCAGGAGCGGCAAGACGCCCTTCGTGCACCTGGACATGATTAACGGTCTGGCCTCGAATCCCGTGGTTCTGGAGTACTTCTACCGCCACTTCAAGCGCAACTGCGGCGTGATCACCACGAAATCCAATATGGCCAAGAAGGCATTGGAAATGGGGATCCGCGTGGTCCAGCGCTACTTCATGCTGGACAGTCTCTCGGTGGAAAGCGCCATCGAGGGCATCGGCAAGGTCCACGCGGACGCCATTGAGATCATGCCGGGCATCATCCCCCGGGTGATCAGCCATATCCATCGTCAGACGAACGCTCCCATCATCGCGGGGGGACTCATCAATTCAGCCTCGGATATTGAAAAGATCCTTGTGGGTGGCGCCATCGCTGTGTCCACAAGCAAGATTGAATTGTGGCCTCTGAATAACGAGCATCCCACCCCGAAAGACGCAGCCGAAGCGGGATAGTAAAAAACAGCCTTAAAATTCTGCCTTGACGCGTGCAACGAACCCTTTCATGCTTCACTCCAAATCGAATATCGGAATCACTGGCACCAGACGGGAGAGCCAAGAACAGACTCTTTCGGCTATCTACTCATAGATTGAACGGGAGAGACTTCCAAGCCTCTCCCGTTTTTTTTCGTACAACAAAAGGAGACCCCTTTTCTGGAATTGATCCGGCAGCTTTCCGGAGAGCTGCATTGGACCAATTTGTTAGATAAGTAGACAGAAAACAAATGCCTGCAGGCATCATCAGGGCGATCGCAACATAGCCGCTATAAGACTATGTTGAAGGCAAAAGAGGTTCAATTAATCAACCTGGGCATATCGCCCAACAACCAAAGGAGAGGTGTATGGGTAGCAGTCAATTCGTGGGAGAAATCCTCGGCACGATGATTCTGATCCTGCTTGGAAACGGCGTTGTCGCAGCCGTACTGCTCAACAAGTCCAAGGCTCAGAACTCAGGCTGGATCGTGATCACAGCGGGTTGGGCCTTCGCGGTCATGTGTGGCGTCTTCGTGGCGGCCGCGACGGGCAGCCCGCAGGCGGATCTGAACCCGGCCGTGACCATCGCCAAGATGGTCATGGGCGGCACGACAATGAATGATGGCATGGTCCGCATGGCGGGCGAAATGATCGGCGCCTTCCTTGGCTCCGTGCTGGTCTTCCTCGCCTACTACCAGCACTGGGGTGAGACCAGTGACGCCGGGCTGAAACTGGCCTGCCACTCCACTGGCCCAGCCATTCGCAACACCTTCTGGAACCTCGTGACTGAAATCATTGGCACCTTCGTGCTGGTATTCGTGATCTTCGCCATCTTCGCAAAGATGGGCGCCACGGGTGGCAACCCGGCTCCTGGCGTCGGCCCCTACCTCGTCGCGATGCTGGTCTGGGCCTGCGGCCTGAGTCTTGGCGGCCCCACGGGTTACGCCATCAACCCGGCCCGTGATCTTGGCCCCCGCATTGCGCACGCAATTCTCCCGATCCCCGGGAAAGGCAGCAGCGACTGGGGTTATGCATTGGTTCCCGTACTCGGTCCGATCATCGGCGGTGTGGTTGCCGCCCTGGCCGCCAAGGCCCTCGGGATGTAACGAATAAGGCTGCTCCGCACCGCGGATTCGCAGCCCGGCCCCTCCCGATATTGCATTTAGAACCTTACCAAGTTCATCAAAACAACAGTTTCTCTGGAGAGACATCATGGCTAAATATGCAGCCGCAATTGACCAGGGGACGACCAGCACACGCTTCATGATCTTTGATCATGCGGGCAAGGTGGTTGGCCTCGACCAGCAGGAATTCCCACAGATCTACCCGAAGCCGGGCTGGGTCGAACACGATCCGATGGCGATCTGGGGAAGCACCCAGGCTGTCATCGCTGGCGCGCTGGCCAAGACCGGCGTGGATCCGAAGGACATCGCCGCGGTGGGTGTCACCAACCAGCGCGAGACCACGGTTGTGTGGGAGAAGGCGACTGGCAAGCCCATCTACAACGCCATCGTCTGGCAGGACACGCGCACCGACCTGATCTGCAATGAACTCGCCAAGGATGGCGGTCAGGACCGTTTCCGCCTGAAAGTCGGTCTGCCTCTGGCCACCTATTTCTCCGGCCCCAAGATCAAGTGGATTCTCGACAATGTCGAGGGGGCCCGCGCGAAGGCCGAGAAGGGCGAACTGCTCTTCGGCAACATGGACACCTGGGTTATCTGGAATCTCACGGGCGGCGTCACTGGCGGTGTGCACATCACCGATGTCACCAACGCCAGCCGCACCATGCTGATGAACCTGGAAACCCTGGATTGGGACGCCGAAATCCTCAAAATCATGGGCGTACCCCGCGCCATGCTGCCGACCATCAAGGCCTCCTCCGAAGTGTACGGCAAGGCGGTGGGCACGCTTGCGGGAATCCCTGTGGCGGGCGACCTGGGCGATCAGCAGGCTGCGCTCTTCGGCCAGACCTGCTTCTCCACCGGCGAAGCCAAGAATACCTATGGAACCGGCTGCTTCATGCTGCTCAATACCGGGACCAAGCCCATACAGTCCAAGAATGGCCTGCTCACGACCCTGGGCTACAAGATCGGTTCCCAGCCGGCGGTGTATTGCCTGGAAGGCTCCATTGCCATCACCGGCGCCCTGGTCCAGTGGCTGCGCGACAACCTCGGCATGATCCAGAAGTCTGAGGATGTGGAAGCTCTGGCGAACACGGTCGAAGACAACGGCGGTGCCTACTTTGTGCCGGCCTTCTCCGGCCTGTATGCCCCCTACTGGAAGAGCGACGCCCGTGGCGTCATCGCCGGCCTGACCCGCTACGTCAACAAAGGCCACATCGCCCGCGCCGTCCTGGAAGCCACCGCTTTCCAGACCCGCGAGGTGCTTGATGCGATGAACGCCGACTCCGGCGTCGATCTCACGGCCCTCAAGGTGGACGGCGGCATGGTCTTCAACAACACCCTGATGCAGTTCCAGGCCGACATCCTCGGTGTTCCCGTCATTCGTCCGAAGGTTGCGGAAACCACAGCCCTCGGCGCGGCCTATGCGGCCGGGCTGGCGGTGGGCTTCTGGGCCGCGGTGGAAGACCTGCGCGCCAACTGGGGCAAGGACAAGGAGTGGACGCCCAAGATGGACGCCGGCAAGCGCAAGGAACTTTACGCCTCCTGGAAGAAAGCGGTCACCCGCACCTTCGACTGGGTCGAGCATAAATAGCTGAAGCACAAGGGTCGACACGATACCGCGTGGGTTCCCAATCGCATCTCTGCGCATTGGGAACCAGGCCCGTTCCAGGTTCTATTGGAAAGTCCGGGAACGCCACCCGGCGCAATTGAATAGCGAGAATACGCAAAACGGGTTTGAGACTGGAGAGCCGTGCTCAAAGGCCGTCGCAGAATTGCGACGGACCTTTGGGGACGGCCTTCTTTTGGGTAGGAAAGCTTTCAAGGGGGTAGCACTTGATCGACATCACCATCATCGGTGGCGGCGTCATTGGCTGTCTCATCGGGCGCGAATTGAGCCGGTTCCAGGTCAAGACGCTGCTCGTCGAGAAGGACAGCGACGTCGCCAATGGCACTACCAAGGCCAACAGCGCCATTGTCCATGCAGGGTTCGACTGCAAGCCGGGAACCCTGAAGGGAAAGTTCAATGTTGAAGGCAACGCGATGTACGACCGCATATGCGGCGAGCTCAGCGTCCCCTTCAAGCGGAACGGCTCCCTGGTGGTCGCCTTTTCCGAAGAGGAGCTCCCCGAGCTCCATTCCCTGGAGAAGAAGGGGAAACAGAACGGAGTCCCGGGCCTGGAGTTGCTTAGCGGTGACGAGGTGCGTCGAAAGGAGCCGCGCCTCTCGAAGACCATCGTGGAGGCCCTCTATGCACCCACCGGTGGCATCGTCGCTCCCTGGGATCTGGCCATCGCGGCGGCTGAGAACGCCATGGACAATGGAATGGAACTCCGACTCGACACGGAGGTGGTCAACATCGAGCGGATCGAAGGCGGATACCGACTCCTGACCGCCAAGGGTGATGCTATCGAGACCCGCGTGGCGATCAACTGCGCTGGCCTCTACTCCGATCACATCCACAACATGGTGGCCGAACCCTGCTTCAAGATCATTCCCCGCCGCGGAGAATATTTCGTACTGGACAAGAGCGAAGGCAACCATGTGAGCCACACGATCTTTCAGTGCCCCACGCCGAACGGGAAAGGCATCCTGATCTCCCCTTCGGTCCACGGCAACCTGATCGTGGGACCCAATGCTGAACAGGTGGAGAACCCCGACCACGTGGAAACCACCGCCGCTGGTTTGAATGCCGTGCGGGAAGCGGCCACCAAGTCCAGCCCGGACGTGGCCTATGCCGCGGTGATCACGTCATTCGCCGGACTGCGCTCCACGCCCGACACGGGCGATTTCATCATCGGAGAGGCCAAGGGCGCTCCGGGCTTCTTCGATGTCGCTGGCATCGAGTCTCCCGGTCTCACCTCAGCCCCCGCCATCGCTGTCCATGTTGCCAGACTGGTGCGCAGCTTCTTTGGCAATCTGACCTTCAAGACCGACTTCAACCCGGTTCGCCGCCCCGTGGTCCATTTCTCGCAACTCCCCAACGAGGCCAAAGCGGCCAGGATCAAGAAGGATCCTCGCTTCGGCCGCATCGTCTGCCGCTGCGAGAGAATCACGGAAGGGGAGATTGTCGACGCCATCCACCGCAATGCCGGAGCCACCACTGTGGACGGAATCAAGCGGCGCTTGCGGCCCGGCATGGGGCGCTGCCAGGGAGGATTCTGCGGTCCCAGGGTCGTGGAGATCCTTGCCCGCGAGCTGCACATCCCCATGACCGAAGTCCGGAAAGACAGACCTGCCTCCGTCCTTCTGACGGGCGTGACCAAGATGGGAGCGGGGGGATGATGAGCATGAACACTTACGAAATCATCATCGTGGGCGGGGGGCCAGCAGGCCTCGCTGCCGCCATCGAGGCCCATAAGGGTGGCTCCCAAAAAATCCTGGTCCTTGAGCGGGACCGTGAGTTGGGGGGCATCCTGATGCAGTGCATCCACAACGGTTTTGGTCTGCATATTTTCAGGGAGGAACTCACCGGCCCCGAATATGCCGAGCGTTTCATCCGCGAAATGGAATCCCTCGGAATCGAATACCGGCTGGACACCATGGTGTTGGAGTTGCGTGACGACCGCACGGTAGACATCATCAGCTCCGAGCATGGCTTTGAGACCCTCCAGGCGAAGGCTGTGGTGCTGGCCATGGGTTGCAGGGAGCGCGCCCGAGGCGCCATCAACATCCCGGGCACTCGCCCCGCAGGCATCTACTCCGCCGGGGCCGCCCAGCGTTTCGTCAACATGGAAGGCCTCATGGTGGGCAAGCGGGTGGTGGTCCTGGGCTCCGGGGACATCGGCCTGATCATGGCTCGTCGCATGACTTTGGAAGGGGCCAAGGTGCTCGCCGTAGCCGAGATCTTGCCCTATTCCGGCGGGCTCACGCGCAACATCGTGCAGTGCCTGGATGACTACGACATTCCTCTCTACCTGAGTCACACCATCACCAACATCGAAGGCCGGGACCGGGTGGAAGGCATCACCATCGCCAAGGTGGACGCCACTAGGCAACCCATCCCCGGCACCGAGATCCACTACGACTGCGACACGCTCCTGCTGTCGGTCGGACTCATCCCGGAGAACGAACTGTCGAAGTCCGCAGGCATCCGCCTGGATCCTGTGACTGGCGGACCGGTCGTGAACGAGTGCATGGAAACCAGCGTCGCGGGGATCTTCGCCTGCGGTAACGTGGTGCAGGTCCACGATCTGGTGGACTGGGTCACCGAGGAAGCCCGCAAGGCTGGCCACCACGCGGCCCGCTTCGCCCAGGGGCAACTCAAGGAGGGATCTCCTGATCTGGTCACCCGCGCGGGCCATGGCATCCGCTATGTTGTGCCCCACACCATCCGCGTCGGCAACCTCGAACAGGAAGTCGACCTAATGATGCGCGTCACGGAGCCCTGCAAAAACAAGAATCTGGTTGTGCGCCACGGCGAGACCCTCGTGAAGAAGGTCCGCAAAGTCCACCTGACCCCCGGCGAGATGGAATCCATCAAGATCCCCGTCGAAAAGCTCCAGGGACTCTCCGGGGAACTGAATGTCTGCCTCGAGGAGGTGGCCCATGAAGCGTGAACTGATCTGCATCGTTTGCCCCATGGGCTGCCACTGTTCCATCGAAGTGGACGCGACAGCGCCAAAGGGCTACACGTTCTCCGGCCTCACCTGCAAGCGCGGTGAAGATTACGCCATCAAGGAAATCACCGAACCCACGCGCATGCTAACCTCGACCATCCGCATCGAAGGGGCCCGCCTGCCGCGCCTCCCTGTGCGAACCAGCAGTGCGATCCCCAAAGAGCGCATCTACGAATGCATGGGTATGATCAACGCCTTGAGGGTCACGGGCCCTGTCTCCATGGGACAAGTGCTCATCAAGGATCTCTTCGGCACCGGCGTGAACCTCATCGCCTCCCGGAGCCTTTAAATCCACTTTGCAGTAAAGGTCTTTCGTGAAAACCGTACAGCGCGTTCTATTCATCGATCCGGCCACGGGGTTCTACCGCCTCAGACGCTATCCACTTGGCACCTATTTCGGCCCCGTCGACCTGGGCATTCATCTATCAGATCGCTGGCGTTGCCTTAACATCGGCACAGGGATCTTCGCGGGCTCCATCCTGCCGGGCTCCAATCGCCTGATCGTCACCGGCTTCTCGCCCTGCTGGCGCGGATTCTACGTTTCCAGCATGGGTGGGGCCGGCCTGCCCTTCGATAACCTCGGCATCAACATGGTGAGTCTGGTGGGCAAGGCCCCGGTCCCTTCCATCCTTTATCTGAACCGCACCCATGGTGAGGAGATCACGGTAGAAATAGTGCCGGTGGACGTCGTCCGCGCCTGGGAGCGCGGACGCGGCGGAATCTACGGCCTGATGGACGAAGTGCTCGAGCGCTTCGGTTCCCGTTACACCACGGACCCTCGCATCCTGGCCGTAGGACCCTCCGCGCAGTCAACGGACTTCGGCGCCATCGGCAGCGCGCCCATCGTGAAGGGCAAGCTGACCTTCGCCGATACCTGGGCGGGCCGCGGCGGCTTTGGTTCCAAGATGCTTCAGGATCACGGAATCGCTGCGGTGATCTATGGCGGCACCTTCATCGACGATGACTTCCGGGATCGCAAGGTGGCCGACGAGTGGTTCGAGGCCAAGTACAAACAGCGTCTCGCCGCCAAGGACTTCGAAGCCACCACCAAGTACCGCTTTGATCCCAAGTTCGAGACCGGCGGTACCTTCGGGGTGAACTACGCCACCCTCAAGGGGCGCATGATCGCCTTCAACTATCGGTCCATCTATGACACGGAAGCGGACCGCCTGAACCTGCACAAGACCTACGCCTTCGATCACTACCTCAAACAGTTCAATGAAGAGACCATCCAGACCAAGAACCAGTGCACCTGCGGCGAACCCTGTGCGGCGGTTTGCAAGAAGCTGCGCGGGGAATACAAGAAGGATTACGAGCCCTACCAGGCCATGGGACCCCTCATCGGCGTCTTCGACCAGCGGGCTGCGGAAAGGATCAATGGCAAGGCGGACGCTGCAGGCTTTGACGCCATCTCCATCGGTGGCGTGCTGGCCTGGCTCATGGACTGCTTGGATACCGGCATCCTTTCGAAGGAGGATCTTGGCGTCACTAAGACCCCGCGTTGGAACCTTGATGGATTCGACATCGCGGTTGATTCCATGCACAACGCGGAGCTGGGCATGGAGCTCATCGATGCAATCCTCCAGAAGAAGGGCCTGATCAATTTCATGGAAGGAGTGCGTAAGTTTGCCCGGAAGGTGAAACGGGAGCGGGGCGTGCGCATCATCGACACCTTCGTGCACAATGCCTTCGGCCGACGGGGCTGGATGGTACCCAACCAGTACTGGACACCCGGCGCCCTGGCCCCCATGGCGATCGCGGGCAAGTACTACATGTTCTATGGCGCCGAGTTCTTCCCCCCCCGCGTGCTTGGGCGCATCTGTGCGGACCGCATGAAGGCCGAACTGATCATCGACAACATGGGGGTGTGCCGCTTTCACCGCGGCTGGGCCGAGGACATGCTGCCGGAAATCATCGAGTCGCTCTATGGGATGCGGGAGAAGTTCCTGGAGGCTACGGCCACCACTGCCAGCCGCATCAACAGCCGGAACTCCTCGACGTTCTGGGAATCAGATCGGAACATCGACTTCGTGATGACCTTCCTGAAGCGCCGCCGCGACGTCGAGGGTGACAAGGATCCCCAGCTCCAGCAATGGATCGAAGCCTTCGAGCAGGACAAGAGCGAGGCCGCGCTGGATTGGTGGAGCGAAATGAAGAAGGGTATCGACGAGAGCCTTCGCGCCTTCCTTTGAGGGTTTTCCCGTCCTCTGGACTTTCGAGCCTTGCTCCCCTGTCATTGTTTTAACGACCTCCTTCGCCCGGCCTCCTGATCCAATCGTGCAGCTCGTTACTGCATTTCCCCCGATGACGGACACAGGACCAGATGAGAGAATGGAGACAGTTGAAGGCGTGCCCCTCGCTCTATTTTCGATGATCTATTGAAAAACAATAGCCTTCCGCACTTTCCGCCCCGGATTTGGCGGATCGAAAGGATTGAGTTCCAAGCACGAAATAATGCGTACTTTTCTGCAACACCCTGATGACAAGGAGTCCACCATGACGAAACGACACGCCGATGTTCGTCTATGGAGTGAACCACCAGACCTACGCGGGCCAGGCGATCATCTCGAACGCATACTGCACCACCAATTGCCTCGCGCCCATCGCCAAGGTGCTGAATGACGCCTTCGGCATCAAGCGCGGTCTCATGACCACTGTGCATGCCGCCACCGCCACCCAGAAGACGGTGGATGGGCCTTCCAAGAAAGACTGGCGCGGTGGGCGAGGGATCCTGGAGAACATCATCCCAGTTCTACCGGAGCCGCGAAGGCTGTAGGCAAGGTCATCTGATGTAGCGCATGTCTAAATCGAACACGAGGAGAACACCATGGCAGCAACCACGACCCCAGGCATCATTCCCGAGCAAGCCTACGAGACTGGCGTGGGCCGCGAGCACGCGGAATTCCACAACGCCTACCAGATGGAGAACATCAAGAACGATATCCGGTTCCTGAAGGCCATCTATGGCGACCAAATGACCCTCTCGCCAGATGATGTCAGCGCAGCCTTCCTGAACAACCTTAAGGGCCTCGGCAAGAGTCTCTACTTCTTCATCCTCGGCCTCACCGATCACGTGACGCCCAGCAGTTACATCAAACACAAGTTCAACTTCCTCCAGAACAATGTGCCCAACGCGGATCCGCACCTGTTCTATCTGGCCTGGAACGGCCTCCTGCGTAACGATAGCTTCAAGCGGCTCCTGCATCAGAAGTTCTCGCTGAAGCGGTTCAACGACCTGATCGTCGCCCGCAATATCCCCCCCTATGGCCAGCGTCACACCAGGTACCGCCTCAAGTTGGTCCTCGCGGTGGAGGATATGCAGATCAATTCTGGCGGCCAGCTCCGCACGCAAGGGAGGACCCTGGACGATGGTACCGGCCTATTGCTGAGAGAGGGCCTCACCTGGCTACCCAACGGGAAGGGCATGCCGCTCTATCCCAACGCTTACGTACCCGCCAATCAGGCACAAATGATCGCGATCCGCCACGGTAAGTCCATCCATGAATCCGGTGGGGACAATCCTGAATTCGTCGGGTCCGGCAGCTGGGATACCTGGAAGGACAACCGACGCATCAGCGGTTCCATCGGGAATCAGCTCAAACCCGCGGGCATCGATTCTGCCAAGGAACTAGGGAAGGATTTCAAAGTCATGGTCGATCTGATGGCTGCGAATGGGCTCCCACTTTGGAATTCAGGGGATGGCTACCGCGTGCCGGTCTTCGGCAGTGAGAGCGAGAACACCGAGGAGACGGCCAGGTGCTTCCTCGAAGCCGCCGGAATCATGGACATGGCCTTCACCCCTCTCTATGGGCTCAACTCGCAGAAATACGGCGCGCTGACTCATAGGCTGAAGAACGATGTCACCAAGCAGATGCTGGAGATCTACGGTCCCAGTATGAGCGGCACGGATGATGAGAAAAAAAAGGCAGCCAAGGAACGCTTCAAAAACCGATTTTACCACTTCCCCGAAGGCGAGACCCTGATCGAGGCCGACTGGAGGATCGCCCACTCCTTCCTGGATCTACTCAGGAACAACCTCGGGAAGAGAATGGTGCTCTGCGATCATTCAGGGGCGCTGCGGGTCTTCGAGGCCGTGATCCGGACACTCGACTTTGCTGAGTACTCCTCCATCAAGGAGGGTCAGGATTCCATCATGGCTATGGTCTACCAGCCTGGCTACAACGTGCGCTACGATTACTTGCAGAAGAAGGGACTCCCGCTCCGAAAGTAGCGCTGGTCAGCTTGAGCGGGGGCGCCATCGTCCCTGCTCCCTTTTTTTGAAATATCCTATTCACGCAATAGTTCGGATTATATTAATAATAATTTATTAACCGTACCAAAACGGTCCCTTGGGACTAGTCCCTGGCAGGTATGAAAACTAATTGGAATTTGCCTCTAAAATTCCATGACTTGTCCAAGGAAGGATGTCATCCTCTTTTGGAACTTATCACAGGTTTTTCACACCATGCCCGACACAAAGAACGTCACCATCTCTATCAGTGGTCCTCTCCGGCTGATCGTGTGCAAACGGGATCCGGTTCCGCTGAAGGCCAATCCATCTCGGGAGTCCTGGACGCTGCTCCAGACCACGGCTGCTGTGCGTGTCTGCACTGCAGACGATCACGAGGAGGGCATCGTCCCCAGGGGCAGTCTGGCCCTGCTGCTGCCAGGCTTCGGCCATACGCTGAAGCGCCATCAACCTGAGACGGCGTTCGGTTTCACGGCTCTCCAGCTCGATGGGCCCTTCCCTGAGCCGCTCCTGTCCATCCTGCAGCATCCCCCGCGCAAGTGGCAGGAGCAGAGTTTTGCCTCCCTGCGCAGCCAGAGCCTCAAGCAACTCTTCGGGATCTTCAGTCAAGAGATGGCTCACCCGGACGGCCTGCAACTCATGACACGCGAGCTCTTCCTCATCTTGCTAGGCGCTGAACTGAATCGCTTGTGCGAGAAGGAAGATCGCGGGCGCTTCCCGTACCGGCTGAGCCGTTCGACCCTTCAGCTGGTGCTGGACCACATGGAAGCCCACCTGGGTTCCAAGAACAGTGTGCCCGATCTTGCCAAGCTGGCCCGCTGCACTCCCGACCATTTCATCCGCCTCTTCCGGGAAGCCACCAGTACCACCCCGCACCAGTACTTGATTGAACGTCGCCTCCAACGCGCCGTCCAGATGCTCTCTGACGGCGAACGTCCCTCCGACGTGGCCACGGGCCTGGGCTTCTATGATGCTTCTGCTTTCACACGCGCATTCAAGCGGCGCTTCAGCGTGCCTCCAAGCAAGTACGCCCAGGAAGCCTACGACCGGCAGTTCTCGAAAAAGAACTGATGTAAACAGGCACCGCACCACGGTGCCTGTTTATTCGTTTTCGAATGCCAAGGCTCGGAACGACAGCTTGCCGCGCAGCCAGAGCATGGTTTGGGGCCAACTCCCTCGCCTGTATCAGGCTGTCTGCAGCCTGGTCGAGAGTCTGATCCAACAGCCAAGTGTTCAAGCCCGCAGCCGACGATTCAGGCTTGGGAGATCCTCTGGATGCTACTTGATGCAGATCTTGCAGGGAGCGTAGCCGGCCTTCACAGCCTCATCCTTGGTGGAGAAGGGGACGCTGTTCCCGGGTTTGATCTTCAAGACCAGCTTGCAGGCTGGCGTGTGATAGATCATGGCCTCCTTGTTGCCCAGAAATCCAGCGGTGGCAGGAATGGGCGTC
>JANYIU010000081.1 GCA_025361955.1 Holophagaceae bacterium
GTGCGATTTTCATCAATATCGATCAATGCCGCATAGCCCGGGTGATCGATCCC
This sequence comes from Holophagaceae bacterium, assembly GCA_025361955.1. Taxonomy (GTDB): domain Bacteria; phylum Acidobacteriota; class Holophagae; order Holophagales; family Holophagaceae; genus UBA1801. The sequence goes on from JANYIU010000081.1 coordinate 54, forward strand.
GAAATAGTAGAGAAAGCTGCTGTCCTGTCGAAAGGGATAGGCATTGTCGACGAAGTTGATTGGACTCTCTTCGTTCCCAAGAAAGAGCAGCAGGCCAGACGTGAATTGCAATTTCAGCCGCTCGCGCCGGTCAAGGTAGGTCTGGGCAGAAAACATGAATTTGCCTCTTTCCGAGCAACGGATGGACAGATGATTCACAGAAGGCTTCCCTGTTGGAAGCCCTCTATGAATTTCGCAACAGCTACTTCTTGATGTTGAAATACTTCTCTGGGATTGTCTGGGATGTGGCGCCCAAGTATCCTCTGCCGAACACGTAAGTGTCCATGTAAACCAGGAGTTCGTTCTTGGCCTTCACGCCGGTGCTCATGTCGGTGTAATAGGCACCGTTCCACTTGGCGCCGGGGGTGTACTTGCCGAGGGCGGCATAGATGTCTTTGGTGCTGGCGAGCTTCGCCTTGCCCTCCACTACGCGCTTGCCGAGTTCGCCCAGACCCGCGGTGATCGACCGCGGGAATGAGCGCGGCGAGGTTGGGCAGGACCTTCATAAGGCCTCCTATGGAATGGATGTGTGAAAGCACCGTTGAGCGAGTTTCCTGGGAATATTTTGAGCGACTCTTGGCACCGTATTGGACGTCAACAGCAGAGGTTGTTTTATCTTGCAGCCGCCTCGTCACCTCCTTTGAAGTCCCGGAGAAGTTCGTCGATCCGCGCCATGGACGCGGCATCAAGGGGCAGCTTGGGACTGCTCGAATAGCCCCCGATCAGGTTCATGCCGTCAAGGACGTACTTGAGGGCCTTCTGGGTCTTTCCGGCGTACTCCAGGTAGCGAAGGATCGGCAACATCCGCTTGTAGAGGATCCATCCTGCTTGGAAATCCTGTTGGTCCACCACCAGCTTAAAGAGCTCGACGGCCGCCTTGGGCAGGATGTTGCCGATGACGCACACCCACCCTTCACAACCCATCAGGAAGGACTCGTACGCCATATCCTCCCAGCCGCAGAAGATTTTAATCCCATCGTTCGTCCGTGTGCGAATCTCAGTAATGCGCTTGATGTCCCCAGTACTTTCCTTGATGCACGCGACATGTTCGAGCTGCGCGAGGCGTGCCACGGTCTCGGCCTGGATGTCCACCTTCGAACTGAAGGGGTTGTTGTAGACCATGATGGGGAGATCGACGGCGTCCGAGATGCGGTGGTAGTGCTCGAAGATCTCATCCTGATCCGGGGTGTAGTAGTAGGGCGGCAGCACCAGCGCCCCGGAAGCCCCGGCTTGCTTGGCCATGACCGTGTTCTGGATGGCCTTCTCCGTGGTTTCGGCGGTGGTGCCAACGACGACGGGGACCTTGCCCCCAGCGGCCGCCATCACCGTGTCGACGATCTTGCGCTTGTCGTCGTCCTCGAGGCTTGCGAACTCCCCTGTGCTGCCCAAGGGAATCAGACCATGCACGCCCTGCTCGACCAGCCACTCGACATTTCTTTTCAGACCCGCATGATCCACGCGCTGGTCAGCCATGAAAGGCGTGACGAGCACGACATATACCCCTCTGATGTTTGTCATGCACCCTCCTTTGGTTGGGCCAATCTCATTCGTTTCCCGCTCAATGGATGCCCAAGCGCTTCAGGGTTGCCTCGGTGGGCACTCCTGTCTCGGGATCCCAGCCGCGGGCAAGGTAGTATTCGCGCAGCATGGTGTCGTACTCATGGATGGCGCAGGCAGGCTCGGACTGGTACTTTCCAAAGGCGGGCACGGCCTTCACGCGCTCTGGAAGCTGGTCGTCCGCCGAGGTGAAGCCCTCCCGCAGGTTGAACAAGCGCTGGAGGGTATAGACCCGCTCGGCGATGTCGAGCAGATCCTGGCCTGAATAGAGCCTGCCGGTGAGTGCCGAGAGGATGGCCGCCCAGTGATCCACCGTGACGCCGGCATACATGAAGAACTTGCAGGTGCAGAGAATTTCCGGAAGGCTCAGGCCGTCCTGCAGCAGTCTCGCTGCGGTGCCCTTCCCTACCTCTGCCCACCGGTCAACCAGGTTCGGGTCCGGCAAGCCGTACTTCTGCAGCCCCCAGTCCATCTTCCCGCTGTCCCAGGCCATCGCTTC
>JANYIU010000265.1 GCA_025361955.1 Holophagaceae bacterium
GGGAAGTGGCCCATTTTTCGGCCGTACATGGTTTCGACGCCGAGGATGCCCACCAGGATCTCCGCCGGAACGCCAAATTTCCTTTGGGCGCGCGCCAGAGCAACGCCATGTTCGCGCCAGAAAGCCATACCAGCGCGGATGCGCTGCGGTTCCACGAACCGGGAGCGATAAATCCGCCAGCTTTTGCGCACGGGAATCGGCGAAGGCGTCACCAGGGCGATCGCTTCGGCGTTGATCCGAACCGCTCCCAGTAAATGGGTCAGCGTTTGCGGATCGAACTGGTGCTTCGCGGCGAGGGACTGGATGAAGGCCTTCACCTCGGGCCGATCCGGATAGGTCGGTAGGGCGGGCAGCGATTCAGCTGACGCGAACGACGCGGAGACGCCGAGCACAAAAGCCACGACAATACGTTGGCTCAGGGGGAGCCAGGCACGGAGGTCAAGGAAGCGCGGCATGGACATGGGTGAGGAAGGGGCGGATCCACCCAAATTTCGGGATTCTGTGAGGCGGGTGAACGTTGAGTCTAGGCGCACTGGAGGGGTGTCCAGGTAACCGAACATGCCCTCCGCAAGCTGTTCCAGCGGAAGGCTGCGGCCCACGACCACGGCGAGCACCCCGGAGGTGACGACGAGGCTCAAAGAGACGGGCAACTTCGCTCCCACGACCAGCGCCACGAAGCAGGCCGCCATGAGCAGCAAGAATAAGAGATCGGGGGTCATGGCAGGACCTACTTGATGAAGGCCTTGGCGAGGGGGTCGCCAGCCTTGGAGAGCTTATCGACAGTGTCCAGAGTGGCCTTGGCGCAGAGCTTAGTGAAGAGACCGTCCTTGTTGCCCTCGGCCACGACGATCACGTAATCGCAGAGAGGCACCGCCGCCAGGACGAACTTATCGGAGAGCTCACCGCGCCGGGCCTCACCGCCCACGTGCAAGCCGATGATCTTCATCCCCAGCTTCTTGGCTTCGGCGATGACGGCCTTAGCCCGCTCGATTTCTGCGTCGGCGGAGATGCCCGCAGCTCCCAGACCCTGGGTGCTTCCGCCAATGGCGAGCACGAGGGTTTTCGCACCGCTCGGAGCCAGCGCTGCGGCCTGGGCTTTCACGTCGGCCTGGTAGGGGATGCCGGCGCGATCCATGAGCACCTTGACCATTTCGACATCCGCGCTCTGGCCCACAGAGGTGAGGAAGGCTGGCTTGGTAGCGATGGGCGCCTTCAGCTTGAATCCCTGGGCAGATGCCGTGATGGCGGCACTGCACAGCCATGCGATGGGAAGGAGTCGGGAGATGGGGTTCTTCATGGTGTCCTCTTGGAATGGCTGGATGCACCCTGAGAGCGGACCAGGGGAATCCGCTCTCAGGGTCAGGACCTGCTAGAACGCGGCCGCTGGGCCGTGGCGACGGGGATCCGATACGCCCATGAGCAACTCATGCCAGCGACCGAAGCAGCCATCCCAGTCGTTCCGGATGGTCAGGACATGGCCGAGCAGCGTGAGCTGGTTAAAAGTGTTGAGGGAGACCCGGCCCTCGACGTTCAAGTTACCCGAGGCCATCTGGAAATAGCGGGGTGCCAGGATGGCTTCCTGGAGCGGCATGCCGAAGTTGATGACGTTGGAAATCACCTGGGCGACGGTGGGGCTCATGCTGGAAAGGGGGCGCGTGCCTGGCGCGATGGAGTTCACGGAACCTGGTTTCAGGACGAAGTCGTCCATAGGGTCGTTCATGATGAAGCCTGTGCCAGGAATCAGCGCGCAGGAACCGAAGAAGTAGTTGATCGATTTGGTGATGGTCACCATGGTGCCATTTTTGTCCATGACCGAAAAGCTGGTGGTGGAACCGGATTTCAACTTGGAAGGATCACCGGCGGTAGCGGAGGGCAAGGACTTGTCGCGGGCTATCTTCGCCACGAGTTCCTTGGCGTAGGCCTTGGCGGTGAGGCCCACCAAGGGCACCGGCACCACCAGCAGTGGCGTAGCGCTGACGAGGAGCCCCAGGAGGGTAAGCGGGTGTTTCACTTTTGCACCTCCTGGAGAGTGGGTTTGATGGGGGTATTGACGGCGGTAGCTACCAACTTCGGGTTGAGGAACTTCAGCAAAGAAGAGCGGGGCATCCCAGCGGCCTATCGCTATTCATGTTCATGCGGTTTTCACCCGTTCTGGTTGGCAGGCGTCCACCAGTTCCCTGAATAGGCCCAGCATGGGTGGATGTTTCTCCACCATGGCTTCAGGATGCCATTGGACACCCAGAACGAAGCTGTGGTCGATCCGCTCGAAGCCTTCGATCACGCCATCCCTGGCCCTGGCATTCACTCGGAAACCGGGCGCCAAATCCTTCACCGCCTGGTGATGGAAACTGTTCGTCCCGAGGGTGGTCCGACCGAAGAGTTGGTTCAGCCGACCACCTTCCTCCAGGTCCACGGTATGGCTGATGGCATGACGCTGGCTCTTCTGGACATGCTGGAGGATATCCCCAGGAAGGCCGCCTAGATCCTGATGGAGGGTGCCACCGAAGGCCACGTTCAGCACTTGCATCCCTCGACAGATGCCGAGCATGGGTAAGCCCAGCTCCCAGGCCACCCGGGCCAGAGCGATCTGGTGATCGTCCATATCAGGGTAAACGTCTTCCAAACCGCGACCGGGCTCCTCCCCATAGCTCAAAGGACTCAGGTCCGCCCCGCCCTGGAACAGGAGACCGTCCAGGAAGGACAGCTGGGCTAGTAAATCTTCGCCCTCGGTGGCAATGGCCAGAGCCACAGGCATCCCTCCCGCCCGTTGCACGGACTTGAGGTAGTCCTGGTTCACGAAGGCCCGCTCGAGGCCAGGGAAGGCTCCGCTCTTCTCGACGAGAACGTTGACCGGAATGCCGATGACGGGTTTTCGAATCCCCATGCCCTCCCCTTCGCTTGGATAGATCCATCCACTGTTGCAGGAGCGATTACCATGCCAAAGCATTGATGTGAAATCCAGAGGGTGATTATTCAACCATAAACATAAAATACGACGCGTTGCTCCAAGTTTTATCTAATGGCTGAGGCAGCTGAGTCTGAGTGGTAATCGGCACTATTATTACCTGTTTTAGAGCCAGTTCAAGAATGCCAGGTTGAACGAGTGGCTGAGCTCAGGCCTGTGTCTCTTATTGGCCTCGAGCCTCTTTCAATTTCAGACTGCAGGACGGGCAAATGCCATGGGTCGTTTCTGTGTTGAGAGTCTTTCGCATGAATTCTTCTGTTGAAATCCAATCATTCCCTTGGCCAACCCTATGACACCAGGCACAAACCCTTAGGAACCCTTCCAAATAATGCAATCGCTTCGACAGTCGCCAGGACAAAAGGATGGCAGGTGTTCCAACCAAAACGATAAAGGCTGTTTCTAAGATCGGGCCTCTCCAGTCGGGGGGGCCATACGCCTTCTCAAAGATCATTCCCTCAAAGCCGCTTAGCTCATTAACCCAAGATATAGCAATTATTGCCGCGAATGCGACTACTTCATACCAAATGATTCTGGAGGCACGTAAGGACAGGTTCATGGGGGACCCTCTTTGCTTGCGATTCTCTAAGTTATGATCTGGGCAATTTTAGGGAGTGAACAAGAATGTGAATTGGCGTACCCGTCCCTCTGACCTCTGGAGAAGTATGAAGAAGGGCCAGGAAGGCGGAAGCGAAGTAGGTTCCCAATGGCGAGCGAGGTGTGAACCAACCAAGCGGGAGGATCTCGCAGCAGACCTATCTATCTTTGACAACCATGACTCCGATGTTGTTGGATCGATCCTCGCGGAAGGGATCCTTTTTATTTTTGTTGATTATTTTTTTATATACACCTTGAGTAGAGGCGGGGATCAAGAAGCGTAAGTTAAAGGTGGTGAAACGCTTGAATGACAGAGTGGGTCTCCCTGGAAGTATACGGCGCCTGAGTGCTGAAACCAGGCTTTCGCGTCGGACGTTTGCTTTGGGACCACCGCAAAATTTCCCTGCGCCGTTCGGGTTACTTTTTACGGCCTCCTATGCCGGAGCACCTCCTACAGGACCAAGTTATTTTTTGACAATTATTTACCTTCGCATTTCCCGGTTTATTCAGCCCTCCCTCCAACGCCTACAGCCGACCGGGAGCGAAAAGCAGAATCTTTGCCGTGGGGCCATCTACAGCAAAGCATGAAGTCGCTCAACTCGAGAAAAGGCCGCTCCAGAGGGAATTTCTATCGTAGGGAACAATCCTCCATCTATGAATATTTTTCATAATTGCTGGGGACCGCAGATCCCCCGCCTTCAGGAACCCATGGACCTATGGGCGCATACTGAAAGGCGTGGCCGAGGAGGTCATGTTGCACCCGTGCCGGGAAATCCACCCATTCCAACCTGCAAAGGAAACGAGGATTATGACTATCCGAACGGATACCAGTCCCACCCAGAACACCCTGCTACTCTCCGTGCTCGGAGGCGCTGCCATCGGTGCCATCGTGATGGCTCTCATCACCCCGAAGACGGGCCGGGAGGTCCGCCACACCCTCAGGATCGCCGCCCGAAAGCTCAGCGGAAGGGCTGATGAACCGGAGGAATTTGATACTGGAACGATCGACGCGCTGTTCATTTAGCCAGTGCTCCTCATCGGCCGTTGGCTGCGCCTCTGCGAACAATGCCTCAGGCCCTTTCCAGGTCGCGAGCTTCCCCATGGGTTTTCTCTCCACGCAAAGCAGCATGAGGATCAGCCCGAGATCAAAACACCACGCCTGCCCGCAGAATAACGTTGGCGTATGGGCTGAATTCCCCAGTCCTCACGATTGCGCGAGCCTTCGCGCTGAGGGCCATGAATGCCTCGTGCGGAATCATCGATAGGGGGGTCGCACCGAGCCTGTTCTTCAACTCAACCTCGATGGCCGGATTGCGCAGCGGGAGTTCCTCTGCGATCACAGCACTTTCCACGCACATCTCGGTGAGCACCACTTCGACCACATCAATGCAGCGGGGAAGATTGGCCGTCACCGCCAGATCGATTCGCTGCAGCCCTCAGGGATCGGGAGACCGGCATCGCCGATCACCAGCATGTCCCCATGGCCCAACCGAGCGATCAGGCCGGAGAGTTCCGCATTCAGCAAGGGTGTTTTTTCATCTGGCTCTCCTCAGTTCAACTCATGGCGATAGGGAATCGATGGCTGGGCACCCATGCGCGTCACACACAAGGCGCTGGATCGTTGCCCCAGATCCACTGCGGCATCCAGGGTAGTACCTTCGACCAGGGCTAGGGAGAGGCCGCCGATGAAGGTGTCTCCAGCTCCCGTCGTGTCCACAGCCTTCACGAGCTGCGCAGGCGCGTGGCGCTCTCCGGTATCATCGACCACCACGACGCCCTGATCGCCC
>JANYIU010000293.1 GCA_025361955.1 Holophagaceae bacterium
GGCATCCTGCTGTTCAGTCGCTACCGGGACGAACGGCAGGCCGGACGCTCGAAACCCTTGGCTTTGCGGGCGGCTCTGCTGAGTACCGGCCCCGGGGTGGTAACCGGCGGGGTCGCCACGGCCCTGGCCTTCCTCGCCTGCGTCGCGGCCCCCTTCCCGGGCTTTCAGGATCTGGGTCTTACCGCCGGGCTGGGCCTTCTGGCCTGCATGATCTCCAGCTTCCTGCTACTCCCGGCTCTGCTGTTGAGCCTGGACCGAGGCACAGGCACCTTCGCGCCTCACCCTGCGGCCGAACAACGTCCTGTCTCCACGGTCCGTTCCTGGAAGGTGGGGGTCTCCGTGGCCGTGCTCCTGCTCGGAATCTGGGGCATTCATCGCCTGACCTGGGAGGAAGATCTGCGCCGGTTTCGGCAGAGGGGCAATCCGGCCCTCGCGCTCCAGGAAACCCTTGGGAAGGCTCTGGGGGCGGGCCTGCAGCCCCTGGCCATCCAGATTCCCATGGATGATCCGGAGCGCTTGCCGCAGTTGTGGAACCGCATCGTCACTCCGCTGCGCCGGGAAGGTCTCCCCATGCCGATCTGGGAGGAATCCCAGCCCGAGTTGCGGCGCATGCTCGGCTCCGCGACGTGGTCCCAAGAGGTTCTGGAGATCGCCTCCGCGGAGAACCTGGACCCGGTGGCCCTGGAAATTCCACTCTCCGCCCTGCAGGACAGCATGAATGACCCGGGTGCCGTGCCACGCTCGCTGCAGGCCCTGTTCCCGACCGGCAAGGTGGCCCTGAATCGTCGCTCCTCCTGGAATATTTTTTCGTGGATGAAGCGTGCCCAGGCGCCACAGCCTTTGCCGCAAGCCTTCACCCTGCCCCTGCGCCTGAATGAAGCCTCGCAGGATCGCGTGGAGAAGGAGATCACCGACACCGGTGCCCAGATGGTGGGAACGCGGCCCCTGTTCCGGGCCATCAAGGGAGTGGCGAAGGATGCGCTCCAGGATGTCATCCTCCTCGCTTTCGGTGCTGTTGTGCTCGTGGTGGCCGTGTTCGGCCGGAGTTGGCGTTTCCTCGTGCTGGCGCTGGTGCCCCTCATGGCCAGCCAAGTGGGGGCCCTTGGGATCCTGGGGCTGAGTGGCGAACCCCTGACCTTCCTGTCCCTGGTGGCCATCCCCATCGCCCTCGGCGTGAGCATCGACACGGCCATGAACCTGCTCCATCGCGCCCGGCAGGAGCCCCACGCGGCCGCTCGGGTGGCCCGAGTGAACGCTGTCTGCGCGGGCACCACCCTGGCTGGTTTCGGCGGCCTCGTGTTCAGCGGCTACCGTGGGCTTCGCGGGCTCGGCTTGGCCGCTCTGGGAGGTGTCGCCCTGGCCCTCCTGGTGACCCAGTGGGTGCTGCCCTGGCTGCTCGAGCGCTGGCCGCTGAGAAAAGAGGACTCATGAACCGGATCGAGGAACTGATCCACGAACACCTGGCTACGGGTCCATTGTCCGTCTCTGAGGCTATGGCGCTGGCTCTGTATCACCCGGAGTTGGGCTACTACCGGCGCTCGGAGGGGCCCTGGGGCTTCGAGGGCAAGGACTACTACACCGCTATGGACATCGGTTCGCTGCTGGGGGAGACGCTGGCCGTGAGGCTGGAAGAGGTCTGGGTCCGCCTGGAACGGCCTGCGGTATTCACGGTGCTGGAGCCGGGGGCGGGGCGAGGGTGGTTGGGGCGGGATCTGCTGGCCGCGGTTTCAGGAGCCTTCGCCAAGGCCCTGGTCTATGTCCACCGGGATGACAATCCGGCTGCCCGGACCGCCGCTGAAGCGGCCTTGGCGCCCTACCTTGCCGAGGGCAGGGCTCGATTCGTTTCGGAACAGGAACCTCTCCTGGCCTTTGCGGGGGCCGTGCTCTCCAACGAGCTTTTCGATGCCCTGCCGGCGCAGCCCTGGCGCTGGAATGGAACGCAATGGCTGCGGGAGCTGCTGACCTCGGCGGGACCCGATTGGGTGGCTGGAGATCCCGGCGAGGCTGGGGCATGGTTCCTCGCCCAGGCGGAAGGAGGCCTGCACCCCGGTGATGGGGCGGTCTGGTGCGAAGCGATGGCTCCGCTCGTGAGAGAGCTAGCGCGCGCCCTGACCGCCGGGCTCTTCCTGACCGTCGACTATGGGGACAATGGCTGCCGGCTTGTAGCCAAGGGGGCGGAGCTCAGGCGCTACCGGGCCCACTCCGTGGACGGCGCCTGGTGGGAAGATCTGGGCCACTGCGACCTCACAGCCGATGTGGACTTCACCCGCCTGGCCCATCTCCTGGAAATCGAGGGCTTCCATGAAGCCGCTCACCACAGCCTCAGCCGCTGGATTCGGAGCCATGCCCCCCTGTCCGAATGGGAAGCCCAGTGGCAGGAGCTGCCGGCCAAGGACCGCGTGGACCGCATGGAGAACCTGCTGCAGCTGACCTTGCCAGGGATGATGGGGGAGCGCTTCAGGGTCCTGGAGGCTTGGAAGCCGTTACCCTTGTGATGGCGTCGTTCAGCGCCCCAACGCCGAAGGGTGGGTGCAGCATCACCCTGAGGGACGCGCAAGCCTCAAGGTCGTCTGCCGCGAGCAGAATGCGAACCATCCAAGGCCAGCCAAACGAAGTGGGGGTGATTGTCCGGCTGTTCAAGCTGAACCGGCCAATGGTTTTACCTTGGCCCTTGGGGAATTTTCCCTTGTGGTTTCAGGTTTTTTTTGGCATTCTGGTGAGCCTTGTCTTGGGCCCCCCAAGTGCGCCGGTCTGCTAAGCGCCGCCCAAGCCAGCCAAGAGAGGATCTCATGTACGCAGTGATTCAAACCGGTGGCAAACAGTACCGCGTCGCAGAGGGCGACATTGTCCGTGTCGAACTACTCGGCAAAGAACCCAAGCAGATCGTGGTCTTCGACCGCGTCCTGCTGGTTGCCAAGGACAGTGATTTGATGGTCGGTCAGCCCCTCGTGGAGGGCGCCACGGTGGAAGCAGAGGTGATCCGTCAGGACCGCGCCAAAAAGGTCTACATCTTCAAGAAGAAGCGGACCACCACCTACCAGCGCACCCAGGGCCACCGCCAGAGTTTCACCGAAGTTCGCATCAAGGGCATCAACGCCTGATGTCTTTCCCGGGGACCGTGCTGCGCACTGCACCCCCCGACCCCCGCGCCTTCGCAGGCTGAGCCTGCTCAGGCTTGATCTGATTCTGAGAAACAGTGAGGTTTATGTCATGGCTCATAAAAAAGGCGTCGGTTCCAGTCGTAACGGTCGCGATTCCAATTCCCAGCGCCTCGGTGTGAAGGCCTTCGGCGGCATGGTCGTCACCGGTGGTTCCATCCTCGTGCGTCAGCGCGGCACCAAGTTCAAGATGGGCGTGAATGTGGGCATGGGCACCGACCATACCCTGTTCGCCAAGATGGATGGCCGCGTGCGCTTCCAGGACAAGGGACAGCGAGGCCGCTTCATCCATATCGACCCCATCGAGGAGTAGCGGCTTCCTTCACATTCGAGAGAGCGCGCGGCCACGGGCTGGCGCGCTTTTCTTTTTCCTTTCACCGGCCACCAGCCATTGACCATCGAGCACTATGTTCCTTGACCACATCCTTCTCCATGTCGAAGCCGGACACGGCGGTCCGGGAGCCACCAGTTTCCGGCGCGAGAAATCCGCGGAAAAAGGCGGGCCGGACGGCGGCGACGGGGGCCTCGGCGGTTCCATCCACATGCGGGCCAACCGCGCCCTGAATACCCTCAATCCCTTTCGCCACAAGCGGGAGTTTATCGCGGGGCGGGGAGCCAGCGGCGAGGGTTGCACAAGGCATGGCGTGGATGGAGAGAATGTGCTGCTGGACGTCCCTCTGGGGACCATCATCCGCGATCTCCCGAGCGGTGAGCAGCTGGCGGAACTCCTGGAACCCGGGCAGATCGTCTGCGTGGTCCGAGGGGGCCGCGGGGGGCTGGGCAACGTCCATTTCAAGAGTTCCACGAACCGCACCCCCAAGCATTCCCAGCCCGGCGAAGACGGCGAAATCCGGGATATCGAGCTGGAACTGAAACTGATCGCCGATGTGGGACTCGTGGGTTTCCCCAACGCCGGCAAGTCCACCCTGGTGAGCCGTGTGAGCGCGGCGCGGCCCAAGATCGCCGACTACCCCTTCACAACCCTGGAACCTCAGCTGGGCGTGGTGGCCGTGGACGAAGTGGACAGCTTCGTCATCGCCGACATTCCCGGCCTCATCGAGGGCGCGGCCCAAGGGGCGGGTCTGGGCATCCAGTTCCTGCGCCACGTGGAGCGGACCCGGATGCTGCTGCATCTGGTGGATCTCGCGGATCCCATGCAAGAGCCCGAGGAGGCCATCCGCATCATCGAAGGCGAGCTCCAGGCCTTCTCGGAAGTGCTCTTCTCCAAGCCGCGATGGCTTGTGGGAACCAAGCTGGACGCGCTCCAGGACGAGGATCGCCGCGCCCGATTCGAAGCCATATGCCGTTCCCGGGGGCAGGAGCCCCTGCTGATCTCAGGAGTCACCGGCGAAGGCTTGCGACCCCTGGTGTTCAAGCTGGGGGCCATGCTTGGGCAGATGCAAACCCCATGAGCCAGGGAATGTCATCCGGCAGGAATCGGATTGGTCTGCTTGGGGGCGCCTTCAATCCCCCCCATCTGGGTCATCTGAAACTGGCGGAGCTTGGTCTGCGTTCCCTGCGGCTGGATGAAGTCTGGTTCGTGCCCACGGCCAAATCGCCCCACAAGGCGGAGCCTGGGCTGGGGCTCGACGCCGGGGCTCGTCTTCGCTTGCTGGAGGCAGCTTTGATTGGGACGGGTTTCCCATTCCGGGTGGAAGCCCTCGAGCTCGAACGCGGGGGCACCAGCTACACCGTGGATACCCTTGAGACTCTCTGCCAGCGGGAACCCGGTCATGCCTGGATCCTGCTGATCGGTGGTGATCAACTACTGGGGTTGCCGCAGTGGCGCCAGGTGGAGCGGGTCCTGGCATTGGCTTCCTTGGGAGTTGCCCCGAGGCCCGGTTTTGCTGAAGGACTTCCCTTGATGTTCGAATCCAGGCGGCGTGACCAGTGGTCTGGGTCCCCCGGGGAACTGGTGTGGCTGCCGAGCACGGAACTGCCGTTCTCGTCGTCCGGTCTGCGGACGGAGCTCGCATTGGGCCATCGGCCCAAGGGGCTCCCGATTCAAGTTGAAGCTGCGATCCAACAAGAAAACTATTACCGTTAACATGACTTGGGAGCGCGAATGACTTTAGATACCCGACTGGCGTGCGTAGTGGAAGCAGGTCGCTCCAAGAAGGCTTTCAGGATCCAGTTGTTCGATGTGCAAGGCATCGCCAGCTTCACCGACACCTTCGCTTTCATGAGCGGCGGCAGTGACCGCCAGAATCGCGCCATCGCTGAGGCCATCGAGGAGGCGCTGAAGGCCCAAGGCGAGCGTCCCCTCTCCACCGAGGGCGATTCCACGGGGAATTGGATTCTACTCGATTACGGCGATCTCATCGTTCATGTCATGGATGAGGACACGCGTCGCCACTTCAACCTCGAAGGCCTCTGGAGCCAGGGACGGGCGTACGAGATCCCCCCTGAAGTTCTGCCCGCCAGCGCGGTTCCTCCATCCGCTTCCTGATCGAATCCAGGAGATCGACATGCTTCCCAAGCACAGTGCCTTTGATTCCATGCAGACCCGTCTCAAGATCGCAGCAGAGCTGTATGGTCTGGAGGAGACACTCTTCAAAGTCTTCATCCAGCCGCTGCGCTCCGTCATTGTGAGCCTGCCGGTCCACATGGATGATGGTCGCTGGGAGGTGTTCACTGGCTACCGGGTTCAGCACAGCACGGTGCGAGGTCCCGCGAAGGGGGGAATCCGCTACGATCCGGGCGTGACCCTCGACGAGATCATGGCCGGCGCGGCCTGGAATACCTGGAAAACCGCGGTGGTGGACGTACCCTTTGGCGGCGGCAAGGGTGGCATCATCTGCGATCCCTCCACCATGAGCCAGGGCGAACTGGAGCGAATGACGCGACGCTACACTGCGGACATCATGGATGTCATCGGGGCCGATCGGGACGTTCCCGGCATCGATATGGGCACCAACTCTCAGATCATGGCCTGGGTCCTGGATACCTATTCCATGCATGCCCGCCGCACCGAGAACGCGGTGGTCACCGGCAAGCCCGTGGGGCTGGGCGGCAGCTTGGGCCGCACCGAAGCTACGGGCCGCGGCATCCTCATCTCCGCGCGCGAAGCTATGCAGCGCCTCGGGAAACCCCTGGCGGGTGCCACGCTGGCGGTGCAAGGCTTCGGCAACGTCGGCTCGCAGACCGCCCGGCTGCTGCACGAGGCAGGCGCACGCATGATCGCTGTCTCGGATCGGGAAGGCGCGATCCGCAATGATCGCGGCATCGATGTCCACGCGCTGCTGAAGCACCATTCCGAGACTAAGACCGTGAAGGGGTTCAAGGGCGCGGAAGCCATGGACCCCAATGATCTCCTGACCATGGCGGTGGATATTCTCGTGCCTGCGGCCACTGACAACCAGATCACCGAGCACAATGCCGCCAAGGTCCGCGCCAAGGTGGTGGTGGAGGGCGCCAACGGGCCCACCACGCCCGAGGCTGATCCCATCCTGCTTTCCAATGGCGTGCTGGTGGTGCCCGATATCCTGGCCAATGCGGGCGGGGTCACCGTCAGCTACTTCGAGTGGGTGCAGAATCGCATCGGCTACTACTGGCGCGAACGCGAGGTCAACGAGAAGCTGGTGGAGTACATGACCCACGCCTTCCAGGCGGTCTTCGCCACCACCGACAAGTACAAGACCAACCCCCGCATTGGCGCCTACATCCTGGCCCTGGATCGCGTGTCCCAAGCCCAGCACTACCGCGGGTTCTACGCCTGACGCGCGCATGAAAAACCGTAACCACGAATGACGCGAATGATCGCGAATACGATTTCTATTCTTCTATTCGCGCCGGCGCGCAGCGCATTCGTGTCCTTCGCGGTTTCTTCTTTAAAAAACGCAAAATCCGGGTTCAGAACACCCTCAGCAGTGCCAGATAGCCTTGGACACCTTTCAGTCCACTGACATCGCTCTGGAGACCCGCACCCAGGTTCACGCGGATGGTGGTGAACCACCAGAAGCCTGGGATATCGCCGGCGATACCCAGGCCGGTGAAGCGGTAAGTCTTGCCGTTGTCCAGGGCCCGGAGACGGGCGTGGTCCAGGGCGAAGGTCAAGCGCAGGAGCCGACTGGGCGGAAGGCCGATGGCCAGCTTGCCGAATTCGGTGCGATCGGAGGGCACCGCGGCGGTGTTCACCCCTTCCACCTGTGCCTCACCTCCGAGCTGCAGGAAGCGGTCGAAGCCCCGTCCTGCGATTCGGCCCACCTCGCCGTGGAGCCTCCAGTCGCTGTCCAGCCGATGGTCGTACCCGAGGCTTTCTCCCCAGTAGCGGAACTTACCTTGGTCGGGGATGGCCTGGTTGCTGCCATAGGTTCCCTCGGGCCTGCGGCCGCCGCCATACAACCCCTTCATTTGGAAGGCGCGGAACTGCCAGCTGAGGGTGCCCTGCCAGCCTCGCTGCCAGCCTGAGGGGGGGAGAGCGAAGCCCGGGGTTTCGTGATTCTTGTCCCTGGTCCTGCGGAAATGGTCGTATTCGAAGAGGCCTGCTCCCTCGAAGCGGAACCCCGCTCCCAGATCCCGGCCCAGGGTCAAGCTGGTCTTGAAGAAACTCCGATCCACCGCGTCTCGATCGGAGAGCTTGCCGTCCACCACCGGTCGTTCCGAGATGGGCCAGAGCATGGCGGTGGCCTTGACCGAGAAATCCAGCCTCCAGGGTAGGTTGGGCACCATGATGCTCGCGGTATTGAACACCACCGCCGTGAGGGCGTTGATCTGGATGCCGCGGTTCAGGGCGTTGAAGTTGTAGTACGCGAACCCCGCCGCCGGGAGCACGGGTGGGCTCATGCGGCTGTCCACGACGACTACGGCTCCGATGCCCTTGCCTGAAAGCCGCATGCGTTCTTCCACCTTGCGGCTGCCGTCCTCCTGGCGGGTGAAGTAGCGGACCCCATCCACGGTCTGTTTGAGCATCGTGTCCGTGGACGTCCGAGCCTCCTGCCGTTCATTCTCGAAGGCCGGTTCATTGAGCCGGAAGTCCGAGTAGACCATGCGCCGCTGGACCTGGGAGATACCGCCCGCCGTGACCCAGCGCTCATAGGCACTGGCCTTAATCAGGCACCAGAAGCCAGCTGCGGGTTCACCGTAGACCAGGGTCCGCCGCTCGCTCTTCACGACCCCCGGGAGATTGGCGCGGGAACTGCGCTCTTCCTGGATCCGCCCAGTGGCTTCGGCCACGCTCAAATCACCTTGGAAGAGCAGGGGATCCTGGTCCACGGGTTCGAAGTGGATGAGTCGTTTCCCCGGGCCGTCCGAACCGCCGTCCGAATAGCGATAGCGTTCCGTCAGTTCGAGGGCCACGGGGGGCGCCAGGGTGGAGCGGGGCTCGATGACGGGCACCTGCACTTCGCCTTTCAGGTTGGCCTTGACGCCGTTGAAGCGCACTTCCTTCTGCAGGACTTCCTGGGATTCACCCGACTTCTCGAAACTACGGAAGGTGAACCCGATATCGGTGCCGGTGCCCCGTTCCCCCTGAATGTGCAGATCCACGTCCAGCCGGGCGGACTGGCTCTGGATGGCCGCGCGATCGCGGAGCTGCGCGGCGCGCATTTTTGCCATCAGGGCATGGACGTCGTATCTTTTCGCGGCCACTACCGAGACTTCGTGGCGCTGCTTCGGTATTTCTGCTCCGGCCCAGTCACCGTTTTGAAAGCGCCAGCGCCTTGCTTCTCCGGTGGTGGGATGCCGCAGGGTGAGGTCCCCGAGGCCCCCCTCCACCTCCGTGAACCCAGGCGGAATGGCCGAGGCCAGCTTCGCGGCCGGACCCCCGGTGGGCACCATGAGTTTGCCGCCATCCCCGATGAGGACGGAGGCCCGAGGCCCCGGATCCTGGGGCAGCCAGAGGGTCCAGGACCGCCCAGGGAGCTGTTCCTGGGCCTTGACAAGCAGATCCCTCCAATGGTCAGGGTCGGGTCCCAGATCCTCGGCGGCGACAATGCCGCCATCCAGGGCGCCCCAGGCGCTCTCCGCCCACAGGCTGGGGGCCTCAGGATCGAAGGCGAGGTAGATCCGCTGGTCAGGGTTCTGGGCCTTCAGGGCTTGGCTCGCCGCCAGGAGCAAGGGTAGCCGCTGCTCGTCCCGAGGCAGGAGCAGTCGCAAGGTCGGAAAGGCCCTGACAGGCTCGATCCAGGGCAGCCAGGCGAGGCGGGCGGCCTCGATCTGGCCGGGATCTCGGGCATCCTTGGGAACCAGTGCGGCGGCATCGGCCTTCCTCAAATCCAGAAGTTCCGGGAGGGGAAGGCCCACCTGGATGGGGGCTTGGGCCGCCAGAGAGAGAGAGAGAATGGGCAGGAACCAGGTATGGCGCATGGACGCTCCCAGCACGAGGTTACTTCGAATATCCCATGCCTGAAACAGTCTAACGGGCCCCTGAACCCTATCCGCGTTATCCTCCCAGAGAAGGCGCCGCATGCGTTTCACCGTGAAATACACCACCAGGGCCGGGGAAGTCCTCTTGAGGGACTACGAAGGGGTTTCCACGGACGAAGTCAAGGCTCGGATCCTGGCCGAGGGCAGCTTCCCCCTCGAGGTGAAGACCTCGGGACGCTCGTTCACCGGTTCCCGTGCCATCAAGGTGGATTCCCTGATCATTTTCAACCAGGAGCTGCTGGCCCTGCTCAAGGCCGGCATTCCGCTGCTGCAGTGCCTGGAACTGCTGGTAGGGCATGGCAAGGATCCCCTCCTCCGCCGTTCCCTGGAGCGGGTGGTGGAACTGGTGAAGGAGGGCCTGTCCTTTTCCGAAGCCCTTGAACAGGTGGGCACCTTCCCCTCCGTGTATCGGGCCAATGTCGTGGCGGGTGAGCGCAGCGGGACTCTCCATGAAGTGATCGCGCGCTGGCTGTCCTTCCAGAACTTTGCCCAGAAAAGCCGCAGGCGGATTCTGGAGGCCCTGATCTACCCGATCTTCTTGGTGATGGTGCTGATCGTGGCACTCCTGGTGATCTTTAACGTCGTGCTCCCGCGCTTTGCCGAGATCTATTCCGATGGCGGCTTCGAGATGCCCCAGGCCACTCGAATCTTGCTGGCCTTCGGGACCTTCGTGCGGAACACGATATGGATCCAGGTCGGCCTCCTGGTGGTCCTGATCATCGCCCTGCGCTGGATGTTCACTGCGGAGCGCGGCAAGCGCGTCCTGGAACGTGGTATCCTGGCCATCCCGAAATTCGGCACCCTCTACCGCATGTACCATTCGTCGGTCTTCACCAGGACCCTGGGCGTGCTGCTCGCGGGCGGCATGCCGGTGCTCCAGGCTCTGGAGGTGATCCAGCGGACTACGCCTTCCGAGCGCATGAAACTGCGACTGATCAAGGTCACCGAGATGGTGCGGGCAGGTTCCTCACTGCATCAGGCCCTGGATCAATCGAAGATGCTCGATCCCCTGGCCGTGGAGATGACCCGGGTCGGCGAACAGAGTTCCGCCCTCCCTGACATGTTGAATCACGTGGCGGACTTCTTCGACCAGGAAGTGGAGAAAGCCACCACCGCCATCACCACCCTCATCGGCCCGGTCCTGATCCTCTTCATGGGCGTCGTGGTCCTGGGTCTGTTGCTGGCCGTCTACGTACCCCTGTTCAACGCCGGCAGCACGGTGCGATAACGGGGCCCCATCCGCGATCGAGCAACGCGAGGAGCGGGAGCACAACGCAGTGCGTTGTGCGATCTGGGGGTTGTCGGCGCAGCCTGGCCCGATTTATTGTCAGAAAGAATCCATGGCGCAATGCCAATCCTTTGTCACGCACGGTCACGTGCTCCCCGGCGACAACCAGAAGCACGATCAGAAGCCACTTCATGGGCAAAATCCCCTCGCAAGGACTTGGAAATAATCGATCCAATGGTTGTCACAGCAAATAGATTGTCACATCAAAAATTCCAAGGAAGGCGAACCGCAGACGGGTAAGGTTTCGGGTCATGGCGTTGTCGGTCAGGCGTTTGTCGAATGCCATCAGGCAATGAAAAGGGTTAGCGAGGCGATAGGCGTGGTCATTTCCCGGCCCCCAGAGGTTTCTGTGAGACGCATTTTGGATGCGTCCATTCGTTTGGGCAATGGTTCTCGCGTTGCCGTGATTGGAGGCGGCCCAGCGGGCTCCTTCTTTAGTTACTTTCTCCTCACAATGGCAAGTCAGGCCGGGATGACGATCGGGGTGGACATCTTCGAGCCTCGGGACTTCTCCCAGCAAGGGCCGCCCGGCTGCAACAAGTGTGGTGGGATCATCTACGAATCGCTGGTGCAGTCGCTCGCGACTGATGGGATTTGCCTACCCTCGTCAGTCGTTCAGCAGGGTATCTCCGACTACACCTTCCACACCGACGAGGGCTCCATCCGCATCAAGCCCCCCAGTGACGAGAAGCGGATCGCATCCGTGCGCCGGGGAGGAGGTCCGTTCGGTGCGACGCGGAGCCTGCTGGCAAGCTTCGATGGCTTTCTGCTGACGCTGGCAGAGGGGAAGGGCGCCAGGATCATCCGGGAGCGGGTGACGGGGGTGGCCATGGTCGAAGGAAGGCCCTATGTCACCGCGCAATCGGGGCTTTCGGATCAGTACGACCTCCTGGTAGGGGCAATGGGCGTCAATTCTCCCGACCTGAAGCTCTTCGGGGGTTGCGCAACGGGATACACGCCCGCAACCACCACCAAGGCTCACATCACTGAGATTCTCCTGGGCAAGGAGGCGATCGACGAGCACCTGGGTGACTCGATGCACGTTTTCCTGCTCAATATCCCGCGCCTGAAGTTCGCGGCCATCATCCCCAAAGGGGAGTACGCGACGGTCTGTCTCCTGGGAAAGGACATCGATCAGGCGCTGGTGGATTCCTTTTTCTGCCGACCCGAGGTCATGAGCTGTTTTCCGGCCGGGTGGACGCCCGATAGCACCCGGTGCCGCTGCTTCCCATCGGTCACCCTTGGGGGGGCACACGGTGCCTTCGGCGACCGGTTCGTGACGATCGGCGACTGTTTTGTGAGCCGTCTCTACAAAGACGGCATTGGGAGCGCCTACCGGACGGCAAAGGCAGCCGCTCAGACGGCATTCCTGGAAGGTATTGCAAAGCGGGATTTCAACAAATTCTATCAGCCGCTTTGCGCTGCGGTCGCCAGCGACAACCGGTTCGGGAAGGCGGTGTTCACCTTCACGACCCTGATCAAGCGCCTCCCCTTCCTGCGGCGCGGAGTGATGCGCATGACTGGAAGTGAGCAGGGGGGCTTCGCTGCCCCCCGAATGAGCAGTGTGCTCTGGGACACCTTCACTGGGAACGCATCGTTCCCAAGCATCCTGGCCCGGACCATTCACCCGGTTTTCCTGGCCCGTCTGTTCTATGAAATCATGATGGGATGTGTGTCTAGCCGGAATCGCGCAAATACGAGAGATGGAAATGGTGGATGGCGAGCTGGGAAAACAATTCCTCGACGGGGAGATGATCTTCCGGGAGGGTGACGCGGCCCATTGCCTGTACATCATCCAGTCTGGGAACGTGCTGATCTACCAGGAGAAGGACGGTAAGGAAGTCCAGGTGGCCGAACTCGGGAAGGGGGACTCATTCGGTGACATGGGGGTCTTTCTGGGGCCGATCCGCACCGAGAGTGCGCGGGCGCTGGGGATTGTGCGAGTCATCACGGCCGACTACAAGTTTGTCCTGAAAAAATTCCGAGATGATCCTTCATACGCTTTCCAGGTCATCGAAAAAATGGCTCGACACGATCGGGTAAGAAAAGAGAAGCAGGAGAAGGTTCTGGAAACCCAGCTCCTTCGTGAACTGGAGTTGTCGGCACAGAATCGGGAATTAAAGGAGGCCGGGTAGGCTGCGGCGGAGTCCCGCGACCAGAACGCGGACTTTTACGATTTCGCGCCGGTCGGCGCCATCGACCTTGATGGCAACGGCATCATCCGATCCATCAACCTTTCGGGCGCCACCGTTCTGGGAGTGAAGCGCCAGGATCTGCTGGGCGTGCCCTTG
The DNA here is from genome assembly GCA_025361955.1 of Holophagaceae bacterium. Taxonomy (GTDB): domain Bacteria; phylum Acidobacteriota; class Holophagae; order Holophagales; family Holophagaceae; genus UBA1801. The sequence continues at coordinate 13,104 of JANYIU010000293.1, forward strand.
GCTTCCTTTGTTCCGCAGGAGAACCGCGAGCTGTTCCAGGATCATCTACAGGCGTGTAATGGCACTTCCGAAGGGGTGATCACCGAGCTGTTGCTCAACACCCGGAAGGGGGATCCAACCAAGGTGCAGATTTTCAGCTACCCGAAACAGGATCCGGATCGGGTGGTCTATCGAACGCTGATGACGGAACTCACCACGCGGGAGCGGACGGACGGCTAATCGGCCGGGGGCAGGCGTCCTCATTCCTCCCCGTTGAACAGCTCTCCGGAATATTTCCGCTTGCAGTCGGGACAGATCGCGTGCTTGAACTCGGCCTCTGAGTGCTGGCTGAGGTAGTGCTCGATGGCGTTCCAGTAGCCTTGGTCGTCGCGGATCTTCTTGCACCACATGCAGATGGGCAGCAGCCCGCTCAGCAGTTTCACGTTCTCGAGCGCCTGCTGCAGTTCGACGAAAAGCAGGCGCACTTCCACCATGTTGTGAACGCGCGCCAGGACCTCGGCCAGATCGAATGGCTTGCTGACGAAATCTTTAGCTCCGGCTTTCAGCGCCCGCAGCTTGTGATTGGGCTGGGCGGTGATGACCAGCACCGGCAGGTAGCCGTCTGGTTCGATTTCCTTGAGTCCCTCCATCACCTGGAATCCGTCCATGCCAGGCATCCGGAGATCGAGCAGGATCAAGTCGTAGCGGTTCTTGCGGTGAAGTTCGCAGACCTCGTTCGGAGCCATCGTGGAGGTGACGGAAACATAGCCTGCGTCGAGCAGCATCCGTTCGAGTAAAAGCACATTGACTTCCTGATCGTCGACAATCAGGATTCGGGCTTTCAGGATATCGGCAGGGTTCATTTTTGGCCTTTTCACCTATCTGCAATGGGAACAGAGTCACGACTCTCGCGCCATCCATTCTCCCCCTGGAATGGGTTCGAGCCTGCTGCTGCAGCCCAAGGATCGGCGGCGCTGGGTGAGCTTGTCGGTTTTGAGGATGGGTCCAAGGAAGGCTTCCCCGAGGCCTTGGCAAGGCTCAGGGAAATGGACGCAGCGCACTCGCGCCACCACTTGGGGAAGAAGTCGTCGGCTCACTTGTATTTCGTCTTCAGCCACTGGTTCGGATCCTGCGGCTGGGCCATTTGGCGGAT
>JANYIU010000314.1 GCA_025361955.1 Holophagaceae bacterium
CTCTCCTAGGCCAGGGCCGGTTAATGGGAGAGATCTTGCTCGGCAGCCGCCTCCAGCGCCGCTTCACCCCCGAGGAGATCCGTTTTACCAATGCCGTGGCCAATCTCATGGGGTTTGCCGCTGACCTCGCCCAACAGAAACAGGCCACTGCGGAGGCCGAAGCCTCCGGTGTTGATGTCGCGGAGGTTCGGCGGAGCGCGGAGTCTCTCCAGGCCTCGGAAGAGGTGTTCGCCAAGATCTTCCACCTCAGCCCCGATGGGATCGATCTCACGCGCTTGGATGATGGTGTCTCCCTTGACTGCAACGACAGCTACTTGAAGATGACCGGATACTCCCGCGAGGAAGTCATTGGGCATTCCACGCTGCCGGGCGACTTGAGCCTTTGGGTCCACAAGGAGGACCGCGACAGGCACATCGCCGAACTGCGGGCGCGAGGCAAAGTGTCCGAATTCGAGGTTCCCCTCCGCCGCAAGGATGGCAGCCTATACATCGCTCTCATCTCCTCGGCCAGGCTAGAGATCAACGGGCAGCCCTGCAACCTGGACTATACCCGGGACATCACGGAACGAAAGAATGCCGAAGAAGCCCTGCGGGTCTCCGAGGAGAAATTCTCGAAGACCTTCCGGCTCAGTCCTGACTCCATCAACATCAATCGCCTGAGGGACGGGGTCTACCTGGACATCAACCAGGGCTTTACGGAGATCATCGGCTACACCGCCGAGGAGGTCATTGGCCGCTCCTCACTGCCCGGTGATCTCAGCATCTGGGTCCACGCGGAGGACCGCAGCCGCATGGTCACCGCGCTGGAAACACGGGGCGAGGTGATCGGGCTCGAGATTGAGTTCCGGCGGAAAGACGGCTCCACGCTCATCGGCATGATGTCCGCGCGACTGATAGAACTCGAGGGTGAACCCTGCATCCTATCCATAACCCGCGATATCACCGAACACAAACATGCGGAAGAGGCACTGCGCGAAAGCAACCAGCGACTGGAACTGGCCTTGGCTTCCGGGAACCTGGGGATCTGGGACTGGAATCTCCTGGACGACACGGAGAGCTGGGATGACCGGATGTGCGGGCTCTATGGCCTCGAGCAAACCACCCTCCTCCCGAACTATGCAACCTGGATCGAGGAAATCGTCCATCCCGACGACGCTCCCATGATCCATGCGGCCATCCAGGCCGCTCTCGCCGGTGAACACCCTTATGCTGCGACGTTCCGCATCGTCCAGCCGGATGGTTCCGTGCGTCACATCAAATCGAATGGCATCGTGATCCGTGATGCCCAAGGGAAGGCCGTTCGAGTGATCGGCATCAACCGGGACCGGACCGAACAGGTGGAGGCGGAAGCGGAACGCCGCCGCCTCCAGACGGAAGTGCATCACGCGGAGAAACTCGAGAGCATAGGCAGCTTGGCTGGCGGCATGGCCCATGACATGAACAATGTCTTGACCGCGATCCTCATCACCGCCGAAATGCTTCGCGAAAATTGCACCAAGGACGACCCCATGGCCAGGTCGCTGGCGGTCATCCTGCATGCCGGCCAGCGGGGTCGGGACTTGGTGAAGGCCTTGACGGATTTCGCCCGCAAGGGCCTGGAGGAGGCCTCGCTGGTCGATCTCAACGAGGTCCTGCGCAAGGAAGTGGAACTTTTGCGGCACACGACGCTGAAGAAGATTCAGGTGGTCCTGGAGTTGGATGAAAAACTTCCGGCAATCCTAGGGGCGGTCTCCGAACTGGGAAGTGCCCTCATGAACCTGAGTGTCAACGCCGTGGATGCCATGCCCGAGGGGGGCACCCTGACCTTTCGCTCCCGCACCCTCCACGATGGCCGGATAGAACTGGAGGTGGCGGATACCGGCCATGGCATGACACCGGAAGTGATGGCCAAGGCCATGGAACCCTTCTTCACCACGAAGCCTATCGGCAAGGGAACCGGGCTGGGACTGTCTCGCGTCTACGGCACGTTGCGGGCCCACGGAGGCACCGTGAAACTGCAGAGCGAGGTAGGTAAGGGGACCACTGTCATCCTGCAGTTGCCCGCGAACCCCGGTAACGACCAGGACCCGGAGCCCGCCGAGGGACCGGTTCAGGAAGCACTTGGGAAACCCTGCCGGATCCTGCTGGTGGACGACGAGGGGATCATTCTGGAAACGATTCCCACCCTGCTTGAATCGCTGGGCCACACCGTGGCGACCGCATCCTGCGGCGAAGAGGCCTTGGCCCGCCCGGACCTCCGTTCGGGTTTCGATCTGGTGATCCTGGACCAAAACATGCCTGGCCTCACGGGTATCGAAACCCTCATCCAGTTGCGGAGCCAATGCCCCGAGCTTCCGGTGGTCCTTTCCACGGGCTTCATGGACCTCAAAACGGAAGCTCTCCTGGCGGGCATTCCGCAGGTATGGGTGCTGAAGAAACCCTACAGCATGCGAGAGATCCAAAAGACATTGTCCGAGGTTTTTCGGGTCAAGCTCTTGTGACCGGTCAGGTTCAGAGGTCCTGCGGCGACTTCCGCAAACAGACAAGCTGAGCGACGAACGAGTCAGGGTTTTGCCAAGCGGTAGCTGTCCTAAACCCCCTTGCCCTCCAGATGGTCCAGTGGCAGCGGGGCGCCCCCCTTCACGGTTCGAATCACGAAATTGCTCTGCACATCCTTCACCATCGGGAGTTTGAGGAGCCGGCCCAGGAGAAATTGCTCGTAGCGGGCGATGTCCGGGAAGACGCACTCCAGCAGGAAATCGACCTCGCCGGAGACCAGGTGGCAGGAGATCACCTCCGGCATCGCCCGGAAGGCTTCCTGGATGGCCACAGCATTGGCATCGCGGTGGCCGTCCACCTTGACCCCCACGATCACGGTCAAACCCAGCCCGATCTTGTGCCGGTCCAGCTTCGCTTGGTAGCCCGCGATGATGCCCGCCTGCTCCAGAGCCTTCACCCGCCGCAGCGAGGGAGTCGGCGAGAGGTGGATCCGCTCCGAAAGCTCCGCGTTACTGAGCCTGCCATTGCCCTGGAGGATCCTGAGGATCTCCCGGTCGAAGGCATCCAGATCTGGAATTAGCATAATCCACCATGAAATAGATTTAATTTAGCATATTCAGCTATTATTGATCCATTTTTGCTACCAATGCGCAGAGACCTACAGCGGGTGTGAGTGCCACGATTGACCGTTCAGGAGGAGCCCATGGCGTTCCTTGACGATTGCATCACGACCATCCACGCACTCGAATCCTATGCTCAGCGGGCCAACGCCCGGACAGGCAAGGTCATCCAGCAGCCCCCCATGGCCGAACTCGCCGCGGAACTGCGGGTGGAACACTGGCTAGAGCATGGGGGCCTTGAGGGCGAAGCGTTCACCCGCTTCCTGGAGTCGTATCTCGCCGCAGCTACCCGGCTCCATGACCCGCGCTACATGGCCCATCAGGTGGCCGTCCCCCATCCCATGGGAGCGCTGGGTGCCCTGGTGGATGCCTTCACCAACAACGGTCCCGTGCTGTACGAGATGGGTCCTTCCGGGGCCACGGTCGACTATCTCCTGCTGAATTGGATGCTGAAGAAGGTCGGCTGGAACCCGTCGCCTCTGCCCGGTGAATCCTCGCCCCAGGGCCTTGTCGGCGGAGGCACGCTCACCCATGGGGGCTCCTTGGCCAACCTCACGGCGCTCATGGCGGCCCGGGGTTGCGTGGCGCCTGATGCTTGGCAGAAGGGCATCCCCCGCGATCTGCTACTCGTGGCACCGGAAGTCTGCCACTACTCCATCGGCCGGGCCGCCGACATCCTGGGCCTGGGCCGGGAGGCCCTCCTGTCGCCGCCTTTGGACGCTGACGGAAAGATCCTCCCCGGGGCCTTGCGCGGGTTTCTCCGCGATTTGCAAGACCGGGGCTCCCGGATCCTCGCGGTGGTCGCCAATGCCTGCAGCACGCCGGCGGGACTCTTCGATCCCCTTCGCGCAGTGGCGGAAGTCTGCCGGGAAGCGGGCGTTTGGCTCCATGTCGATGGCGCCCACGGCGCTTCCGCCCTGCTTTCGGAGCGCTATCGCGGCCTGCTGGATGGCGTGGAGCTGGCGGATTCCCTGGTGTGGGACACCCACAAGATGCTGCGCGCGCCCATTGTCTGCGCGGCGGTGCTGGTGCGGGACCAGCGCCATCTGGACGGAGCTTTCCACCAGGAAGCCAGCTACCTCTTCCACGACAAGGATCAGCCGGGCGTCGATCTCATCCATCGCACTGTGGAGTGCACCAAGGGCGCCATCGGCCTGCGCTCGTTCCTGGCGATCGCCGCGGAAGGAGAAGCGGCCCTGGCCCGCTACATCGAGCGGCAGGCGGATCTGGCGCAGGAGGTGAGCCGGTACATCACTCCCCTGCCCGGCTTCGAGGTCGCCATGGATCCCCCCTTCAACATCGTCTGTTTCCGGTTGGATGGCTCGGACGAGCTCCAGCTGGAGATCCGCAAACGCCTGCTGGACCAGGGCGACTTCTACCTCACCACCACCAACTTCCGGGGCCGGCGCTGGTTGCGCCTGACCCTCATGAATCCGGGCACAGAGCTAGGGGATATCCGCGGACTCATTGAAGAGATCAAGACCCATCGGCAGGCCATCTCCGCGTGAGTTGAGGAACTAGCCCCGGGCCCGGGGCATTCATGAGCGGACTTTCGCGCGGACTCAGTTCGTCTCTTTGGTCACGAAGCTGCCCCCCCAGATGGCTCGGGCATCCCACTGGGAGAAGGCCTTGGCGAAGGCGTCCATGTCCTTCTCGGTGATCCTGCCCACGGGGGTGACAAAGTAGACCACCGTCACGCGGATGGGTTCCTCGGCGCGGGCGCCCTGGTAGCCCGAGCCCTTGAAGTAAGCGCCTTCCGCTTCGCCATGGCCGATGGCGACCTTGTCCAGACCGGGCTCGGCCCGCTTGGCCTCCTCCTTTGCAGCGCCTTTGTACATCATGCCTAACGCATCGGCGCTGGCGGACGGGGGCTGGCCAGGAAATTCCGTGTCCTCCAACATGTAACTGGGACTTTTATAGGCGCGCGGGAAGGGCGGCGTGCCCATGTTGCTGAGTTGGATAGCGCGTCCGTCCCGGCGCAGGGGGATCTGGATCAGGTAGTAACGCTGGACATCCACGTCCATGCCCTTGGCCTTCAGTTCCCGCTCCATCTGCAGCAGGTCCTGGCGGTCTTCGGCGCGGCTGGCGGTGAAGGGCGCCTTCTGCCCGTGGCTGTTGGCGAACAGCAACTGGTGGTTGCCCGGCCCCACGATGGCCTCATGACTGCCCTCGATGACATCGGTGATGATGAAGTTCGTGGAGCCATAGGGGTAGATACTGAAATTGAAAGCCGCGCGGGGGGGCACTCCCTCCGGCCAAGCGCCATGCATGTTCCGGGCGGGCACGGGTACGATGGCGAACTGGTTCGAGACGATCACGTTCCGGTCCCGGGTCCCGGAGGCGAGGCCCAGTTCCTGCAATCGCTCGGGCAGCGTCTTCTCCACGATGCGCCCCGAGGACTCCGTGTGGATCTTGATCTTCTCTGCGGGGACCATCAGCACCTTGTCGCGAAAGTTGCTGTCCCGCCGCACGGAGAGGGCCAGCCGCGCGGAGGACGGATCGCCCTCA